>NZ_JCBCUZ010000005.1:0-252589 GCF_059862735.1 Pseudomonas sp. MF06569 | reverse complement strand
GCTACATGACCGGCCACCAGGCTCAGAGAGATATTAGCCAGTACCTGATGCATCACTACAACTGGATCCGACCTCATCAATTTAACGATGGATTGGCCCCAGCGAAAACGGAAGAAAAACTCAAAACTGTGTCCGGGATGAGTTGACCACTACAAGACACCCCCTAAAGGCCTTACTTAGAATCGACGCTGTAGCCAAGCTTTTTAACGACTTGGCGCTTTCGAACCAATAAAAAACCCCGTCCAAGTTTCCTCAGACAGGGTTTTTTGGTGCCTACTGCTGCCATCCTGCTGTCACAGCCCAATGCTGAGAACAACCGATCTGCCTAAGAGGCCTTAAATATATGGTGTCCCAGGCGGGGTTCGAACCTGCAACCTTCCCCTTAGGAGTTTGAAGGTCCATCAAAGCACCACCCTTTACCAATCTTGTTCAACCTATACAGAACAAGGGCTTCAGCGGATACTTGCCTTCATTGGCTATCACCAATTTACACGATTTTTGATAGCCCATGCTAGCCGGGTGATAGCCCAGAACAGATAACTATAGGCGCTGATGATCAATGGAAAGGTTCAAACTCACCAAGACCACCGTGGCGGCACTTCCCCTCCCTGAAGCAGGCAAACGCCTAACTGTGTACGACACGCAAATTCCCAAACTGGCGGTACGAGTGACCGCCAGCGGATCAAAGTCGTTCTATGTCGTGAAGCGCGCAGGAACGTCTATGGCATGGGTGAAGCTCGGCACATTCCCAGACATGACAGTCGAGCAAGCGCGTACAGAAGCCACACTGATCCTTGGCGAGTTTGCCGCTGGAGCAGACCCCGCAAAGGCCCGACGCGCCGTCCGGGGCGAACCTACATTCTATGAAATGTTCGAGCGCTTTTTAGCGGAAAGGAAGAAGCGGGATGGCACCCCGCTGACCGAAAAAACCAAGCGCAATTATTGCGACGTCAGTCGTATCTACCTTGGCCCGATCAAGAATCGGAAGCTCAGCGACGTGTCACGGAGCGAAGTGAAGGCCATCCACACCAAGGCAAGTAAAGTCAGCCACGCGCAAGCGGACCGAGCGGTAATCTTGATCTCCTCGGTCTTCAACTTTGCCGCCGACCTCGAGATTTTCACCGGTCTAAATCCAGCCAACCGCATTCAAAAAAACCCAGCACCATCCCGCGACCGATTTGCCCTCGCAGATGAGCTTCCCCACCTTTTTACTGCCATTGATGAATCAACTCTGTGCGATTTCTTCCTGATCGCCCTGCTGACTGGCGCTCGGCGCTCAAACGTACAGGCCATGACATGGCGTGAGTTGTATCTCGATGAGGGTGTATGGCGCTTGTCGATGACCAAGAATGGCACACCGCAGAACGTCACACTCTCACCTGAAGCCATCGACATACTGCGAATGCGTCGAAAACATATCGACACATCTCCCTTCGTTTTTCCGAGCTTTGGTAAGACCGGCCACTTAGTCGAACCGAAAAAAGCCTGGGCCACGGTTCTGAAGCGAGCCAGCATTCGCCGCTTACTGGATCAGTTGCAAGCGGAAGGAAAAATGCCTCCTGAAGAGCGTGTACATGCGGAGCATTTGCTTGCAGCCGCACCTGCCAAAGCAGAGAAACACTACCGAGCGCTTGCTGACTCCCTAAAAATTCACCTAGCAAGCTATGACATGACCGATCTGCGCATCCACGATCTGCGTCGCACTCTAGGCAGCTGGCAGGCGAAAACAGGCGCATCACTGGCCATCATCGGCAAGAGCTTGAACCACAAAACGCAACAGGCAACAGCGGTCTACGCTCGACTGGACCTTGATCCGGTTCGCCAATCCGTGAACACCGCAACCACTGCAATGCTTGATGCTGGCCGACCGAAAGAGATCCCTAGCACACCACAGCCCTCCCCAATGGAGACAGCCAAATGAGTCGCCTTCCTACGAAATACCTGGTGCGGACACGACTTGACCAATGGGAGGCAATCCAGGCAGTCGCAGAAGCAGCTAACGTACAGTACAACGCATTTGAGTTAACACAGACTTGCGCCGATTTAGGCACGCCGGCTACGGTTGACTTGCCACAGACCGGAATCTCAATGCGGCACGGTCACAGTCGACGAGATGTCAGTGGCACGCAGATCATTCTTAGCGCTCGCAAAAGCGACCCCTGGTATGACTTCAAAGCTGCGATAACAATCGAGGCAGACGGTCTGTCTTGGGAAACATCAATCGACCTGATGGAACGTTCCTTGTGGTTCACTCCGTTGGCATTGGAAGCACTGATTGATCGACTGCTCGGCTACAAGGCAGAGAGTTCCGAACTGCTCCACCTGCAGGAATTATTAGAGCAGGAACGTATCAAGAGTCTGGCATTAGAGGGCGAGCTGACTGAACGGCGCGAAAAACCGCTAGAACCGCGCGAGCGTGCCTCGCTTGAACGGCTGGTGTACGTGCTGGCAATCGAAGCTGGGTACCGACTGATAAAACCACATGCGGATGAGCAAAACATCATAGAGGCAGCAGCACGCCACTGCGCCAAAGTGCCAGCCGGCAAGGGAACGATCGCGAAATTTCTTGAGGCAGCAAAGAGTCGCGCCGATAGCGACCGAAAATCCTAATAGTCACTATCAGGGTTTTGCCCTCCCCTAATAGGACGCAGCTCATTTCAATTTACCGATCATAGCCCCAACACATCAATCAACACGGGGCTTTCCGAATGACCATTACAACAAACATCGAAACTATCAAAATTGAAATAGCAGTAGCTCTCGGCTACGACCCCTCCAGGCCACCAAACCAGATTGACGATAAGCAGGCGGCCGCAGCTCTCGGCGTGAAGCCAAGCACGCTTGCGGTCTGGCGCTCCACCGGGCGATACGACCTCCCCTTCGCCAAAGTTGGCCGCCTAGTGCGCTACCGCTTGGCCGACCTCGCCAAATTTATCGACAGCCGCACTGCCGGTCACACCGCTTAGCCACTCGTGGCGACATGATTCTAATTGCCAGCATTCTGCAGGCCCGATCTTAATCAATCGGCGTGAGTAGCAGGTCTCCGTTTTATGGTCTGAGTAGTGGACCCCTACGGGCACCGGCGCGCTTCCCAGTCGATCACCCTCTACGCAAACCACTCCCCTCAAAGTCGAGGGAAGGTGCAACGATATGCAACACCAATACCCCCAAACTCGCCCCCATGCCGCCTCTGGCAATTGCTGCCAGGCGTCGCATACACCTGAAGCCATGTACTCGCCGCTGATCGACGGGTTTGCACTACAAACGGCTCTGAGCGGGAGTGCCAAATGACCGACGACCAACTCCAAAAGATCGTGGATGCAGGGGCTCGTAATGACTGGCACGAGTACGACCGCCTGCTTGCCGAGCAAGAAATTGCAGACTGGGCGCCTGAGCTTCTGAATAGGGCTGTGGAAGTAGCTACACAGTTTGGCTGCATGCTGGAGCGCTCGGCCGATGGCATTGGCACCGGGCCAAATAACATGGGTGGGATCCGGATCAAGGAGCGCAAGACAGGTCGCATTCTGGCTGGCCAGCGATACGAACTTGAACCTAATGGCGTGCTTGCGCACTTCGGAGTCAGGCTGTGAATGCTTTGGCGGTCCTACGTCACCATATATCCACACTGCCCCGGCAAACCATGCTGATCAAAGCATGACCTAGCTGGCAGTTTTCGCACTGACGTTCGTAACGTTACTCCCAAAGTGGTCTTTTGCCTGAATTTCAAAATTGTAGGCCGTCGTGACGCACACAATGCGACATCTGGTGAATCGACATCAAGCTCGCATGAGGATCCGCAATGAACCAATTTATTCGCACCGAGGAAGTTGCCACGATGCTTGGCGTTTCTCGTAGAACGCTGGAGCGCATGGTCACAGCAGGTAGCTTTATTCGACCGATCAAGCTGACAGCTCGTACATTGGGCTGGGAAAAGGCAACGCTGGAAGAATATCTGAAGGAGCGCTCGAAATGCGCCCAACAATAATCCCAGACGACCGTGTGCGCCGCGAGCCCGAAGAATTCGACTGCACCAACAGCGAGTTCCTACGCGACGTTATCAAGTTTTGCGGCGGCCAAGAGCTGGCACTTTGCGATGTTCTCGGTTCGGATGGACATCACTTTCAAGTCGCCGGATCATCATACGGTCTGACAAAGGCGCTCAGGGATAAGCGCCCCGATGGCTTGGACACTGGTCTGCCAGTAGTGTGGATCTGCCCCGTAACAGGGCGCGCATTTCCGATCAGCACGCTCATGCACCTCTTGGATGTGGTCGCCTGCTATGCACGTCGCGGCACTCGCAAGGCGGCGTCCGTATGAATGCCCTTTCCCATATTCCTGTGACTCATCAGTCCTACATGGACCAGTTCCTTGGTGAGATGAAAAAAGAAGGTATTGTCATCACCGATGAACTCATCGCCGATGGGAAGCTGCATCGTTATCACGCTCAGGGCGACCAGGTCGGTAGCAAGAACGCTTGGGCAATCCTTCATATCGACCAAAATCCTGTTGGCCAGTTTGGCTGCTATAAGCGCCATGGCGACCATAAGTTTTCCTGGAAAGCCGGCCGCCATACAAAACCGATGACAGCGGCCGAGCAAAAGGCCCAGCAAGCCGATTGGGATAAGCGCAAGGCCGCGCAGACTGCTCGGCGACAGGCCGAACATGATGCGGCTTCTGAGCGCGCCAATGACATCTGGAATGCGGCCGTACCGGCTACCGATGATCACCCCTACCTCAAGCGCAAGGGCGTCAAGGCCCATGGCCTGCGCCTGGGCAAGTGGGAATTCGTCAATGAGGAAACTGGCGAAGTCCGTACGGTGACCAATGAAGCGCTGCTGGTGCCGATCTGCGACAAGACCCGAAAGATCCACAGTTTGCAGGCCATCCTTCCAGATAAGATTTTGAACAACGGCACCCGGGATAAGGATCTCTTGAAGAACGGTGCGAAAATAGGACTGTTTCACGCGATCGGCAAACCGCAGATGGTCGATGGCTGCCCGGTTTTCGTCATCTGCGAAGGCTACGCTACTGGCGCAAGCATTCATGAGGCTACCGGTCACCTGGTCCTGGTCACCTTCGACGTTGGCAACCTGCTGCCCGTGGCGCAGGCCATTCGTGACAGTAAGCGGGGCGCGATCATCATCCTAGCGGCCGACAACGACCAGTGGACCACCAAGCCCATCGCGAACCCTGGCGTGCACCACGCAAGATTGGCAGCAAAGGTTGTCGGCGGCCTGATCTCGACGCCACCATTTGTGCACGCCGATGGCACCTTGGGCGCCGATGGTAAATGGTCCGGCCCTACCGACTTTAATGACTTGTTGGAGCATCGCGGTCGCAAAGCTGTAGTGGCGGAGTTTGAATCCGTGTTGGCCGTTCGCCAGGTTGTGCAAGATGAGCCAATGCAAGTCTTTGAGCCGTCCTGCCCTGTGGCGGACGACTCGCCTCTTTTTGAGAGCGAGCAAGACCTCCAGCAGAATCGCGCATCGGATGAGCAACAGTTTGCTGACACCGCACCTTATGTTGGTCTAGATGAGGAGCGTCGTCGCCTTCAGCAGGAAGAAAACGGGCGCCTGCAGAATGATGAGTTCGGGGATATGTTCCCGTCCAAAATGGAGCTGGACGAGATGGTTCAGAACTTGGTTTGGATCGCTGAGGGAGAGCAAGTTGCCTACGTCACCCCGACCAGCGCAATGTTCCTCAGCTTTAAGGAGGTGCGCGGCCTTACCGCCAAGTCGACCACCTACGAGCCCAGCGAAGGTATGAAAAGACCGATCCCGAATGCCGTGCTCTGGCAGAAAGATCCCGAGCGCCGCAATGCGATGACCCGCACATTCCGTGCAGGTGCCGGTCACATCTGTTCGGACCCCGAAGGCAAGAAGGCGGTCAATACTTGGCGGCCAATGCAGCGTTGGGACGTTAAGGCTGAGATCGGCCTGTTCCTCGAACACGTCGAATACCTGTTCGCAGACGCTACCGAGCGCAATGTCTTTCTCGACTGGCTGGCTCACTTGGAGCAGAAGCCAGGCGAGTTGCCGCACTACGGCTGGCTGCACGTTGCGAATCATACCGGCTGCGGCCGGAATTGGCTGGCTTCGGTCCTAGCTCGGGTATGGCGCGGCTACGTGGCGCCGAACGTCGATCTGCCATCCTTGCTGGATAGCGCCTACAACGGCTGCCTGTCTGGACGTGTCCTGGCGATCGTAGACGAGGTGCAGGAGAGCGCTGGCGAGAACAGCTACCGGCACACCAACAAGCTGCGCAGCCTGGTCAATGCCGAGTACCGCGACATTAACCCGAAATTTGGCCGTCAGTACCGTGAGTACAACGCTTGCCGCTGGCTGGTGTTCTCCAACCACCTGAACGCCCTGCCGATCGGCGATACTGACCGCCGCTGGCGCGTGATGGTGCACAACGACGCGCCGCGTTCCCCGGAGACCTATGCCCAGCTGTATGCCGCGCTGAACGACTCTGAGTTCATCAATGCGGTGGCCAAATTTCTGAAGACCCGCGATGTCAGCCAGTTCAAGCCGGGCGAGCGACCACCTATGAACAGTGCCAAGCTGTCTGTGGTCGGCGCATCCAAGTCTCTTACCCAGCATCGCGCAGACGAAATCGTGGAGCGCTGGCCTACCGATATCATCACCAATACCGATGCTGCGTTCGTAATGTCCGAAGGACTGGCCCCCAACATCAACGCCTCGATGCGCCGCGCCCTAGAAGAATTGGGTGCGATCAACATTGGTCGGCAGATCAAGATTGGCGGCAAGGGTCAGCGTGTTTGGATTATTCGCAATCACGCGCAGTGGGCTGAACAAGACAACACCGCAGTTGTTGCTGAGCAGCAGAAGGCCCGGTCTGGGGTCCACCTTGAAGCCGACGCCATGTTTGTACTGGCTGATAGCCGTCACGGGCAGCAATCCCAAGACGACAGCGATGAGCATCCATTTGACTGAGTGTAGCTTGCGTACACTGCGTCCCAGTCTTCACAACCAAGCCCAATACGCTGCCCAATGACCCCGCCACTGAGCGGGTTTTTTGCGTCTTCCGAACGCTAACAATATTAGGCGAACGCTGCCTGGCAGATGGCATGGGGTGTAACCTGCAAGGCATCACGATGCGAATATCGTTAGCGTGATAACGGTCACGGGTCACGACAGTCACGGCAATTTATATAGAGCAAAAAAATTAACCCAATATGAACTCTATGGTTATTAATTTTTTAGCTATAGGGGGACAGCGTGACCGCCGTGACCGGAACCGAGAAAGCCCAATAGCCACAAGGGTTTTGAGCGGTCACGGCAATTTTTACCTAGGCGCCATTACCGGAAAATATGGGCTGTGGGATAGGTCAGACATACGAGCACCCTCCTCAGCCGTTGTGGGACAGGACAACGGGCAAATCCATTTTTTGCGTTGCATCCATCTCGAACGACACCTCCGGCCCGCCTACGAGAAGTTTTCCGAGTGACAAGGTGACACAGCTCCCTAGCGTGACACTACGATCATTGGACGCCCTTCATAGGCCCGCGAGGCCGTAGCCATGACCGCCCAAACACATGACCCAATCCAGCCAATCCAAATCCGCCGCGAGGCCGCACGAACCCTTTACATAACAACACCAATGACCTTGGCCGAGGTGGCGGCTCAGGTCGATTGCAGCGAACGCACTGCAAAGCGCTGGAGCGCTGCTGATGGGGGGTGGAAGAAAGCGGGCGGGCCGAAGTTAACCGAGCGAGCCCATGGGATCGCCGATCGCATGGCAAAGATTGCAGCGGAGTTGGAGGCCGCCCAGTTGCCGGCAGAGAATCGCCCAGCTGCCATGGCAGAGGCACGGGAGGATATAGCTGCCGATGATCGTGCTCAGTTGCTCGTGGCGCACCGAAATCAGCTTAAAGTCGTGGACGGCTTACTAAGCGAGGCGGTTCGATCCAGGAGCGATAACGGAGCTCGGCTGGCCTGGCGAGTGGCCCAGACGCTCGCTATCAAACAACGAGCCGAGCGCTTGGCCTGGGGCCTGGATAATGGCGAGCAGGACCACACCATTTTGATCAAGCGCAGCTGATGGCCAACGAACTTCAATGATCCAAGACAATGAGGCCATCATCGTTTTTACAAACTCTGGGCCGGTTGCCGTCTTTCGCGACAGGCGAAAAACGGCCATAAGCCCCGAGCTGTCCGTCACTACGACCAGTGATTTGACCGCGTAGGGGGCCCAAAGCCGAAGCTCGTATGATCAAGAATTATTGGAGGTCAACCTTTAACATCCCAGGAGAACGAAATTGCTCAGGTGAGATGCAGGGTTGGGACGTATTTCCCCTGATCCCAGTCGTAAAGCTGGATTCGACCTACGCCATTGAGCCTGTGGCCCAGGGCCATGGCGAACATCGACGGAGCCTTTATGAAGAGATGCACGCACTGTAACTGGTGTCGCGCGCGAAATTCCACCAACGCTACTTTGGCCTCGCTCACTGCCGTATTCAAACTCGCGATGTCCGTGACAACGGCGGTCGACACCAACGACAGTTTCGGTGAGTCCCCCAGCCCGAAAACCTTGGCATTCACTCCCACGTCAGCATTCGTACCATTCGGGAAACTGATGGCTGCTACCCCCTCCATCCCGAGCGTTGAAAGCGCGTCCTCGTCGACCCTGAAAAACGGACCTGGCGCCCGCGTGTGAACCGCCGTATCGAATAGCTGGTCGTTGTGGTCAAGCGTCAGCGTAAAGTTTCGGGCAGCCGAGAAACAGTACCCCAGAAGACAGGCCAGCGACATTCGGTGTTTAGCTGATAATCGCACCCCGCGACGTGCGCGGCTGCTGTGCAAGAAGTCACCTATCTCACCCAGGCTGAGTTGCAGTTGGTCCCAGGCCGCTTCGCCGAGGCTCTCGCGGCCGACGCCATTGAAAGCAGTAACATCTAGGGCGAGCGGGCCGAGCTCAAACCCAGTAGAACCTAGATCAAGGTCGGAAGGCGTGACTTGCCAATCTAGGGTCACACTGGGTGCGCTGTCCACTAATGCCGTTTCGATGTCATTGCGGGTGACAATTCCCTTGAACGAGGTGTCAACCAGCTCTTTGCACTTTGCCCGAAACGCTGCTGTCTCGCGACGGCTCATGTCCAAGTGGGGAAGACACTCTTCTAACTTGGTACCGAAGCCGGCGTCGACGTTGTTGTCGCTGTATTGGACGAACGACACTCGCTCCAATATGAACAGTGCCATCTCCGGCGTCTGCCCGAGCCGCACGATGGTGTCCACTATTTCGGACTTGGCCGAAATGCGGATTTTCGAATCGTCATTGAGGGCTACCGCGGGGCCGCGATAACGGTTGAGTTTACGAAATAAGGACTGGAACTCGCCGACGAAATCGCCGCAGAGCAGCACGAACTGCACGTATTCGTCAGGAGACTTCTCGTGCAGCTCCAAGAAGTGTGCGACCTCTTCCCATAATTCGGCCTTGCTGAGCTGATGTCGCTTCGCTTCATACGTCACGCAGAAGGTCCCGCCGCCAGGACGGAAGTAGCGAATCTCGACATCCCCTAAGAGTTCGCTGACAGCCTGGCTGAAGGCCCCCTGAGCAAGGAAACGGGGGATGTGCTCGAGTAGGAACGCATCCTGGTATCGGAAGCCGTCACGTGCAACTACACCACCGGTGGCCTGTCGTTCAAAGAGTGGAGAGGTCATAAGTCACCTTCAAGAACCAGGGTAGATGGTACGAAGGAACCATCCGGGATGTAGGTGTGCGCGCTGCCTTCAAGCTCACCCTGGCGTGACAGCTTGAAGATGAGCAAAACCACGAAGTTCGCCCCAACACGCGCATCCATCACTATGCCCCGCATTGATTGGTGGTCCGTCATGCTGGGCTGCACCGAGAAGCTCGGGTGCGAGTGCCACTCTCCGAGGTAGTTGAACCGGGAGTAGTTGTGGCCGGACTGGCGAAAGAAGCTGCTGAGCGCGCGAAGGGCAGACCTTGTCTCCCGGATGAAGCTGGCGAACCTTCCTCCACCTTGTACTGTCAGCTGCCGGACGACAAAGTGGCCGGGGGCCATGTGCTCGGCCATAAGAACGCCACCGCACTCATTGGGGCCGGCGACCTTGAGCGCCTTGTGCAATATCCGCTGTACCTCCGGTGGGATGCTTACCGTCAGCATTTCTTTGCGCCGAACACCGAGAGGAGTTCGCCCAACGCCGCAACGGTTGCCTGAGTATCTGCAGGCGCCGCGGGGCTTTCAGCAGCACACGGGCAAGGAACCGGATGTGTGTCGAATGGCGCTTCGAAAATCCAAGCCTTTTGGTAGCCAATTAAGTAGGCGGCGTTAGGGAACCGAGGCACGGGGGCCCCGACCAGGGCGTCAATGATGAACTGGGACAGCGAAGCGGCTAAGGCACTGACCTCCGCATCGCCAGCGACGAAAACCTCGTCATCCACCTCGGAGTCATAGTTCTGGGCATGCTGGAATGGAGCCTCGGGCATGTCAGCAAGGTACGCGTGAATCGCGCCGCGGATATCCAGAGGCTCGGCATCGATGCCAGGCAGGCTGCGAGCCATGAGCGCCCCAATGCCACCAGCGAACACCTCGCCCCATACAACCGGCACCTTGCGCCGCGTGCAGATGGCCGCTATCGACGAAAAAACCTTCGCGCTTGCCGTGGCGTCGATGACAAGATCGCATGCCGCAATTTGCTCGAGCAGGGTCGTGTTGGAGGCAGAACTTTCCTGTCCAGCGAAACGGAACGTCCTGCACACCACGTCGGCGTCAGGCCGGACCAGCTTAATCGCATTTTCGACAGCGTCGACCTTGTCGTAGCCCACTGAGGACCAATCGAGCTGGTTACGTGTGAGATTTGAAGGCTTCAGGATGTCGTCGTCGATGAGCAGAAAGCGCGTCACGCCCGAGCGCGCCAACGACAGGGCGACCTTGCTGCCTACAGAGCCCAGCCCAACAATAGCCACCTTCTTCTGTGCCAAGGCTTCGTTGCGCTCCGGCTGCCGAACAAGGCCCATGTCGGTGCAGTCCACGGGGAAGTATTCAGACGCCGTATTGCCTTCGGCCTTCGACGCAAGCGCCATGGGCCGAAGTTGCAGTTCATCATCCACCAACAGCAAGAAGCCTGACTGCAACTCGTCGCTCGGCCAAGGCCAACTGTCCTTGGATTTCAGGAAGTCACGGAGGGCAGCCTGGTCTGTGGTGGGATTGGGGAGGGATGCCCATTCGTCGCACCAAACGACCCAGCCCTTGCGAACCCACGAATTGCTGACGGCTGGGTCGGCAATCTCGCCAGGAACGCCAAGGTGGATGGGCGCTGTGTCATGCCCCAGCTGGGTCGCGACTGCAACGAACGCGGTACGCCTGTACAAGGTCCCCACGGCAAGAGGCAGCGGAGTTGTCCGTAAGGAGGCTGCGAGCGCTGCCTGCAATTGTTGCGTGATGAGAAACCGCAGAACCTCACCGCGCACGCGCTGGCCAAGTGTCAGCTCATGCCGTGAAGGCGCGACCACGCTCAACAAAGGGCCAAACTTCTCATAAGCCAGCAGCTTGTGTGTGCTGACGACGAGATCAGCGCCTGTCACATCGGGATGCCAGTTGTCCGGCCCCCACTCAAGGCAGAGGGTGCCGGTCGAGGGGTATTGGTGTGCACTCCAATCTTCATCGGTATTGCTTGGGCGCACATAGGCCGGCGCTTGTGGGAACAAGCTGGGGAAAATTAGGACCGCCTCATATACCTTGCTGTTCACCGTGAAGTCGAAATCGACTCGGACGTCGTTCGCCTCGGACAGCCCCCACTCAAGCTTGATCAGCCATTCCGAAGTAACCGCTAGCGCGTCCAGCCCACGGATCTCCGCGAGCATGCGAACGGGCTGTTCGAGCAGCAGCCGCATCATGCAAATCCCTGAGGCTTGTTCGGGGGCACAACGGCAATGCTCGGAAAGGTGAGGCCCATACCCGAGCTGGCTACAGCCGCGGTGCGCAACATGCTCGCCTTTTGAGCCGGTTTTCGGAAGCAGTCACCAAAGACTTTCTTCCACAGGGTCAAGGCCCCGTCGGCGTCGGCCTCCCGCTGGGCGCGGCGCACAAGTTTGGCGTGGGCATCAACCATGTCGTAGAAACGCTTGAATTCCTCCGGTTTTACTCGCGAGAAAACATTGTTGCCCGGAACACTCGGGTCCTCCAAGTACGGTACCTGGCCGACCTGGACCATCCATTCGTATTCGTCTCGGACCTTCTCCAGGAGCTTGGCAAACAACTCCTCGTAGCTTGTCTCATTGTAATCCATGTGCTCTGCGACCAAGGTCTCGAGGATGAAACCCTTCGGGCGCCTCAGGTGCGGCAGGTTCTCGCGACGCCACCACTTCACTAGCTTCACGAGTGGGACGAAATATCCGTTAGCCTTCTTGTTGACCGCGCTGGCCCACTGGTTGTGGCCCATTGGGTTGGTGAGCAGCCACTGCTCTTCGCTCTTGTCCGCGATGAGCCAACCATCCTCCTCCCACGGATTGGCAATAACCGGCACGACATCCATTTCAACCGACCCTAGCGACACGCAAATAGAACGCCGGTTTGCCTCGACTTCCGTATACCCAAGCGACTTGACGGCCTTGCGCAATGTGGCGATAACATCACTCGCAAGGTCTTGCAGGGTGTGATTCGTGACCACGATGATGTCGACATCAGGCCGGCGAAGCGCTCCGTTCGCGAACCGGGGACGTAGCGCCGTATTGCGCGCATAGGAGCCCGAGAGGTACGTGTTGACGTAGATGTCACCGTACGTCTCGTGCTTCTCCAACTTTTCGCGCAAGGTCGAGTGCGCGCTGATGCATATCGACTTCGTCGTCGGACTGGGCTCAATCTCTTTCAAGAAATCTATGAATTGCTGCTGCGTAGCCACGGTCCAGTCCCTCGAAGTTAGCACACCATGAATGATAGGACTATATGTGCGACATTTCCATCCGGCAGAACACTACATGTAGTGTTTCACAGTTTAAAATATCAACCCAAAAACACCAGATCGGGCATCTATATCTGAACCTGCAGTACCCGCACGCGCATAACGTGGGGCAAGGAGGTGTAGTTTTCAGCATACCGCCGGGGCGAAAAGTTCGGCATGAATGTGCGGATGTCGCATGCAGTCACGAAAGCAGGAATTGACCATTGTGATAGTAATGCTGCTTAGGGGGCGTTTTTCGGGTGACAAGGTGCCAGCGCTCCCTGGCGTGACGCTACGATCGTGGGACACCCACCATAGGCCCGCGAGGCCGTAAGGGCGATATCCTGATTGTCGGTGCCGTCGACCGCCTTGGGCGCGATACGCTGGACGTGCTGGCCACCGTCGAAGCGCTACAGAAGAAGGGTGTGGCGATTATCAGTCAGCGCGAGGGCTTCGACCTCTCCACGCCAATCGGCAAGGCCATGTTGACCATGTTGGCGGCTGTGGCCGAGCTGGAGCGCTCCAACATCAAGGCCCGGCAGATGGCGGGCATTCAGCGCGCGAAGGCAGAAGGCAAGGCCCTGGGCCGGGTAAAGACCATCAACGACAACAAGGTTGTCGCCTGGAGGAAGGATAACGGGGCCAGCATCGCCGCCACGGCTGCGCAGTTCGGGATATCTGTCGCGAGTGTGAAGCGAGCATGTCGGCCGGTCGTCGTTACCCTGTAACGCGCTGCCTCTTGAAACGTCCTAGGCGCATCAACAAAGGTGGTTGCAGTGCCGGTGCGGATTAAACGTCAGTTGAGCAAGCAGCCAGCCTTCTAGCTGCTATGCCCAGCGCACCGGACTGAACAGCATCGAGCACCAGGCTGCCATGTGGGTGGGTGTGCCTTTCACAACGCCATAGCGCGTGCACATACCGACGCACCTCAGCCGGAGGCATCTGGCCCAGCCGCTCGGCTGGCCGCGAGTGAATGCCAGCCATGTCGAACCCGTCCGCCGACAGATCACCATGCACCAGCTGCAGTGCGTAGGCCTCGTTCAGTGCAGCGTCGTACTCCGGCAAGGAATACCACGCATCCATCGTCATTGCGTGCCCAGCTTCGCGAAAGGCCGCCTCAAGCTGGCGGATCGTTTCCGCATAACAGTTCAGCGCCTTGCTGTCTGGCAGCGGCGGAAGCTTGCCTTTTTCCCTCATACTCGAACCCCTGCAGATAGTCGTGATGGCACGTTTCAAGTGCGGATGGAGAACGGCGAAAAAACGAAATTATTCATCCGAAGTAGCAAATTTAGACTATCCAGAGGCGACTACTGATGGATCTCACGCAGTACGCCGATGGATGATGCTACCTAGATCGCTGAGGCTGATCTGCTTTGCCCATGCACCGCTCCAATTGCTTGGTGAGCGTTTCCTGCTCCGCCTCACCAAAAGCTCGATCAAAAGTAAGCGTCCGCCGAAGTCACCTTGCATGACTCAGGCAGATAGCACGTCGATTGGCAAAGAGATAAGCACAGTGCGGCTTCGCCGCACCGAATACCGCAATCACTCTGGCCAACGCGGTCTCGGTACCTGCGCGCATATCCATGGGCTCGGTGGCGAGCCAGATGGCGTCGATGCGGATCACTTGGCAAGCTCACGGACAAAACGAGCACACCCGTCAGGATCAGAGGATGGCCACTTCACAGTGAGTTTTTGCTGCCCGAAAGGAACCTCGATGTTGACCGCCATCTGCTGATCGGGCCGGGTTGCGGGCGCAAGTTTCATCGGAACAAAAGCAGGCAACGCCGGCGCCTGATGATCACGATAAGCAGGTATCCACTTTCGAACCAGGTTGGCGTTAATGCCGTGACGCAGGGCCACGCTGGCCATCGACACGCCAGGTTGCAGGCATTCTTGGACGATCTGGGCTTTGAAGGGTTTGGGATAAGAGGTTCTTTGGCGCATGGCAATCCTGATGATAGGGGCAATAGTGTCCACGTATTTTTAAGTGGACACCATCGCCCTTATCGCTGGGATCGGGTAGGTGACTTTGCCGGACGCTTACGATCAAAAAGCCTGTGCCTAGGCAACGTTAAGTCGATCCAGCCAATACCGTCTTCCGCATTTGAGTATGGGAATGAACGCCTCTCAGTGAATGTGCGATTACATTCCGTGATCAGTTTGTCTGGATGGTCGAAGTGGTTTAATCGGCGTCATAAGCCACGAGACTTCCACCCTGAAGGCCCACGTGAATGCATGCCGTTTCATCTGCGCCTCCGTACCAATCAAGATCAATGGCTACGGGGATAACTCCAGCAATAGAGGCTTTAAGCCGTTTCCCCTCCCTTTGCCAGGTAGTGCCAGGATCTTCCTCACCAGGCAAGGTCAGCAGCTCGATAGCAACGTCAAGATCGCTATCTGGACGATTAGTGCCCTTGACCCGACTTCCGAAGAGATATGCCTTCCGTACAAGCGGCTCTGATTTCGCCCACATCTCCACCGCCATGGACATTGCCTCGATACGCAGGGACTCTTCCAGGAAGGCATCCACGACTTCGCCTTATATCCGGTTCTTGTCCATCGGCTCGCGGTTTCGATCCACGCTTCCTCCCCACACTCGGTCGCCCTCGTGCAGTTGCGCTTCACTTCGTTCGCTGTGGTCAGCTCACGACGGGACTTTCACCCGCAAGATTGCGCCCATGCTGGGCGCACAAAAACACGGCAGATCCGGTCTGCCGTTTTGTATTGATTAGACTGGGCAGCTGACCATCAAGATAAACTTTTGATCATATTGCTTAATGGAACTGAGAAAATCTTAAGCTCTGTGAGTCAGTCCACCCCCAATGCCTTGAACACCGCATCTACCGGATCGGCGTAGAAGCTGGTCTGGAACTTGGTGAACAGTTCGGCCGGGATGGTTGGAATGTCTTTGGCGCTGCTCATCGGTAGCGAGACACGCTTGCCGCCGGCGTCGAAGGCCACCTGCAGGCACTCTGCAATGCTTTCCACCGGGGTGATGCTGCCGCCGAGGCTCATGTCGCCGAGCACTACCATCTGTCCTTGAGCAGGTCTGCCCATCAGGCCAGAGGCGAAGGCCACCAAGCTGGCGAGTGCCATGTGGGTTAGTGGGCCGGTGTTTTGTAGTTCGACTACATGCAGGTGGAAGTCATGCTCCATCACCTTGGCGGATGCACTGATGCGAGAGGCATTGGCCTTGAAGTAATCGAAGGCAATCCTAACCTGCTCTTTGGCGCTGCTTGAGTTCCATAGCCCAGAGGTCGCCAGCTTCCCGGTTCCTTTAGTGACTTGCAGCTCTATCCGGTAAAGCCCAGGCATACCTTTGCCACTTAGGCCGATGGTGTGAATGAAGCCCGGTTTGCCTGGGCCTTCAGGGATCAGTCCGCCGCCGCCTTGTTCTTTAACGGTGACGAAGTGCTCTTCGAGGATTTCGTTGTCGATGTAGCTGAAGTGCACATCGTAGAACTCCATGCCGCCGATCTTCTTCAACTGTTCTTTAACCCGGCGGCGTACCTGCAGGGCGTACTCCAAGCATTCACGAACGTCTTCTTTGGTGAATACGTCATGGGGGTACAGCAGCTTGAGCAAGCCTGAGACGGTTTTGCGTACCGCGATCACGTCGCGCTGGTTGAGGTTGTTGCCCAGTCTGAAGTGTTTATCGATGGCGTCGGCAAAGCTGCGCTTGCGCATCTCACGGAAGAACTCCGCCAAATAGTCGACGATCAGGCCGTACCTGTTGGTGAAAAACTCCGGGCGCATTTTTGGGATTTCCCAGCCCGGAATGTAGGCGTGGAAGCGGTCGAAGAAGGCGGCATCGATCATTTGTTCGGGGAAGGGCGCTAGTAAGTGGCTGGTCTTTACCAGTGACTCGACGCTCTGGTTAATATTGCCGACGAAGACCATAGAAGCTGAGGCTTCCATTTGCTCACGGCCGCGCCCGAAAGAGCCGGAGGCCATGTAGTCCTTCATGATCTGCACGCCGTCTTTGTCTTTGAAATTGATCCCCGCGACTTCGTCGAAGGCAACCACATCCCAAAGCCCGACCAGGCCGATGCGACGGCTGCTCATGTTGTAGAACAGATTGGCCACGGTGGTTTGTCCGCCGGACACCAGCATGCTGTTGGGCGAACACTCTTTGTAAATATGGCTCTTGCCGGTACCGCGCGGGCCAAGCTCGCAGACGTTGTAGTTGTTTTCAATGAAGGGAACCATGCGCGCCAACAAGTGCCACTGCACCGCCACATCAAGTGTTGACGGCTCCATGCCAATCGAGCGAATCAGCGCTTCGCGCCACTGTACGGTGGTCAGTGCTGCGCGTCCGGCGAACAGTTCCGGCATATTCATGTTCGGCATCTGAATTGGCTTGAGCATGGACACGCCAAAGGGTGAGCCGGATTGGCCTTCCTCGTGGTAGTAGCTCAGCGTGGCAATTACCCAAATACCGCCAACCAGTAGTTTTTCGTACTCTTTGACGATGCTTGCGGAAATCTCCGCATCGCGGATGCCCAAGCTGCTGAAAGATGCTTCGTAGCGGTCTTTTTTCTCGTTCAGCCGCACCGTGACACGATCGATCACTTTGTAAGTGCCGCGCTCGCGCACCAGAGACTTAACCTTCTCGGCCTCGTCAGGGCGCACGTAGTTTTCCGCCAGTACCGTCTTAACGTTTTTCAGGCCTTGCTCGATGACGACCGGGTCGTTCGAGGCGCAGTACATGCCCAGCAGGTACTCAAGCACATAGACCGGGACATTCGCGCCTTCCTTAATCAGCTTGGTCAGGTCCTTGCGCACCACCCGGCCGGCGAAGTGTTCGTTGAGCAACTGATCGAGATCTTTATCTTGTTCGGTATCCATTTATTGTCACGTCTCTCAAAAGAAATCGTCAGTGAAGGCTAGGTCAATGGTGACACGATAGCGCTCAAGCTCGGTGTTCAGATCCTTGTCGCGGATGATTAGGAAGTAATCCTTGTGCCGATCAAAGTTGCTGCCAGACAACGACAACCGCACCTGCTTAAGGCGCTCCGACATGACATCGGTGCTGCAGTCGAAGGTGACAATTTCTTCGCTGGAAACAGCAACGTCAGCTTCATAAATGGCCACCGCTACGGTGATGGGCAATACCTGTTCGCTGACGGTTTCGGTCTGGATCAAGTCAAAGCGCTGGATGTTGGTAACCATCTTCAGTGCCGACTTCGGCGAGATAACACCCACTTTTCGCTTGGTGCGTTTCTCGGCTTTCTCACCGCGCAGTTGGTTGACGGTTAACACCGGCACCACAATTTCCTGTGGCATCGCGCCGCCATGAACGAAGCGCGCCCCACCGACGAAGTGAAAGCGGTTGGCGCCCTTGGGGATCCAAAACTGTGTATCCGATAACGTGCCGGCGGTTTGCTTGGTCGAGCCACACCAGGCATCTTTGGCTGCCGGCAGCTTATGGCCGAGCACGTAGCGCTTCTTGCTCTTGATGACATTCTCGGGCTTTTCCGCCAGCGAGGTGCGGTCGGCCGCTTCGAGTTTGCTGTGCTGGAACAAGAAACCATGGTCGGCGGTGATCAACACCGTACTGGTATTGAAGTGCATAAGGATTTTGCGGTGTTGAGGCCGATGCCTAATTGACCCACGTGCCGACGCAAGATTGCCCCACCTCCAAATCGGCACAAACCCTGCCCAGATAATTTTTTTCGAGGAATCAGACTGGGTCAGTGAAATCTTGGCATCTGGGTCAATTCGGCGTCAGCGCCAACACCGCGTCGACTGCCGCTGCCCGGCTTGTGAGGCGAAATCACTCTTCGCTTAGGATATCGATGCAGAGTGTCGCGCTAGCCCAGTGATAGCCAGCAAAACAAAAGCAAAAGGCCCAGAGCGGTAAGTGCTTGAATTATATGGTGTCCCAGGGCAGGTTCGAACTGCCAACCTTCCCCTTAGGAGGGGGATGCTCTATCCAATTGAGCTACTGAGACAAATGACGGCGAGCATGGTAACGGTCATGCCTTTGTTTGTCATGTCGTGCGTGGCCTTTTTAACGGTCAGACACACGCCCCTTGACCGTTAATGCCGTGTAACCGTCAGACCTGACGCCCAGGACTTACGACCGATCACAACCTCACGCAGCTCAACGACAACCACAGGCGCATACAGCGCCTAATGATCGTATACAAAACGTCACATAACGGTGCACCCAACCGCGCCACAAACCTTTTATGCATCAAAAAGTAACAACCCTCTCTCTGGTCACAATTGACCACGATCCATCTCCCTTTCTATTCGCTGGTTTTTCAGCTGGCCCGCAAAAAATAAAAAATCCATTAATTTCATACAGATAAAAAACAGCATAGGGATCCGTGAACACGGCTACTGATCTGTGTGTTTCTGCTGGCATGAATATCGCTTACACCCACACGACACTTGTATACAAAACGAACAAAAACTAAGTACACATTGTTTCGTGGCCTGCTACATAAAAGCAGGCATACCGCGAATTCTCACAACCAGTGATTTCCGCTGCCGTGACGAAGATTTGTCGAGCCAACGCTCATGAACAGTCATCACACCAGCGGACATCAGGAGCTTGCCAGAATGCGTTCAAGACTCTCCGATACCCTCGCTCTGGATTTACCTTCACCGGTTTCAACTCCCCTCCCCGACTCCCTGGACGCTACTGCATCCACCCTGGCGCTCAGTCCGCGCCTGCACAACAGTGACCTGGCCCCCACTAAAACCGAAGGCCGCCGCTGGGGCCGCTACAGCATCTTTGCCCTGTGGACCAACGATGTGCACAACATCGCCAACTACTCGTTCGCCATCGGGCTTTACGCCCTGGGCCTCAACGGCTGGCAGATCCTGCTTTCACTCGGGATCGGCGCTCTGCTGGTGTTCAACTTCATGAACCTGTCGGGCTATATGGGCCAGCGCACCGGCGTGCCCTTCCCGGTCATCAGCCGGATAAGTTTCGGCATTCATGGTGCGCAGATTCCTGCGCTGATACGCGCGGTCATTGCTATCGCCTGGTTCGGTATTCAGACGTATCTCGCCTCGGTGGTGTTACGGGTGCTACTGGTGGCCGTGCATCCTGGTTTCGACGCTTACGACCATGACTCGATCCTTGGCCTGTCGAGCTTGGGCTGGGTGTGTTTTGTCGCGATCTGGCTGGTGCAGCTGACGATCCTGGCCTACGGCATGGAAATGGTTCGCCGCTACGAGGCGTTTGCCGGACCGGTCATTTTACTGACGGTACTGTGCCTGGCAGGCTGGATGTACTTTCAGGCCAACGGCACCATTGCCTGGTCAGACCGCGTGCCCTTGAGCACCGCCGAGGTGTGGCGCAACGTGTTTGCCGGAGCCGCGCTGTGGCTGGCGATCTACGGCACGCTGATCCTGAATTTCAGTGATTTCTCACGTTCATCGCCGTGCTGCAAAACCATCAAGGTTGGTAATTTCTGGGGCCTGCCGGTGAACATTCTGGTGTTTGCCGGTATCACCGTCCTGCTGTGCGGCGCCCAGTTTCAAATCAACGGCACCATTATCGAAAGCCCGACGCAGATTATCGCGTCGATCCCGAACACCTTCTTTCTGGTGCTGGGCTGCCTGGCATTCCTGATTGTGACGGTGGCGGTGAACATCATGGCCAACTTCGTCGCACCGGCTTTTGTGCTGAGCAACCTGGCACCCAGGCATCTGACGTTCAAGCGCGCCGGACTGATCAGCGCAACCCTGGCAGTGCTGATCCTGCCGTGGAATCTCTATAACAGCCCGCTGGTTATCGTGTACTTCCTGTCCGGCCTGGGTGCCCTGCTTGGCCCGCTGTACGGGGTGATCATGGTCGACTACTGGCTTGTACGAAAAGGCCGTATCGACGTGCCGGCGTTGTACAGCGAAGACCCGAGCGGCGCTTATTACTACAGCCGAGGCGTTAATTTACGCGCCGTCGCGGCGTTTATTCCTGCTGCTCTGATCGCCATCGTGCTGGCATTGGTGCCAGGTTTTCATACTGTTTCGCCGTTCTCCTGGATGATCGGGGCCGGCATCGCGGCAATGCTTTACCTGATCATCGCCAGGCGCCAACCCCACTACACCCACGTCAGCGGCGAGTCGATCGCGGTCGACAACGCTGGCCATTGATACGTTTGCGGTCTGGCCAATTCAGACCGCCCACTCTTGATTTGAAGGAGCCCCCATGCGAATTCTCGTGGTCAATGTCAACACGACCGACAGCATCACCCAGGCCATTGCACGTCAGGCGCAGTCCGTCGCCGCGCCGGGCACCGAAATCATCGGGCTGACGCCCGGTTTCGGCGCCGAGTCGGTTGAGGGGAATTTTGAAAGTTATCTGGCCGCAATCGCGGTGATGGACTGCGTCATGTCCTACGACCAGCCCTTCGATGCCGTGATACAGGCCGGGTATGGCGAGCATGGCCGTGAAGGGTTACAGGAACTGCTCAACGTGCCCGTGGTGGACATCACTGACGCAGCGGCCAGCACCGCCATGTTTTTGGGCCGCGCCTATTCGGTTGTCACCACGCTGGATCGCACCGTGCCGCTGATTGAAGATCGCCTGAAACTGTCCGGGCTCTGGTACCGCTGTGCATCGGTGCGCGCCAGCGGCCTTGCCGTTCTGGAACTCGAATCTTCGCCGCAACGCGCGGTTGAAGCCATTGTTCACCAGGCAGAACTGGCCGTCAGCGAGGACAAGGCAGAGGTCATTTGCCTGGGCTGCGGTGGTATGGCGGGCCTTGATGAGCAGATTCGCCAGCGCACCGGCGTGCCCGTGGTCGATGGCGTTACCGCTGCGGTGACCATTGCCGAGTCGCTGGTTCGCCTGGGGCTGTCGACGTCAAAAGTACGCACTTACGCGACCCCACGGCCCAAGGTTATCAGTGGATGGGCCGAACGTTTCGGGCGATAACCGATCGCCTGCAGGCGATATCGACTGAATCCTTGCCAAGCCCGCTCCCGCGGGCTCTGGCCTGTATCGTGCAATTTGCACTACATCAAAAAGCCATCATTGCAAATTGCACTGAAACCCTCTTGAATACATACTCCAAGCAGCTGTTTTATAAGGGTTTTTAGCTCTTTAACAGTTGGCACGAAGACTGCTCTATTAACAGTATCCCGTCCATGCTCTCAGAGATGACCGCCATGAACAGCACCCTGTTACTGTTAAATGCCCTGGCACTGGCTGTTTTAGTGATTTTTCACTTTCAACCTGAACCCGCCACCGATGAGCAATACGTCCAGACCTATGACAAACCCCTCGCGCCGCTGCCGCAAGTGGCGGTCATGAATAGCGTGAGCAGCGCGACACCTCATCTGACTACAGACCACCCTGCAGCCAACCTGGCTCCCGAGGGTGAGCGCTGGGTCTTTTGAAGCGCATATTGAGAGGTTGGCAGTAAATCATGTCCAAAATTGCTTTGAGTTTGTTGATGCTGGCGCTATCAAGCCTTGCACTTGATGTCTTCGCCCGTAACGAATTCGGAAACCTGCCCTTGATCGCTGCGGGAGTATTTTTCAGTTGCTGGCTGGTGGCGCTGATCATCGGGCGCAGGTTCAAATTTGACCCGCAATTACGCTGAGAGCGCCCTTCTGCTGGAGAACAGACCTTTCAGGATGAACGGTGGATTTGTGCACTATCCACGTCGATGCATTTTTTTAATAATCACTACTGGCATAACGCCTTTATCCGGTTCAATATTTGTCACAGAATTGACGCCAGGGAAGTGGCAGATTTGAGGCATGATGCGCGCCTCCTAGCAATTCAGGTTGAACTTTGGCTATAAGGACGGTCTTAATCACATCCTGCGGCCAATTCCCGAGAACCGCTCCCCTGAACTAACCGGTTAACTAAAATGCGCCCATTGAAACAGGCAATTTACTCCAGCCGTACGGCTGACAAGTTCGTCGTACGCCTGCCAGACGGAATGCGCGAGCGCATCGCCGAAGTGGCTCGCAATCATCACCGCAGCATGAACTCAGAAATCATTGCTCGCCTTGAGCAAAGCCTTATTCAGGAAGGCGTACTGGGTGACGAACTCAGCATGCGCCTGGACAGCCCCGAGCTCTCCCTGCACGAGCGCGAACTGCTGCAACGCTTCCGCCAACTGTCCCATCGCCAGCAAAACGCTCTGGTTTCACTGATTGCTCACGACGCTGAGGCAGCTTCGGAGGAAGCCTGATTTAATTCAGGTAACAAAAAGCCAGCATTGCGCTGGCTTTTTTTATGGGCGCCATTTGCGCCAGAAACAAAAACGGCCTGATCTGACAGCTGTCAGATCAGGCCGCTGGCCGTCAGAGCAGGAAGATGGTTGCCAGCCCCAGGAAGATGAAGAACCCGCCGCTGTCAGTCATGGCTGTGATCATCACACTTGCACCCATCGCCGGGTCACGCCCAAGCCGGGCAAGTGTCATGGGGATCAAGACGCCCATCAGCGCTGCCAGCAGCAGGTTAAGCGTCATGGCCGCGGTCATCACCACGCCCAGTGACCAGCTGCCGTACAACAGATACGCGACAACACCGATCACCCCACCCCACACCAGGCCATTGATCAAGCCCACGGCCAGCTCCTTGCGCATCAGACGCGAGGTGCTACCGGTATTGACCTGATCGAGCGCCATCGCCCGTACGATCATGGTAATGGTCTGGTTGCCGGAGTTACCGCCAATACCGGCCACGATGGGCATCAGTGCTGCCAGTGCCACCAGCTTCTCAATCGAACCTTCGAACAGACCGATCACCCGCGAAGCAATAAACGCGGTGACCAGGTTGACTGCCAGCCAGGCCCAGCGGTTACGCAGGGACTTCCAGACCGAAGCGAAGATGTCTTCTTCTTCACGCAGACCGGCCATGTTGAGCACTTCGTTCTCGCTCTCTTCACGGATCAGGTCGACCATTTCATCGATGGTCAATCGGCCGATCAGCTTGCCGTTCTTGTCGACCACCGGGGCCGAGATCAAGTCGTAACGCTCAAACGCCTGTGCAGCATCGTAGGCGTCCTCGTCCGGATGAAAACTTACCGGATCGCTGGCCATGACCTCGGACACTTGTTTCTCGGGGTCGTTGACCAACAAACGCTTGATCGGCAACACGCCTTTGAGCGCACCGTCGTAATCAACCACGAACAGTTTGTCGGTATGGCCCGGCAATTCTTTGAGACGACGCAGGTAACGCAATACCACTTCAAGGCTGACGTCCTCACGGATCGTCACCATCTCGAAGTCCATCAGTGCGCCGACCTGATCCTCGTTATAGGACAGCGCGGAGCGAACACGCTCACGCTGCTGACCATCAAGGGTCTCCATCAGCTCATGGACGACGTCTCGCGGCAGCTCGGGGGCCAGGTCAGCAAGTTCGTCGGCGTCCATCTCCTTGGCAGCTGCCAGGAGCTCGTGATCGTCCATGTCGGCGATCAGGGTTTCACGTACCGAGTCAGAGACTTCAAGCAGGATGTCGCCATCGCGATCGGCCTTGACCAGCTGCCAGACCGTCAGGCGGTCGTCCAGTGGCAATGCTTCAAGGATGTAGGCAACGTCTGCGGAGTGCAGGTCTTCCAGCTTGCGCTGGAGCTCAACAAGGTTCTGCCGATGAACCAGGTTTTCAACCCGGTCATGGTGATGGCCTTCCTGACGATGAGTCAGGTCTTCGACCACACGCTGGCGATTAAGCAGCTCAATGACTTGAGCGAGGCGGCTTTGCAGGCTTTCTTGTGTTTTCTTTACTTCAACTTCGGTCATAGGCGAACTCCACTCCCAGCAGCAGGGCACGCCGGAAGGATCAATCAGTCAATTCATGATTGGAAAAACGGGATGCTGAGTTACTACTGGGTAAGTCCATGGAGGTATTCCACAAGCCCCGGCGGGGCTGACGGGCGCAATCATACACGGCTTAAAAATTAATGACGCAAAAATCTTGGCAATAACAAAAGCTTGCGCAGCACTGCCAGAATAAACAGAAGAGAAGTCGTCAGGATGACAGCAATAGCCAAATCGCAGATAGCAAAAAGCCCGCATATAATGCGGGCTTTTTGGTGTTTGGTGCACTCGACAGGATTCGAACCTGTGACCGCTCGGTTCGTAGCCGAGTACTCTATCCAGCTGAGCTACGAGTGCAAGTTGTGCTTGATAAACCAGACCACCCTGGTTGAAGCCAAGTTAACCGCCGAAGCAATTGACTCTTAAATGGTGCACTCGACAGGATTCGAACCTGTGACCGCTCGGTTCGTAGCCGAGTACTCTATCCAGCTGAGCTACGAGTGCAAGTTGTGCTTGATAGACCAGACCACCCTGGTTGAAGCAAAGTTAACCGCCGCAGCGATTGACTCTTAAATGGTGCACTCGACAGGATTCGAACCTGTGACCGCTCGGTTCGTAGCCGAGTACTCTATCCAGCTGAGCTACGAGTGCATTTGAAGCGGCGCATTATAGACCGTTGAATCTCTCTGGCAAGATTTTTTTCAGTAAATTCAATAACTTACCGAAACTACCCAGACCCAACGTGCTACATGAATAATGGCGGAGAAGGGGGGATTCGAACCCCCGACACCCTTTTGAGATGTACTCCCTTAGCAGGGGAGCGCCTTCGGCCACTCGGCCACCTCTCCGCAACACGGGGCGTATAATAACCAGCCTTTTCCCCGCTTGCAACTAAAAACTTAAATAAAATTAGAGACTTGGTTCTTCATCCTTTTCTTTCTTGATCCGCAGGTAGATCTCCTCACGGTGCACCGCCACTTCCTTGGGGGCGTTCACACCGATACGCACCTGGTTTCCTTTGACGCCGAGTACGGTCACAGTAATTTCGCCATCGCCTATGATCAGGCTTTCCGCACAACGGCGAGTCAGAATCAGCATACTTTTCTCCTCACACTTTTCATTTCAGTGGCCACAGTCTGCAAAAAAAAAGGGCTTCGGGCTATTCGCTAAACAGCTATAGCCCGCCGCTCCTTAGTATTGACCAACATGACGAAACAGGAGGTCTTCGTTCATGCCCGCCAAAAAAACAAAGGGCGCGGATTAACCGCGCCCTCCAGACAACGCCTTATTCGCCCTGTCGGGCTGGCGCGTCCAAATCAAAAGCGGTGTGCAAGGAGCGCACTGCCAGCTCCAGGTACTTCTCTTCAATCACCACCGACACTTTGATCTCGGAGGTCGAGATCATCAGGATGTTGATGTTCTCTTTGGCCAGGGACTCAAACATGCGGCTGGCAACGCCCGCGTGAGAGCGCATGCCCACACCGACAATCGAAACCTTGGCAATGTTGGTGTCGCCGACCACTTCACGGGCACCGATCTCACGCGCCGTGTTTTCCAGCACGCTTTGCGCAGCACTGTAGTCATTGCGGTGCACGGTGAAGGTGAAGTCGGTGGTGTTATCGTGCGCAACGTTCTGCACGATCATGTCGACTTCGATATTGGTCGCACTGATCGGACCCAAAATCTTGAACGCCACGCCCGGGGTGTCTGGCACGCCACGGATGGTCAGCTTGGCTTCATCGCGATTGAACGCAATACCAGAAATGATCGGCTGTTCCATGGATTCCTCTTCATCAATAGTAATGAGGGTGCCTGGACCCTCCTTGAAGCTGTGCAAAACGCGCAGCGGTACGTTGTACTTGCCTGCGAACTCGACCGCCCGGATCTGCAACACCTTGGAGCCCAGGCTGGCCATTTCCAGCATTTCTTCGAAGGTGATCTTTTCCAGACGCTGAGCTTTTGCCACAACCCGCGGGTCAGTGGTGTAAACACCGTCGACATCCGTATAGATCTGGCACTCATCAGCCTTGAGGGCCGCCGCCAGCGCCACACCAGTGGTGTCAGAGCCGCCACGACCCAGGGTGGTGATGTTGCCGTGCTCATCAACGCCCTGGAAACCTGCAACCACAACCACACGCCCGGCCTTCAGGTCGGCGCGAATCTTCTGATCGTCAATTTTCAGGATGCGGGCTTTGGTGTGCGAACTGTCCGTCAGGATGCGCACCTGGCTGCCGGTGTAGGACACCGCTGGCACGCCGCGCTTGTTCAGCGCCATTGCCAGCAGACCAATCGTCACCTGCTCACCCGTGGACACAATCACATCCAGCTCACGGGGTAACGGCTGATCGCTGATCTGCTTGGCCAGTTCGATCAGGCGGTTGGTTTCGCCGCTCATTGCAGATAGCACGATCACCAGATCATTGCCGGCTTCGCGGAACTTCTTAACTTTATCGGCGACCTGCTCGATTCTCTCGACAGTGCCGACCGAGGTGCCTCCGAATTTCTGTACGATCAAAGCCATTTCAAAGCAGCCTCAGCCCATAAAGGGCGCCCATTTATCATTCAAACGACGCGCCATCACTAGACGATGGCGCGTACTGGACCTCAGATACCCTGTTCGACAAATGGCACAGTCAGGGCCAATGCGGCATCAAGGGCTGCAGCATCAACACCGCCGCCTTGCGCCATGTCAGGACGACCACCGCCCTTCCCGCCCACTGCCGCAGCAGCCTGCTTCATCAAATCACCGGCTTTGAGTTGGCCAGTCAGGTCTTTGGTTACGCCTGCAACCAGTACAACCTTGTCTTCATGGACACTGCCGAGCAGGATCACCGCACGGCCGAGTTTGTTCTTCAGCTGATCTACCAGCGCCAGTAGCGCCTTGCCATCTTGACCGTCCAGGCGGGCAGTCAGGACTTTCACGCCTTTTACGTCCACCGCCGACGATGACAGATCGTCACCGGCCGCGCTTGCTGCCTTGGCCTGCAATTGCTCAAGTTGTTTTTCCAACTGGCGATTGCGCTCAAGTACCGCCGACAGCTTGTCGACCAGATTCTCACGAGAACCCTTGACCAGGCTCGCGGCTTCCTTGAGCTGCTCTTCGGCGGCGTTCAAGTAAGCC
Organism: Pseudomonas sp. MF06569; assembly: GCF_059862735.1. Taxonomy (NCBI): domain Bacteria; kingdom Pseudomonadati; phylum Pseudomonadota; class Gammaproteobacteria; order Pseudomonadales; family Pseudomonadaceae; genus Pseudomonas; species Pseudomonas sp. MF06569. The sequence goes on along the minus strand of NZ_JCBCUZ010000005.1, from coordinate 224,802 downwards.
AGTGCGGCTGCACCCGTAACCGCCTCGATACGACGGATACCGGAAGCTACGCCGCCTTCGCTGATGATTTTCATCAGGCCGATGTCACCGGTGCGTTTGGCGTGAATACCGCCACACAGCTCAACCGAGAAATCACCACCCATGCTCAGCACGCGCACGTTGTCGCCGTACTTCTCGCCAAACAGCGCCATGGCGCCTTTTTGCTTGGCGGTTTCGATGTCGGTTTCTTCAGTCTCGACCTGAGTGTTCTTGCGAATCTGGGCGTTGACAATATCTTCCAGCGCCTTGATCTGCTCGGGCTTGATCGACTCGAAGTGACTGAAGTCGAAACGCATGCGCTGGCTGTCGACCAACGAGCCTTTCTGCTGAACGTGCTCGCCCAGCACCTGACGCAAGGCCGCGTGCAGCAAGTGGGTCGCCGAGTGGTTCAGTGCCGTGGCGTAACGCACATCGGCGTCAACCTGGGCTTCAACGGTTTCGCCAACATTCAGGCCGCCCGCGGCAACCACGCCGTGATGCAGGAATGCGCCGCCGGTTTTGGTGGTGTCGCGCACGTCAAAGCGCGCCGCGCCAGCTTGCAGGAAACCGCAATCGCCAACCTGGCCGCCCGATTCGGCGTAGAACGGGGTCTGATCAAGAATGACCACGCCCTCGTCGCCTTCGCTCAGGCTGGCAACCGATTGACCGTCTTTATAGAGAGCAACGATGGTGGCCGAAGCCTGGGTCGCGCTGTAACCGACAAACTCGGTCGGCACGTCAACTTTAACCAGCGTGTTGTAGTCCAGGCCGAAAGAGCTGGCCGAACGTGCGCGAACACGCTGGGCTTCCATCTCGCGCTCGAAGCCTTCTTCGTCCACGGTCAGGTTGCGTTCACGGGCGATATCGGCCGTGAGGTCCATCGGGAAGCCATAGGTATCGTAGAGTTTGAACACCACGTCGCCAGGCACTACGGTGCCCTTGAGCTCTGCCAGATCCAGCTCAAGGATTTTCAGGCCCTGCTCCAGCGTCTTGGAGAACTGCTCTTCTTCGGCTTTAAGTACGCGCTCGATGTTGGCCTGCTCGCGCACCAGCTCCGGGAAGCTTTCGCCCATCTCGGCAACCAGTGCCGCGACGATCTTGTAGAAGAAGTTACCGGTAGCACCCAGCTTGTTGCCGTGACGGCAGGCGCGACGAATGATGCGGCGCAGTACATAGCCGCGACCTTCGTTCGATGGCAGCACGCCGTCAGCAATCAGGAAGCTGCACGAACGGATGTGGTCAGCCACCACCTTGAGCGATGCCTGGCCTTCGTTGGCACAACCGATCGCGTCGGCTGCAGCCGTCAACAGGCTCTGGAACAGGTCGATGTCATAGTTGGAGTTGACGTGCTGCATCACCGCACTGATCCGCTCCAGGCCCATGCCGGTGTCTACCGACGGCGCTGGCAACGGATGCAACACGCCATCGGCGGTGCGGTTGAACTGCATGAACACGTTGTTCCAGATTTCAATGTAGCGGTCACCGTCTTCGTCTGGCGAACCTGGCGGGCCACCCCAGATTTCTGGACCGTGATCGTAGAAAATCTCGGTGCACGGGCCGCACGGGCCGGTATCGCCCATGGTCCAGAAGTTATCCGACGCGTACGGAGCACCCTTGTTGTCGCCAATACGGATCATGCGTTCGGCAGGTACGCCGACGTCCTGGGTCCAGATGTCATACGCTTCGTCATCGCTGGCGTAGACCGTTACCCAGAGCTTGTCTTTAGGCAGGTTGAGTACGCCGGTTAGGAAGGTCCAGGCGAAGTTGATCGCGTCTTTCTTGAAATAATCGCCAAAGCTGAAGTTGCCGAGCATTTCAAAAAAGGTGTGGTGACGGGCGGTGTAACCGACGTTTTCCAGGTCGCTGTTCTTGCCGCCGGCTCGCACGCACTTCTGGCTGCTGGTCGCTCGGGTGTAGGCACGTTTTTCTTGACCCAGGAAACAGTCCTTGAACTGGTTCATCCCCGCGTTGGTGAACAGCAGGGTCGGGTCGTTATTAGGGACCAAGGAGCTGGAAGGGACACGGGTGTGACCTTGCTCCTCGAAGAAGCGAAGGAAGGCTTCACGGATTTCTGCGCTTTTCATAGGTTCTTCCACGGAGGCTGCGGCCAGAGGCAAGTAAATCACGTCAATCGACAGTGCGACTCGCAAAGGGCCGCATTATATCGGCCCTTCGCCCCGGGTACAGCGTGTTTATACGATAGCGACAAGCAATTGGACGGATCGCAAGCTTATTGGCTGGAAAACTCGGCAAAAACGGCTATTACCTGTTCAATCTGGCTGCGATTGACATCCATGTGCGTCACCATTCGCAAGCGCGACGCGGCACTGAGCACAATCCCCTGCTCGGCCGCAAAGGCCTTGAGGGCTTCGGCCCGCTCACCGATCTGAACGTACACCATGTTGGTCTGCACCGGTTCGACGTCATAACCGGCCGCACGCAAACCTTCAGCCAGTAACTGGGCGTTGGCATGGTCATCGGCCAGACGCTCGACCTGATGATCCAGCGCATACAGACCGGCTGCCGCCAGTTGACCGGCCTGGCGCATGCCGCCACCGACCATTTTGCGCAAGCGCCGCGCCCTGGCGATCAAGTCAGCAGTGCCGCACAACACGGAACCCACCGGAGCGCCCAGTCCCTTGGACAGGCACACCGATACCGAATCGAAATGCCGGGTGATCTCACCCGCATCGACACCCAGCTTGACCGCTGCGTTGTACAGCCGCGCGCCATCAAGGTGCAGCGCCAGGCCATGTTCACGGGTCAGGCGACTGGCAGCTGCCAGATACTCGAGTGACAGCACCTTGCCCTGCATGGTGTTTTCCAGTGCGAGCAAACGCGTGCGGGCAAAGTGAAAGTCGTCAGGCTTGATTGCAGCTGCAACCTGCCCCAAGTCCAGCGAGCCATCAGCCTGAACCTCCAGCGGCTGTGGCTGGATGGACCCCAGAACCGCCGCTCCGCCGCCTTCATATTTATAGGTGTGCGCCTGCTGACCCACAATGTACTCATCCCCGCGCCCGCAATGCGCCATCAGTGCCAGCAAGTTGCTCATGGTGCCGGTGGGCACGAACAACGCTCTGGCAAAGCCCAGACGCAGCGCCAGTTCGGACTCCAGCTTGTTCACCGAAGGATCTTCGCCATACACATCGTCGCCCATCGGCGCACTCGCCATGGCCTCGCGCATGCCGGTGCTGGGTTGGGTAACGGTGTCACTACGAAGATCGATAACAGTCATTGGAGCGGCCTCGGCAATAAGTGATCAGCTCTGGATGCTAATCGGGGAGCTCCCTTTCGGACAATAGTCGTGCGGCCAGGATTTGACATATTCAGCGGCTTGAGCGGGATCGCGCTGATAACCCAGCGAAAAAATTGATGGCTATTAGCCAAAAGCAGCCATGCATCTGCGAAAAAATTATGATACAAAATGTCCGCCACCAGAAAAGCTGGTGGCAACGTTCTCAGGGCGGGGTGCGACTCCCCACCGGCGGTAATTGCGCGCAATGCGCATAGCCCGCGAGCGCTTGGCTGATCCACCCGCTTGGGTTGTGGGCAGTCAAGGTCAGCAGACCCGGTGTGATCCCGGGGCCGACGGTCATAGTCCGGATGAAGAGAGAACGGGATTGGCGCCAAAGGGCCGTCAACCAGGTGGGCAAGTGGCGATGCCGAAAGGCCATGCGCTGCCCTCCTGAACGCACCCTTTAATCCCATTCGATTCATATGCCCTGTTTTTCACACAAACAGGAATCTGAACATGCAACCCACTGCAATCGACAGCAAAAGCAAAAGCCACCACAACGAACGCGTGGCATTTATCCAGGCCTGCTGGCACAAAGATATTGTCGACCAGAGCCGTAAAGGCTTCCTGGCCGAAATGCTGGTACAGGGCTATCAGGAAAGCGACATCGACTTTTTTGAAGTCGGCGGCGCCTTCGAAATCCCGCTGCACGCCAAGCTGCTGGCCAAGACTGGCCGTTATGCAGGCATCGTCGGCGCAGCGCTGGTAGTGGATGGTGGCATCTATCGTCACGACTTCGTGGCCCAGACCGTGGTCAGCGCCTTGATGCAAGTGCAGCTGGAAACCGAAGTCCCGGTTTTCTCGGTCAGCCTGACACCGCACCATTTCCATGCAGGTGAAGAGCACCAGAAGTTCTTCTTCGACCATTTCGAACACAAAGGCCAAGAAGCCGCGAAAACCTGCGCCGACACCCTGCACAAAATCCGCACCATCAAGCGCATGGACTCCCAGCAAAAACGCGCGGTGTAAAGCCAGCTCTTGCAGGAGCGGGCTTGCTCGCGACTGGAGCGGCGCGGTTTGACTCTCTGACCGCGTCGCCTGCATCGCGAGCAAGCCCGCTCCCACAGTTATCCTTAACTGACAGGCACTGCCCTGGCTACGCTAACGCCAGAGCGCGAGCCGGCTCGATGATCATCCCGGCCCGCAGGCCGTTTTTCACCTTCGGGTTGGGAAAGATAATCCGCGCACCCTCTTCTTCGACAACCCATCGGGTCTTGCCCGCGTCTTGCGCCAGCAAGTAGCCCTTGGGCAACTCACAGAAATTTTCGACGTCCGCCGGCAAGTGCAGGATAAAGGCATCGCTGTGCTTGATCACCTCGCGGGCCACGCTGAACAGCTGCAAGCCTTCGAGCGAGTCATCGGCCAGTGGCGGCTCGGTGCCTTCGATCATCTGCTGCAAGCGCAGCTCAAGACGCTCGACATTGACTCCGCCGTTCTGCCCAAAAGGCCGGGCCTTGCCCAGCTCAAGGGTAAACGCCTCGGCGCCCAACTGATCGTAGGTGTAAGCACTGAACACAATCGATGGCTTATTCTGCAACAAGACCGCTTCCATCCCGGCTGCGCGCAAGCGGGCCAGCTCATCGCGAGAGTGGACACGCCCTTCTTTATAGGGATACAGCGCGAACTGCTCGATCTTCGACCCACGAATGGCCGTGTGCAAATCGTAATGAAGGCGGGAGCGCTCAGGGAGGCTGAAAAACGTTTCGGCCAGGTGTTCAAGTTCACACGCACGCAGAGCCTCGGGGCCACTGCTGCTTTCGTGGCGGCCGTTGAACAGCCGGTTAAGGTCTTCTTCGACAAAGCGCGCACCGGTGCGCATGGCACCCGGGTTGCCGAACAAGAATAGAATTCGTGCGCGGGGCTTGATAACGCCCCGGGCAATGGCCTGCAACAGGCGATCGAGCAATTCGATCGGCGCTGTTTCATTGCCGTGGATGCCGGCTGACAACAGCAGATCCATACCGTTGTCACTCGCCTGGGGCGGGCGTACTTCGAGCGCGCCCTCGGTCAGCCAGCGCATCCGCACGCCGTCGACAGTCAGTTGAGTTTTCTCGGCCGGTTCACGTCCGGCCAAGGTCAGTTCAAGCAGTTTGCCGAGAGCGAGCATGGTGCATCCTTAATCAGTGGTTGCAGTCTGGACCGTGTACGTGGCCATCTTCACCGTCTTCTTCAATGTCTGCCGGTTCCATTTCCAGTTGCAGGCTGACAAGGTTAGTCGCCAATGGACGCAGCAGCAGGTTGGCGTATTCGGCATCGCCTTCTTCAACATCAACACCGATCAGCAGTTGGCCACGGCCGTCATGCTGGATCCACAATTCCTTGCCCTGCCACATCACGGCAACGCGGGTGCAAGAGGTTTCCAGTTGAGTGCCATCGGTGTCTTCAAGGATCAGCTTCAGGGTATCGGTCATTATTTCGCTCTCATTTGGAGGTGAAGGTGCGTGCCACAGGTTAATAATCCCTCAGGCACGCAGCCGTTCAATTGATCTGGAAGGGGTAAACCGCGCCCAGTTTAAGGATTTGCGTCAGTTCATCCAATGCCGCGCGGCATTCAAGCAGCAATTGTGGATCAGCCAGGTCACTTTCGCGCAGAGCATCGCGATAATGTTTGTTCACCCAGGCCGTCAGGGTGTCGTACAGCGCCGGCGTCATGATCACGCCGGGGTTGACCGCCGCTAGTTCAGCTTCATTGAGCGCTACACGCAACCGCAGGCACGCCGGGCCACCACCGTTCTGCATGCTTTGCTTGAGATCAAACACCTTGACCTCACGAATCGGTCCGCCAGCAGCGGTCAGCCCTTGCAGGTATTGCCAGACTCGCGGATTGGAGCGGCACTCTTCAGGCACGATCAACAACATCGAACCATCTGCACGGCTCAGCAGCTGGCTGTTGAACAGGTACGAACGCACTGCATCTTCCACCGCCACCTGATCGCGCGGCACGCTGATCGACTGGAAATTGCCGCCACGTGCTGCCAGCTTGCCATGCAGCTCGGCCAGCATTTGCTCGGTGTTGAGGAACGCATCCTGGTGATGGAACAGCAGCTCGCCATTACCCACTGCGATCACGTCGTTGTGAAACACGCCCTGGTCGATGACCGACGGGTTTTGCTGAGCGAATACCACGCCCTCTTCGCTCAGGCCGTGCAGACGCGCCACAGCCTGTGAAGCTTCAAGAGTCTGGCGTGCCGGGTATTTTTGCGGTGCCGGGTAGCGGCTGTCGAACGCACTGCGCCCGTAGACAAAAAACTCGACACCCGCTTCGCCATATTCACGGCAAAAACGCGTGTGGTTGGCGGCGCCTTCGTCGCCAAACTGAGCCACTGCAGGCAACGCAGCATGGTGCGCAAAGTGTTGCGGGTCGGCGAACATCGCGCCCAACACGCGACTGGTGGTCGGATGCTCGATGCTGCGGTGGTATTTGCAGTTGAGGTTGGCTGCGGTGAAGTGCACGCGGCCATCTGCGGTGTCGGCACTTGGGCTGACCGTCGCGGCATTGGCCACCCACATGCTCGATGCCGAGCAACTGGCTACCAGCAATGGCATGGCTTCTTTGGCGGCGCGCTCGATGACCTGAGCGTCAGTGCCGCAAAACCCCAGACTGCGCAGACCCGCGACATCCGGGCGCTCTTGCGGCGCCAGCACGCCCTGGACAAAACCCATGTCCATCAGCGCTTTCATTTTTTCCAGGCCCTGCAGCGCGGCTTCCTTGGGGTTGGAAGCCTGCTGGCTATTGCTCTGGGAGGCGACGTTGCCAAACGACAAACCGCCGTAGTTATGGGTCGGCCCCACTAAACCGTCAAAATTGACTTCAAAGGACTTCATCAGCGAGGCTCCGGAAAACGGTTGTTATAGACACGAAAAATGCACTTCTGTAGTCGCTGCCGCAGGCTGCGAAGGGTTGCGGAGCAACCCGTTTTCTTGAAACCCCACCGATCCCTTCGCACCCTGCGGCAGCGACTACAAAGCCCGCTTACATCCGCACGCCCGGGGTCAGCGCAGCAGGCAAGGCCAGCGCCGGCGCTTCCAGGGATGCCACCGGATATGCGCAATAATCCGCCGCGTAATAGGCACTGGCGCGATGATTACCCGACGCTCCGATACCACCAAACGGGGCACTGCTAGCTGCGCCCGTCAACTGCTTGTTCCAGTTCACGATCCCTGCACGGCTTTCAAGCCAGAACTGCTGATAACGTGCTTCGGAATCCGACAACAAGCCTGCCGCCAGACCAAACGCTGTGTTATTGGCCTCGGCAATGGCCGCGTCAAAGTCGGCATAGCGAATCACTTGCAGCAGTGGCCCGAACAGCTCTTCATCCGAGCGGTCGCTGACCTCTGTCACATCGATAATGCCCGGCGTCAGCAAGGCTGCATTGCTGTCAGGCTGATGCATTTCCAGCAAGGCCACGGCGCCCGAACCCAACAACACTTCCTGCGCATCCATCAAGGCACGCGCTGCGCCCAGGGAAATCACCGACCCCATAAAGGGCGCTGGCTGCTGGTCAAAAGCACCCACTTCGATACGTTGGCTGACTTCAACCAGACGCGTCAGCAGGCTGTCGCCCCAGGCGCCTTGCGGCACCAGCAAACGGCGGGCGCAGGTACAGCGTTGCCCGGCGGAGATAAACGCCGACTGAATGATGGTGTACACCGCAGCATCCAGATCCTCGACCTGATCGACCACCAGCGGGTTATTGCCGCCCATTTCCAGGGCCAGGATCTTGTCAGGGCGACCGGCAAACTGCTGATGCAGCGCATTGCCAGTACGGCTCGAACCGGTGAAGAACAACCCGTCGATACCCGTGTGCGCCGCCAGCGCGATACCGGTTTCACGGGCACCTTGCAGCAGGTTCAGCACCCCGGCTGGCAACCCGGCTTCGATCCAGCACTTGACCGTCAGCTCGGCGACTTTCGGGGTCAGCTCACTCGGTTTGAAAACCACGCTGTTACCGGCCAGCAACGCCGGAACAATGTGCCCGTTGGGCAGATGCCCCGGGAAGTTGTACGGGCCAAACACGGCGACCACGCCATGTGGCTTGTGACGCAAAACGGCGGTGGCATCACCCAGCGGGCCGCTCTTTTCACCGGTACGCTCACGGTAGCTCTGTACCGAGATCGCCACCTTGTTGATCATGCTGGTGACTTCGGTGGCCGACTCCCACAGGGGCTTGCCGGTTTCTTCACCGATGCAACGGGACAGTTCGTCCGCGTGGCTTTTAAGACTTGCGGCAAACGCTTCGAGCACGCTCAGGCGCTCTTCAAACGTGCGCCTGGCCCAGGCCGGAAATGCCTGGCGTGCGGCCTTGACGGCGGCATCTGCCTGCTCGGCATTCGCGCCATTGCCTGTCCACAGCACGTGCTGCGTCACCGGGTTCAGCGATTCAAAGGCTTCGCCCTGCCCGTCCTGCCAGATGCCTGCGATGTACAACGTGCTCATTATTTCGACTCCCGTGGGACAACTGGCTGGGCAGACAACGCAACAGCGCGCACTTGATCGCCCGCCGTCAGTTGCAAGCGTTTGGCAGTCAACGGATCGACCACCAGAGTGCCCGCAGCCAGGCGCGCAGGCGCGGCCGTGATGCGGCAATCTTCGCGTTTGCGGTTGTGCATCAGGTAAGGCGTGGCATCGTCACCCGGTGTGCCGATCGCCAGCACCAGCGCTTCGCTGTCGCGTACAGCGCGGATTTTGCTGGTTTCACATTCAACCGCCGGGCCTGCGTCGAAAATATCGACGTAGCCCTGATAGCTGAACCCTTCGCTTTTAAGCATGTTCAAGGCAGGTTCGGTGTGGGTATGGACCTTGCCGATCACCCCACGGGCATCTTCAGACAAGAAGCAGGTGTACACCGGGAATTTGGGCATCAACTCGGCAATAAAAGCCTTGTTGCCTACACCAGTCAGGTAGTCCGCCTGGCTGAATTCCATTTTGAAGAAGTGCCGGCCCAGGCTTTCCCAGAACGGCGAGCGCCCGGCTTCATCGGACATCCCGCGCATTTCAGCAATGATCTTGTTGCCGAACAGCTCCGGGAACTCGGCGATAAACAGCATCCGTGCCTTGGCCAGCATGCGGCCATTGAGACCGGTGCGGTAATCGGCGCTCAGGAACAACGAACACAGTTCCGAGTTGCCAGTCAGGTCGTTGGCCAGAAACAGGGTTGGAATTTCGCGATAAATATTCAACTCCTGGGAGGCGCTGACGGTCAGGCCCACCCGGAAGTTGTACCAGGGCTCACGCAGGCCAACGGCACCGGCAATGGCGGAAATACCCACCACCTTGCCTTCGTCGTTTTCAAGCACAAACAGGTAGTCCGCATCGCCGCGCTCGGCTTCGCCACGGAAGGTTTTTTCAGCCCAGGTCACACGATGCAGCAAGCGCTCTTCGTTGGCCGGCAAGGTGGTCAGGCCGGTTCCGGTGCTGCGTGCCAGCTCAATCAGGGCCGGTAAATCGCTGTTGCGTACAGGACGAACGATCATGCTATCTCCTCAAACAGGGCTCGCTGACGAACCCCGCGAAACTCGCTCAAACGCGTTAAACCGCCACGACTCGTACGCTGGCACCTTCGCCAACGCCCAGTGCTTCGGCCGCTTCCAGATCCAGCGTGACCGGCTTGCCCGGTGCCCAATCCAGCTCCAGCAACACCGCGCGGTAATCCTGCAACTGGGCATTGGCCACCAGGTACTGGCGACCGCCACCTTTGCTCAGCGTGCCGATCTTGACCGGCACCACACGGCTTTGGGCGATCGAGCGAATACCCGAAACCCGCGCATGCAGGGTTGGGCCGCCGTCGAAAATATCGATGTAATGATCGGTCTCGAAGCCTTCGCGCATCAGGATGTCGAAGGTAATCTGCGCCCGCGGATGAACCTGCCCCATGGCTTCCTGGGCAGTGTCTGGCAGCAGCGGCACGTAAATCGGGTAATGGGGCATCAGCTCGGCGAGGAAGGTGCGGCTTTTGAGCCCGCACAGGCGCTCGGCGGCGGCATAGTTCAAGTCGAAGAAGTTGCGGCCAATGGCGTCCCAGAACGGCGAGTCGCCATTTTCGTCGCTATAACCAACAATTTCGGTCACGACAGAATCGGCAAAGCGTTCCGGGTGGTTGGCCACAAACAGCAGGCGTCCACGGGAGTTGAGTTCCGACCAGGCCGAACCCACCAGCTGCGGGACCACATAAAAACTGGTCAACAGGCTGTTACCGGTCAGGTCATGGCACTGCGAGAGCACGTGGATCTTGTTGTGAATCTTCAGCTCGCGGGAGGCATGCACGAAGGTCTCGTTACGGAAGCTGTAAAACGGCTCCGAGTAACCGGCCGAGGCCACGATCGCCGAACACCCCACCAGCGTGGAGGTGGCGGTGTCTTCAAGGACGAAGAAGTAGCTCTCTTCACCGTTGAAACTGACTTCGGCGGCAAACGAGGTTTCGGACGCAGCGATCTTGTCGCGCAGGCGTTCGATATCGTCCGGCAATGAAGTGACACCAATCGGGCTGTCCGCAGCCAGACGCTGTACCTCGCCCAGATCAGCCATTTGCGCAGGGCGCATCACCAGCATGGTGTCACTCCTTAAATCCTTGAACTACATAGAGGGGGTGTGGAGCGGGCTTGCTCGCGATGGCATCAGCGCGGTTGTGCAGACAGACCGCGGTGCTGCCATCGCGAGCAAGCCCGCTCCCACATTAATTCGGTTCGACGCCCGGCAAGCCGGGCGTCGAGGTCACACTCAGGCTTGCGTCAGATTCTTTACGGCGCGCTCGAAGCGGTTCAGGCCCTCTTCGATATCGGCTTCTTCTACCACCAGGCTTGGCGCAAAGCGCACCACGTCGGGGCCAGCCTGCAAAATCATCAGGTTTTCTTTTTCGCAGGCGTTAAAAATGTCTTTGGCGCGGCCTTTCCAGGCATCGTTCAACACGCAGCCGATCAACAGGCCCATGCCACGCACTTCAGTGAACAGGCCGTATTGCTGGCCGATCTGCTCAAGACGGGTTTTGAACTGATCGTGTTTGGTTTTGACGCCAGCCAGCACTTCAGGGGTGTTGATCACATCAATCACCGCATTGCCCACCGCGCATGCCAGCGGGTTGCCGCCGTAGGTGGTGCCGTGAGTACCGACAACCAGATGCTTGGCCAGTGCTTCGGTGGTCAGCATGGCTGCGATCGGGAAACCGCCGCCCAGGCTCTTGGCGCTGGTCAGAATGTCCGGGGTCACGCCGTAATGCATGTAGGCAAACAGCTGGCCGGTACGGCCCATGCCGGTTTGCACTTCGTCGAACACCAGCAGCGCGTTGTGCTCGTCGCACAGCTCGCGGGCGCCTTGCAGGTAAGCCAGCTCGGCTGGCAGCACGCCGCCTTCACCTTGAATCGGCTCCAGTACCACCGCGCAGGTCTTGTCCGAAATGGCCGCTTTGAGTGCGTCAAGATCGTTGAACGGAATGTGGGTAATGCCGGTGATTTTCGGACCGAAGCCGTCGGAGTACTTCGACTGCCCGCCGACGTTCACGGTAAACAGCGTACGACCGTGGAAGCTGTTGAGTGCGGCGATGATTTCGTACTTCTCGCTGCCGAACCGATCAAAGGCCACACGACGGGCCAGCTTGAAGGCGGCTTCGTTTGCTTCGGCACCGGAGTTACAGAAGAACACACGCTCGGCAAAGGTCGAGTCCACCAGCTTTTTGGCCAGGCGCAGCGCCGGCTCGTTGGTGAAAACGTTGGATACGTGCCACAGGGTATTGGCCTGCTCGGTCAGCGCGCCGACCAGTGCCGGATGCGCATGCCCCAACACGTTAACGGCAATGCCGCCAGCGAAGTCGATCAATTCACGACCGGCCTGGTCCCACACTCGGGAACCGGCGCCGCGCACAGGAATAAAGGCTGCAGGCGCGTAGTTGGGAACCATGACCTGATCGAAATCGGCGCGTTGCACCGGGGCTTGCTCAACGGACATCGGAGTCTCCTGAAGAGGAACGCCTGCCTAAACTGGCGAGCGATGGGAGGATTGTAGGGACACACGGGGGGCACGCCTTGTCGCCAAGCGACAACTTCTTATAGCGCCCAACCATGATTTTCCAAGGCATTACGACAATGCGACATATTCCGTCACAAAGGCGCAGTTTAAACGCTGAGGCACTTTTACGGCAGCACTCTGGCGTTTTGTTTGCGCGAAAAGCGTGAGCGTTTCCAGAGCGGCTTAGGCGGACCGCTTTCGGGTGCCAAATGTGTATCGGCTGAACGCTGTTTATTGATCGGAACCCCAGTGGGTTGAGCAGGTATTTGCGCTTTTTTTCAGTCCCGGGCTGGCCGATCTTGATGGCCATTCTTCGAGGCAATTGCAAGGTGTCGACTTGGGCCAGGGCCTGGGCAACGACGCCAGGCTAATGCGCACCCTCTTGTTCCACTCTCTGAAAATGGACTCATCATGAGCAGCATTCCCGAAACCCCGCCGCCCCCCGAACAGCTGTTTCACTACAGCCCTCACTTCACCCATGTGAGCAAGGCCCTTCCGAGCTGGGCAGGGCACTTGAAAAACCCCGATTTGCAGCGCCTGAAAACAATCAAACCAACCCTGCACCGCTCCCTTGCAGCCCTCACCGCCACTCAAAACCGCACCTTCAAAAACACACTGACCGAGCGCTGGGCCGCGCACGGCGCTGTGAACCAGCAACTTGAGCACATCCTCGATGTGCGCGCCTTTGCCGAACCGTTGCTCAAGCGACTGATCAAGCAACGCCACGGCCTGGACCTGGACGTCAACCAGATCTACATCAACCTTTACATCCCTACCTACCTGCCAGTGATCGGCCTTCGGGACAGCGGTGCTACAACGTGGCGCGTGTCGCTACTGGACGCCGCCCTGCACAACTTTGAACTGCATGAAACCTTGCCCTATGCCTACGAGCCTGACTCCGGCTATATCACTCGCCCCGACGAGCTGGGTCATTACAAACTCAGGGACGATATCACCGAAAAAATGCCGGTACTGGCCTTCACCGCCCTGTGCCGCGCACTCAACCTTGGCGCCCGCTATGACGCTCATTTGAGAACCCATCTGGGGCTCAATGACCGTGCCAGGCAATTACGGCTAAAAACCACCCTGGGCGAATGCCATCAGGCCGATCTCAAGGCTGACCTGCTCCATGGGGTTCTCACCCGGCAAATGCACGCGCCCCTGTACGAGTCTTTGAATGGCTTTATGAGCGGCACGAGCGACAAGTGGCTGACCTACAGCCTCTCGGTGTGCGCATTGGCGGCAGAAGGACCGGTCATCTTCATTCCCGAGCATCAGCGCTCCATTGTGGTGTACCTCCCCCACGATCCGCTGCACCCGATAAAAGAATACTCATCCATCGGTAGCTTTGTTGAGCACCTGACCGCACGCCTGAGCGCTGACGACTACCAGCATTTCTTTCGTCGTTTCATCCCTCACGAGCATCTGGCGACGTACTTTTCAGCATTGAAAAGAACCTACTTCCACATCATCACCGACACCCCCAATGCCCCCGACCTGGAAGACCGCGACTTCGGGGTCGGACAATCCCTGATCCCGATCGACAACCCCCTGCTCGATTGTTCGATTGAGCCGATCACTGAAGACCTGTGGGAAACCCTCTACAGCAGAAAGCTGGTCAGGATATTCAGTGACGCCAAGAGCATTGCCGTCTCTACCGACGCAGAAGACCGCAAGACCCGCCAGGATCGACTGGAGCGCTGGAAGCGCATCGGCCTGGCCCTGTTCAATGCGGCAGCCTTTGTCATCGCCCCGTTTGTGCCGGTGGTCGGCGAGCTGATGCTGCTACAAATGGCCTATCAACTGCTGGATGACGTCTATGAGGGCGTGCACGACTGGGTGGAAGGCCAGACAGCCGAGGCCTTCGAGCATTTGATAGCAGTGCTGGAAAGCACAGTACAGGCAGGGCTGTTTGCCGCGGGAGGACACATCGTCAGTGACCTGCTGCCAAAATCGTCAGCCTTTGTAGAGGGCATGACACCCGTGACGGGCAGCGACGGCAACACCCGGCTATGGAATCCTGACATCAGCGTCTACAACCATGAGTTGAATGTGCCCGACAGCGTAGCCACTGACGAACTGGGCCTGCGGCACCACAACGATCAAATGCTGCTGACACTCAACAGCACCGGTCTGGCTGAACACACCCTGGTGCTTGAGAAAGCCGAAGGCGCGCAACAGTTCACCCTGCACCATCCCACTCGCCCGCACGCGTACCGGCCCAAAATCCTGCATAACGGCGAAGGGGCCTGGCTGATGGAGGGCGAGCGCCCGCAGACCTGGAAGGATGCCACCCTGATGCGGCGACTGGGGCATGCAACGGACGGACTCAGCGACACGGAGCTGCAAAACCTGCGACGTGTCAGTGCGACCTCCAATGGGGTCTTGCGCCGGGTACAAATGAACAGCGAGAAGATCCCGCCCTTGCTCAAAGACAGCCTGACGCGCTTGAAGCTGCACAAACAAAACATCAAGGATATTGAGCATGTGCGCCAGGGCCTGACCACGTCAGAGAAGAGCAACTGGCTTGAAAGCCTGCCAACCGAGTTGCAAGGCTGGCCTGAGGAAAAGGCACTAGCCATCTACTCGGATCAAACTCTGTCCGGCCAGCCCCATGTGTACGGCAACCGTGACGCCCTGCCTGAAGACACGTTGAAAATATCCCAGGGCGAGGTCAAGCAGGGACAGCTTTGGCCACTGATTGTCGACAGCCTCGACTCAAGCCAGCTCAACGCATTGCTGGGCCCCGAGACCGTCAAGGCGGATGCCGTGAAAGCACTCCACGCCAAAGTGGCCGATTACGCCTATCAGCGCCGGGAAGATATTTTCAACCACACCTACGCCAAAGAGCGACTCACACATAGCCCCCAGGCCCGCTTGATTGAAACCGCCTTTGCGCAGCTTCCCGCCCCCGCGACCCAGGCCATGCTCGATACCGCCAGCACCCTTGAAAAGAAAGACTTGCTGATGGGTCATAACCTGCCGCTACGGATCAGGAACCTGGCCACGGAGCTGCAAATCCAGACAAGGATCGCCCACGCACAGGAGGGGCTGTTTGAAGAAGACCTGGTCAGCCCCGACGCCGAGAAAGCCGCCATTAACACGCTGAGAATGCACACCGACGCCATCAGCGACCTTAAGCTCGATGTTCGTGAATCAGTCGTGGACGGGGCTTTGCGCCATGCCCATCACCCGGAGGGGGCCAGTCAGTCACGAGTCATCGTGCGGCTGGGGCCGGGCAAGTACGAAGTTTATGATGAGCATGGGGCTTTGCTCCACCCGGCCTCGGGCTTCTACAGCGCCCTTCAGAAATCACTGCCCGAGACCAGCCTTGAACACGTGAGATCACACCTCAAGCCTGGGCAAAACTTCAAGCAATGGCTCATCGAAAAATACCAGCTCAACAATCAGGTGCGAACCGCCCTGGAGTTTGGTAATGCCAATCGCTCCGTGACCCTGGAGACTGAAACGCTACTGCGCGGCATCGGCAGCAGCCATATAGATCCCAACTCCCCGTCCAGCCCCCTGAAAAACCAGGTCAGAGCGCTTTACCCGATGCGCGATGAGGCCGAAATCGGGCTGATAACCGCACGCATCAACACCGAACAGGCGTTGACCCAGCTCAATGTTCTTATGGATGAAAAAAACCTGTTGTTTCGCGAACTGGATGAGTGGGTACAGTCGCCCCGCGCCAGCTCAGCATCAGACACCAACGGCCTCGAAATTCACGAAACCCGCAAATATGTCAGTGCCAGGATCAAGGACTCATGGCACACGGCAGATAAACCACACATCAATAAGGCCGGCAGAATCGAGATACGTGCAGTGCTCGACTTTAGCCACGCCGAGCTGGGCGCTATCGAACTCGACAGCCTGAACTTGAGCAGCCCCTTGCGTCATGTCGCCGGGCTGTTTCTCGATGATTGCCAGTTGTCGTCCTCCAGTGAAGAGTTCCTGAATCACTTTCCGAACCTGCGGGTGCTTTCTCTGGCGTCCAATCAGCTGGAACGCTTTCCACCAGCCCTGACCAGGCTGCGCCGACTCAGGCAATTGACACTCCCCAACAACAAGCTGGTGATGACCCGCGAGGCACAGGATCGTCTCAATGGCCTGACGCGGCTTTTGCATCTGGACCTGAGTAACAATCCCCTTGGACAACCTCCGGCCATTGGGATAACGTCGAAAAAGAGCACGGATCCCAGGGCTTTTTTGAAGTCATTTCCAGAATGGAAGTCCAGCCAGAGGTATTTGAGACCGAAAGTGACAGGATCAACTATGAAGAAGCCTGGGAGGATCTGGCCAGCAAAGTGTGGCGACTGATCGATGCCGCCCATAACGATACCCTTATGCGCGAAAAACTCTTCACCCTTGCCAGCGCCCCCACACATTGCGCGGATGCCGGGGCACAGATTTTCAATGCGATGGGCCTTGAGGTCATGGCCTACGAATACTACGAAGCAGCAACCCCTGCCAGGGAACTGAAAAACAACCTCATCACCCTGGCACGGGGCAAGGCCCGGCTGGCGAAAATCCATGATATCGCCCGCGCTGATGTCGCTCAGCGAGTAAAGCCTGTCAGCGAGGGCGGCCTGGGCTTGAGGTTCAGCTCTGAAGTCATCGATGGTGTACCCGGCACCGTGGATGAGGTCGAAGTACACACCGGCTATCAGGCTCGCCTGAGCTCCAGCCTCGAACTGCCCTGGGTGCCCAATTACATGGTGTACCGCCTCACCGCAGGGGTGGGGAACGCAGAATTTACGCGGGCCTACAACCTGATCAAGGAGGGCGAAAAAGGTGATGGCCTGGTTAACCAGATCCTGGCAGAAGCGCCGTTCTGGGAAACATACTTGAACAAAACCTATCCGGGACCGCTTGAAGACAACGCACGGATATTCGACGAGCGCGTGGACTGGCTAAACCAGTTGCTGGAACTACAAAACGCCTGGATCAAGTCACAGGAGCAACTGCAAAATCGCGATCCGGTGTTGAGAGCTTCGCTGGTAGAAATAGCCGCAAAACTGAAGGTCACTGAAGCTGAAGTGCTGACCCAAGAGCCCCTCAGCGACAGCCTGTATAACCGGATTTACCTGCAACTCGCCGATGAGCGCCTGGAAGTAAGCCGGAATATGACCCGCATCGCCCTTGCCCAGGCCAAGCGGCTCTGACTTCAGCCACGCTCGGCAGGAGCCGAAGACAACTCGAACGGGCTGCTGCTTCGGCGCTGATTGCGGTCTTCACGGGGTGTCGCGCCAAAGAAGTTGCGATACGCACTGGAGAAATGCGGCCCCGATGAAAAGCCGCAGGACAAGCCGATCTGGATAATCGACTTGCTGGTTTGCATCAGCATTTGCCGAGCCTTGTTCAGGCGCAGTTCCAGGTAATACTGGCTAGGCACGCGGTTGAGGTATTGCTTGAAAATCCGCTCCAACTGCCGACGGGATACGCACACATGCTGGGCGATTTCGTCGGTGGTCAGGGGTTCTTCGATGTTGGCCTCCATCAGCAACACGGCCTGGGTCAGCTTGGGATGGCTGGAGCCAAGACGGTTTTGCAGCGGAATACGCTGGCGCTCGCCACCTTCGCGGATGCGCTCCACCACCAGCTCTTCGGACACCGCACCGGCCAGTTCAGCCCCGTGATCGCGAGCCAGAACAGCCAGCAACAAATCGAGCACCGACAACCCGCCACAGGCGCTCAGACGATCACGGTCCCAGTCAAACAAGTGACTGGTGGCAATCACCTTGGGGAAACGCTCGGCAAAATCGTCCTGCCAGCGCCAATGCACTGCAGCACGATAACCATCAAGCAAACCTAATTGCGCCAGCGGATACACCCCGGCCGACAGCCCGCCAATCACACACCCTGCCCGCACCAGTTGCTTGAGCGCACTGCTCAAGGCCGGAGCCAGGGTGGTCGGGGGCTCATCAGCCAACAGGAACAGCTTTTGGCAGCCTTCAAGCTTGCCGCTCCAGGGCTCGCCGGGCAATTTCCAGGCGCCCTCGGGCGCAGGTTCTGCCTGCAGGAACAACAACTCGTAGACGACTTCAGGATGCACGCGCTGAGCAACACGCAACGCTTCCTCGGCCAGCGCCAGGGTCAAGGCTTTGGTGCTGGGCCAAATGAGGAAACCAATTCGATGGGCGGTCATAGCGTGCTATCCGGAACGAAAACGGGAATAAAACATGTGCACCTGACCTAAGCCAACTGCGCTGGATGCGGAGCATGACCTATTTTGGTGCACAGAGGCAGTCTTAAAATTGCAGTTACTTCAAGCTGCCCGACAGAAACTGCTGCAACCGCTCACACTGTGGATTAACCAGCACTTCACGGGGGTTGCCGCTTTCCTCAACAATACCTTTGTGCAGGAATACCAACTGGTTCGACACTTCACGGGCAAAGCCCATTTCGTGGGTCACTACCACCATGGTCCGGCCTTCCAGAGCCAGGTCCTGCATCACCTTCAGCACATCACCCACAAGCTCCGGGTCGAGGGCCGAGGTCGGCTCATCAAACAGCATGACCTCAGGCTCCATCGCCAGTGCGCGGGCAATCGCCACACGCTGCTGCTCACCGCCGGACATATGCCCCGGGTAGGCATCCTTGCGATGGGACACACCTACCTTGTTGAGGTAGTGCTCGGCTTTTTCACGGGCTTCGGATTTGGTCATCCCCAGCACATGCACCGGCGCTTCCATGATGTTTTCCAGTGCGGTCATGTGCGACCACAGGTTGAAATGCTGAAACACCATCGACAAACGCGAGCGCATGCGCTGCAGCTGCTTGGGATCAGCGGCCTTGAGAGCGCCGTCCTTGTTGGCAATCAGCTTGAGCTCTTCGCCATTGAGCAGGATCTTGCCGGCATGGGGCTGCTCGAGCAGGTTGATGCAACGCAAAAAGGTACTTTTGCCGGAGCCACTGGAGCCGATGATGCTGATCACATCGCCTGCCTTGGCGGCCAGTGAAACGCCTTTGAGCACTTCATGACTGCCATAGCGTTTATGCAGGTCTTGGACTTCAAGTTTGTACATGCTGTCGGTTCTCACAAAAACAGTCAGTCGTTGAGCAAGCGCCCGTGGCGCAAAGGCTCGCGCCCCGCCACTTTAGCCAGCCAGAAACCGGGTTGGGCATAACGCAGTCGCTCAACGGCAAATAACACGCCGGAGGTGCCTGCGCATACCGTACTGACCCGGTCAGATAAAGGATCAATCACTTCGAACAGCGGCTCGCCAGTCTCTACCCAGGCGCCCACCGGTCGTAAAAAACTCACCACACCGGGGTGCGGTGCAAATAACAGCTCAGTGCCTTCAAACGGCATCCCTTCGCACGTTTCATACTGCGCAGAAGGCCATTGGCCCGTGATCAGCCCCTGCTCGGCCAGAAACGCCAGAATGCCCTCGGCATAAGCTTCGGCCTCTGGGCGTCCGGTGTCGGCCTGCCCTCCCAGCTCCAGCGTGGTCGACATGCAAGCCAAAGGGATCTGCGCGTCGCTGAACTGGCGCTGCAACCGCAACCAGGGCACCGAACAGGCTTCATCGAAGGAACTGCCGCCCGAATCTTCGGCCAACAGCCCTACACGCACATCCAGCTGCGCAGCCAGAGAACGCCACTGCGGCCAATGCTGAGGCAAGGCGTACATGTGCAGTGCGGCGTCGGTCTCGCAATGCAAGTCGAGCACAATGTCAGCACTGCAGGCATGGCTGAGCAGCACACGCTGCATACCTTGCAACTGACTGGTCGCAGGGGGCAGTTCAGACAATACATCCATCATCGCCTGACGGATCAGTCGGGTGTTGGCGTGGGGGTCATCCCCCAGGCACCCGGCCAGTCTCTGCGCTACCGGCTCGCTCAACTCAACGAAATCACGGTTGAAATTCTTGCCGCTGCCAAACTCAAAGCGCCCCTGATGGCTGCCCTGCAGCAATTGGCCAAGCCCCAGGGGATTGGCCACGGGCACCAGCTCGATCACACCGTTCAAGGCGCCTTGTGCTTCAAGCTCGGCCAGACGTTTCTTCAGCTCCCAGGCACACCGCATGCCCGGCAGTTCGTCGGCATGCAAGCTGGCCTGGATATAGGCCTTGCGCTCACCTGCACCGAAACGAAACACCGTCAAGTGGCGCTCAGAACCCAGGGTACTCCACGGCAACACGTGATCAATACGTTCCATGGGTCAGGCCTTGCGCGGGGCCATGTAGCCCAGCCAGCGGCGCTCGGCCAGTTTGAACAGGCGCACCAGAATGAAGGTCAGGCACAGGTAGAAAGCACCTGCCGTGATGTAGGCCTCAAACGGCAAGTAGTACTGCGCATTGACGGTACGTGCAGCGCCCGTAATGTCGATGAGGGTCACGATGGAGGCCAGACTGGTGGTCTGCAACATCATGATCACTTCGTTGCTGTATTGCGGCAGCGCCCGGCGCATGGCCGACGGCAGCAAAATACGGCGGTACATTTTGGACCGCGACATCCCCATGGCCTTGGCCGCCTCAATCTCGCCATTAGGCGTGGCCCTGAGGCTACCGGCAATGATTTCTGCAGTATAGGCGCTGGTGTTGATAGCAAACGCCAGGCATGCGCAGAAGGTTGCGCTGGACAGCAGTGGCCACATGAAGCTGTCACGAATGACTTCGAATTGGGCCAGGCCGTAGTAGATCAAAAACAGCTGTACCAGCATCGGCGTGCCGCGAATCACGTAGGTAAACAGCCAGGCCGGGAAGTTGACCCACGCCTGCTTGGAAACCCGCATCAGCCCCAGTGGCACTGCTGCGAGCAGACCGAAAAAGAGTGAAATGCCCAGCAATTTCACGGTTTCCAGCAGCCCGCTCAAGTACAGCGGCATGCTGGCCCAGATGACGTTGTAGTCAAAGATCATAGCTCAGCCGCCCTTACGCCTACCGAGTAGCGCTTCTCAAGTTGTCGCAACGCCAGCAGCGAAACACTGGTCAACACCAGATACATCGCTGCTACGGCCAGGAAGAAGGTGAACGGCTCGCGGGTGGCATCAGCCGCCTGCTTGGCCTTGAACATCATGTCTTGCAAGCCGACCACCGAAATCAGGGCCGTGGCTTTGGTCAATACCAGCCAGTTATTGGTAAAGCCCGGAATCGCCAGGCGAATCATCTGCGGCACCAATACCCGGAAAAACACCTGAAACGAACTCATGCCATACGCCATGCCGGCCTCAGCCTGCCCCTTGGGGATGGCCATGAACGCACCACGAAAGGTTTCGGACAGGTAGGCACCGAAAATGAAGCCCAGGGTGCCGATACCGGCCGCCAGCGGATTCAAGTCGATATAGTCGTCGTAGCCCAGCATCGGCGCCACGCGATTGAGCAAATCCTGGCCACCGTAAAAAATCAGCAAAATCAGCACCAGATCGGGAATCCCGCGGATTACCGTCGAATACAGATCGCCCATCCAGGCCAGCCAGCGTACCGGCGACAAGCGTAACGAAACACCGATCAGACCTAGAACAATGGCCAGGGCCATGGACGACAAGGCGAGCTGAAGCGTCAGCCAAGCGCCATCGAGGATGACAGCCCCGTAGCCTTTCAACATGATTCAGGTCCTCAGAAATGGGGATGAAAAAATGGCGCAAACTTCAGAGAATCTGTTGCTTGCGCCATTTCGGACTTACCGCTGCGATGTATTACTGACCGTAAATATCGAAGTTGAAGTATTTGTCCTGGATTTGCTTGTACTTGCCGTTTTCACGGATAGCGGTAATTGCAGTGTTGATCTTGTCTTTGAGGGCATCGCCCTTGCGCACTGCGATACCTACGCCGTCACCAAAATATTTGACGTCGGTGAATGCCGGACCTGCAAATGCATAGCCTTTACCCGCCGGGGTTTTCAGGAAACCGTCTTCGAGCAGGGTGGCGTCTGCAACGGTGCCATCAAGGCGGCCCGCTTCTACGTCCAGATAGATTTCGTTCTGCGAACCGTAAGGAACAACGGTTGCACCTTTAGGCGCCAGAACTTCCTTGGCGAAACGGTCGTGGATCGAACCGCGCTGTACGCCGATTTTCTTGCCCTTGAGCTCTTCAAGGTTATCGCCGACCACAGTGCCTTCCTTCATCACCAGACGTGCCGGAGTGAGGTAGTACTTGTTGGTGAAATCAACCGACTTCTTGCGGTCTTCGGTAATCGACATCGAGGACAGGATGGCATCGATCTTGCGCACTTTCAGCGCAGGGATCAGACCGTCGAATTCTTGTTCGACCCACACACACTTGACCTGCATCTGCTCGCACAGAGCATTACCGATGTCGTAGTCAAAACCCACGATACTGCCATCCGGGGCCTTGGAGGCGAACGGAGGGTACGCCGCTTCAATACCAATCTTCAGAGGTTTATCAGCAGCAAAAGCCTGCAGGGACAGCACGGACAGTGCCAGGGCGCCAAGAAGCACGAGTTTCTTCATCTTAGGACTCCATCGGTAAAGGGCAATAAATGCAGAGTGAGCCTAGGCCCAATATGCGGAGGTTAAACCGGGAATGCGGCGCCACGTCCTACTGGCGTTGCACTGGGATCAGCACAACAACGACGAGCGAGTGATCGGCATTCTAACGACAGGCTTCAAGCCGTAATTTCTTCAATGCGACAACTAATTACAGATGCACCGAAAAAGGCGACCCTAGGCATTGACAGCTCTCCAAAATAATGCAAGAGCAAAAGATGTAGAACCTATATGAGTTGCAAATAGCGGGCCTATTATTCGCAAACCCTTCTATTCCGGCAAGTGTAGCGTTTCATCTTATTTTATGACGGGCTGAAAAGGGCTCTAAATCAGTGCTTTGGGTATCGCAAAGCCCCACCTTGGAGCAGCCGGTTACACATTCGGTAACACTGAGGGCCTACACCTACAGGAGCAACCGTCTTACTGGCCCTAAATGCCCGCTCCCACTGCAGATTCCAGGCCACCATAAAAAAGCCCCGCCAGGCAACGCCGGACGGGGCTCGATGACACTCAGCACGTGTTATGCGACTTTCATGCCTTTGTGGGTTTCAATCAAGTGCTGCACCACACCCGGGTCAGCCAGGGTAGAGATATCACCCAGACCATCGTATTCACCGGTGGCAATCTTGCGCAAAATGCGGCGCATGATTTTGCCCGAGCGGGTTTTCGGCAGCCCCGGTGCCCACTGGATGACATCCGGCGAGGCGATCGGGCCGATTTCCTTGCGCACCCAGTTTTTCAACTCAAGGCGCAGCGCTTCACTCGGCTCCTCGCCACCATTGAGCGTGACGTAGACATAGATCCCCTGCCCCTTGATGTCATGCGGCACGCCGACAACTGCGGCCTCGGCAACTTTAGGGTGCGCCACCATCGCGCTTTCGATTTCGGCGGTACCCATCCGGTGGCCGGACACGTTGAGCACGTCATCCACGCGACCCGTGATCCAGTAGTAGCCATCCTCATCGCGACGCGCGCCGTCACCGGTGAAGTACATGCCACGGAAGGTCTTGAAGTAGGTGTCGACGAAACGGTCGTGATCGCCATACAGGGTCCGCGCCTGCCCCGGCCACGAATCCAGAATCACCAGGTTGCCTTCGGCAGCCCCTTCTATAAGGTTACCCAGGTTATCCACCAGCCCCGGCACCACGCCGAAGAACGGACGCGCCGCAGAGCCAGGCTTGAGTGCGTGCGCCCCCGGCAGCGGGCTCATCATGCAAGCACCGGTCTCGGTCTGCCACCAGGTATCCACGATCGGGCAACGCTCCTTGCCCACGGTTGTGTAGTACCAGTTCCAGGCCTCAGGGTTAATCGGTTCGCCCACCGAACCCAGCAAACGCAAGCTGGAGCCATCGGCATCCTTAACCGCAGCCTGACCTTCAGCCATCATGGCGCGAATGGCGGTTGGCGCGGTGTAGAGAATGTTGACCTTGTGCTTGTCGACAATTTTCGACACGCGGGTGATGTCCGGATAGTTCGGCACACCTTCAAACAACAGGGTGGTCGCGCCATTGGCCAATGGCCCGTAAACGATATAGGTGTGACCGGTCACCCAGCCCACATCGGCCGTGCACCAGTAAATCTCGCCAGGACGGTAATCGAACACGCGCTCGTGGGTCAGTGCCGCATAGAGCAGATAGCCGCCCGTGGTGTGCTGAACGCCCTTGGGCTTGCCGGTTGAGCCAGAGGTATACAGGATGAACAGGGCTTCTTCGGCCCCCATTTCTTTCGGAGCGCAGTGCTTCGAAGCAACGGCCATCAAGTCGTGGTACCAGATGTCACGGTGCTTGTACCAGGCGATGTCGCCACCGGTACGCTTGAACACAATGATCTTCTGCACACTGGAAGTGTCCGGGTTGGTCAATGCCACATCGACATTGGCCTTGAGCGCTGTGCGCTTGCCACCACGCAGACCTTCGTCAGCGGTAATGACCACCTTGGATTTGCAATCGATGATCCGTCCGGCCAGTGCCTCAGGCGAGAAACCACCAAACACCACGGAGTGAATCGCGCCGATCCGGGTACAGGCCAGCATGGCGACTACGGCTTCAGGCACCATCGGCATATAGATAGTAACGACATCACCACGGTGCACATCCTGACCGCGCAGGGCGTTGGCAAGCTTGCACACTTCTTCGTGCAGTTCGCGGTAGGTGATGTTGCGCTGTTCGGAAGGGTCATCCCCTTCCCAGATGATAGCGACCTGATCGCCGCGCTCGGCAAGGTGGCGATCCAGGCAGTTGTAGGAAACGTTGAGCGTGCCATCTGCAAACCATTTGATGTCGACATGATGGTCGTCGAAGGACGTCTGCTTGACGGTAGTAAAAGGCTTGATCCAGTCGAGACGCTTTGCTTGTTCGCGCCAGAAGCCATCCGGGTTGACGACGGACTGCTGGTACATCGCCTTGTAGGTCACCTCGTCAGTCAGCGTGTTGGCAGCGACTTCAGGGCGTACGGGATACAGGGAAGCGGCACTCATGTTTCATACCTCAATGCTTGTAGTTGTTGTTTTATGACCCTGTTTTAGCCGGGCCAAGCCGTGAGATCCATTCGACGTTGGTAGTAAGAAACACGCAAAAAAACTATGGTTTTCCTGCGCAAGGCTCAAGCACAGTACTTACAGCCCGTTACGGCTGGGTGCCCACCTTGCAAACGTCCAAAACCAACCCTGTTTTCGACGATTGTTGCAGAAACTGTCAACAGTCTTTATCAAAACCCCCTCTATATGCCCGTGCGGCGCAGGCCTAAAATTCATCTCGCCAACCAAGGCACCGCGATTAACCCAAGTTACAGCCCCCACGAAGGCAAGTTTAGTCGCTCTTCATCACTCAGTTTCACACACAGCCTCACAAGGGCTGTGTGACCCCACTCGACCTAAAACAGGTAATTTCGAAATGAAAGCGTTGTTAGTTCTGGCTCTGAGCAGTGTGTGTTTAACCGCCATGGCGGATGAAACAAGCACACAGGCTACGCACCAGCAACCTGCCGTTGAACAGTATTCCTACTCTTCCGAACTGGACATTGCCAAAGTGATTTCCATGAGCGAAATCCCCAGCGTCTGCGAAGTCGTACCGGCGCAAATGGTCTACGAAGACTCCCAGGGCATGCAGCACACCCTCGAATACCGCGTGATGGGTAACGGTTGTTCCAACGGCTGATTCATCGCACCCGGTTTATTAAAGCGTTAATCAACTTACTTATATAAGCGATCCCTCGCGGCACTTAATTGCAACTTTCAACGCAACTTATATCGCCCTTGAACAGTTGTGCGCCTGCGCCTGTATCGCACGGGAATTATTAAATGAAACGCTCCTTGATAGTGGCTTTTAGTTTGTCAGTTCTGGCCAGCGCAGCGTTTGCCGCTGACGGTTATGACCGCACTCACGCAGCCAGCTTTACAGAAGACGGCTACAACAGCACACGCTCGGCCAGCTTTGCAGAAGACGGTTACGACAGCACACGCTCGGCCAGCTTTGCCGAAGATGGCTATGACAACACCCGCTCGGCAGGTTTTGCCGAAGATGGTTATGACCGTACCAACGGCCATCGCCTCAGCTGACACCGCATCGACTTAACGCCCGGTTTCGGCCGGGCTTGATCCTGCCTCGCACCAAAGCCCGACTCATTCCCCCTCTAGCCACAGGTCATTCGACCTCTTGGCCCCATGACAAAAAAACTTCTGCTCCTGTAAACCCTCGCCCAGCCCCAGCCTTCCTTAAGCCCAGGATAAATTTAGGGCGTTTCGTCGCATCCCCTGAAAAAAAACTGGCTGAAATACCTTGTGCAAAAGCCGTATACTGCGGCCATCAAAAAGGCTTGATATATCCCCTTGGCGGGCTGTAAATCCACGCTGCTACGGCCTCAAGGCCCAGGGTGAGTGCAGGTAAAACCTCCTCCCCTGAGCGACAGCGGTACAAGCCAACGTACACATTCATGTTTTTGCGTGAGCACAACGCTACTGCAAGCAACATTTCTTAGATCCAAGTGGCCTATGGCCGTGTAAAAACCAAACCATCAGTGTTTTCACACAGCCAACAGGCCCTCACGCAGGAGACGATACGTCATGCTGAGCTGGGACGAATTCGACAAAGAAGACGAAGGCGAAGTCGCTGTTAAAGGCGCCAACGCAGGCCACGCAACCGAAGCCAACATGGACCGCCTCGACGCCGCCGGCGGCGTAGCAGCCCAGGAAGCCCGTGCAGTGACCGCCAGCGACTCGGCCGCGATCATTCGCGCCAAGGCTGCCCTGGACAACCTCGACATCGCTGAAGGTCTGGCCGAACTCGAAGGCGCTTCCGCCCGTGTTGCGGTTGACGAAAAGATGATGATCAACTGCCGCGCCGACCTCAACCAGCTCGTGCCGTTCAAGTACGACTGGGCCTGGCAGAAGTACCTGGACGGTTGCGCAAACCACTGGATGCCGCAAGAAGTCAACATGACCGCCGACATCGCCCTCTGGAAAAACCCGGAAGGCCTGACCGACGACGAGCGCCGCATCGTGATGCGCAACCTGGGCTTCTTCTCCACCGCCGACTCCCTGGTTGCCAACAACCTGGTGCTGGCCGTGTACCGCCTGATCACCAACCCTGAATGCCGCCAGTACATCCTGCGCCAGGCATTCGAAGAGGCGATCCACACCCACGCCTACCAGTACTGCATCGAATCGCTGGCCATGGATGAAGGCGAGATCTTCAACATGTACCACGAGATCCCGTCGGTCGCTAAAAAAGCCACCTGGGGCCTCAAATACACCCGTTCGATCTCCGATCCGAAGTTCGAAACCGGCACCGTTGAGACCGATAAAGAGCTGCTGCGCAACCTGATCGCCTACTACTGCGTTCTGGAAGGCATCTTCTTCTATTGCGGCTTTACCCAGATCCTGTCGATGGGCCGTCGCAACAAAATGACCGGTGTCGCCGAGCAGTTCCAATACATCCTGCGCGACGAATCCATGCACCTGAACTTCGGCATCGATGTGATCAACCAGATCAAAATCGAAAACCCGCATCTGTGGGACGCTGAAATGAAGGAAGAAGCTTCGCAGATGATCCTGCAAGGCACCCAACTGGAAATCGAATACGCTCGCGACACCATGCCGCGCGGCGTACTGGGCATGAACGCCGCGATGATGGAGGACTACCTCAAATTCATCGCCAACCGCCGCCTGTCGCAAATCGGCCTGAAAGAAGAATACCCGGGCACGACCAACCCGTTCCCATGGATGAGCGAAATCATGGACTTGAAGAAAGAGAAAAATTTCTTCGAAACGCGGGTAATTGAATACCAAACCGGTGGTGCATTGAGCTGGGATTGATACGAGGCTTGAGTTAAGCCATACGTAGCAAACAAGAAGGGCCAACGATTGTTGGCCCTTTTTTTTGTGAAAAAATTAACTGCGTGTGGCCAACAGATACGACACCCGTGAATCGACTGGGGGGCAGTCCAACCGAGTGGTCGGTATCTTGAGAGGAGATAAATGAGGCGACTTTTCCGGTCGGGACTTATCAGATAACGAGTTTGATCCACGCCAAAAATAACTGTATAAAAACACAGTATATTTTCAAGCACTGACTCAGCCCTGGAGAACACCCATGCCTCATTCAGCCACGCGCAGTACGTTTGAACGCATTGTCATTAATCAATTTACCCCGCTGCACTGCGCGCAAGCCCGCGAAATGCTTGGCTGGAATCTCGAGTATCTGAGCCAGCAGTCCGGGGTTTCAGTCCCGGCAATTGAACGCTTCGAAGCCCAAGGCCCTGTGCGCGACGTTACCCGGCTGGCCCTCGCCTACAGCCTGGAGGCGCAAGGGCTGGTGTTCTTTCCCGGGTTTGCGCCCGGTCGCGGGGGCAATGTTCGCGGCACTACACCCGACCCGATGGGCCGCGAAGACTTTGCCATGATCGAGTAAACCCCGGCCCTACTACTCCGGGGTGTGTACTTCAAGCCACCAGGCACGCCCTTTGTGGGGCTGCATCAGGTTGAACACTTCCCCCATTTGTGGCGTTGTAATGAGTACATTGCGTTGCTCCGCCAACGCCACAATACGGTCAAACGGCTCGGACCAGGCATGGAAAGCCAGATCAAAGGTGCCGTTGTGAATCGGCATTAGCCAACGTCCATTGAGGTCGATGTGGGCTTGCAGGCTGTGCTCGGGCTGCATGTGTACATGTGGCCAATCGACGTTGTAGGCCCCCGTTTCCATTAGAGTCAGGTCGAATGGTCCCAACTGTTCACCAATCAGCTTGAAGCCGTCGAAGTACCCCGAATCTCCACTGAAGAAAATCCGCACCCCATCAATGATCATCACCCAGGATGCCCAAAGCGTCTGGTTGTGATCAAACAGGCCGCGGCCTGAAAAGTGCTGGGATGGAGTGGCGATAAAACGAATGCCTGCAACATGGGTGTCTTGCCACCAATCCAGTTGCTGAACTTTGCTGGCCTGTACTCCCCATTTGATCAACAGGTCGCCGACACCCAGCGGCGCCAAAAAATGCTGCGTTTTAGCCGCCAGTTGCAACACGGTTTTTTGGTCCAGGTGATCGTAGTGATTATGGGAAAGAATCACGGCCTCCAACGGTGGAAGCTCTTGAAGGCTGATGGGGGGAGCATGGAAACGCTTGGGGCCAATCCACTGCAGCGGTGAGGCACGCTGCGCGTAGACGGGATCGGTCAGCCAGTACTTGCCATTGAGCTTGAGCAGCAAGGTCGAGTGCCCCAATCGATAGACACTGAAGTCAGGTGCCGCAGCCAACTGTTCACAGGTTAACGGCTTGACCGGAATCACACCTGCAGGACGTGTACTCGCAGGCTTTTGAAAAAGCATTCTCCAAAAAATACCCAAGGTCTTGCCAAGACTGGAGGACGGCCGGGCGCCATCATTTCGAAATGCACCTTGATAACGCTCAGCGGGTTTAAGCCGCTCAGCACTGCGTGAGTCGAGTGCCATGGCATGAAGCCTCCGGTGAAAAAATGAGTATTATCTTGCTTTCCGGCCTGTTAGCGGTTGATCGTCATTCTATAAGAACTAACAGTGGCCACAGACATTGTCACCAACGCTGACTCGCCTTCGACTTAATAGAGCTAGTCTGCATCCATAACCGTTCCAAAAATGTGCGGAATATGTGCGATGTATTCTCGACAACGGGTGTCAGCAAGCAATCGGCGGCCCGGATACCCAGCGGTATCCGGACTCATGGTCCAAACATCTCACGCAGATAACCATGGACAATAAAAGAGGCAAAGGCTTGTCGTTTGCCAAGCGTATTTATACGCCACGTGCCATAGGTTCAGGGTTTGGCGGGCTCAGTCTGGTAGCCGCCCTGTACCCTCTCGACAAGCCCATCTGGCTATGGGGACTGCTGCTGTTCAATGCACTCGTATGGCCACACCTGGCATTCCAATTGTCTTCACGTGCGACCTATCCGTATCGGACTGAGCGGCGAAACATCTTGATTGACTCGCTGTGCGGGGGGTTCTGGGCAGCAACCATCCAGTTCAACGCGCTGCCGACAGTCATTATTGTGTCCATGATGATGATGCATAACGTCGCGGCAGGAGGGCCAAGATTTCTCCTGTACGGTGTGTTGGCGCAGCTGGCAGGGGTCCTGATTTCGCTTCTGTTTCTGGGAGCTGCCTTCACGCCTGAAACCAACAGCCTGCAAGTCTATGCCTGCATACCGGTGCTGATTCTTTATCCGTTTTCTGTAGGCATGGTCAGCTATCGCCTGGCGATAACCTTGGCCGAGCATAAACGCGCACTGAGCACCCTGAGCCGCACCGACAGCCTGACCGGGCTGCTCAATCACGGCTCATGGAAAGACCTGCTGCACCTGAGCTTCCTGCAAAGCCGGGAGAGTCGTTCGCCCGCCACCCTGGCCCTGATTGATATCGACCATTTCAAGCAGATCAATGATACCTACGGGCATATCGTCGGTGATTGTGTATTGCGCCAGCTCAGCAAGGAGCTCAAGGACAACTTGCGCGCTCAAGACCTGGCTGGTCGGTATGGCGGTGATGAATTCTGCATCATCCTGCCCAACCGCTCTCTGCATCAGGCCCAGGAAATCATGGAGCGACTGCGTCAGGTATTTTGCAACTTTCAACACGCGGACGAGCCTGAACTGCGGATAAGCGTAAGCCTGAGCATTGGACTGGCCTCTTGCCGCCCCGAGTTTCAAAACGCTTCCACTTGGTTGAATGAAGCCGATAAAGCACTGTATATCGCAAAAAATACGGGCCGTAACAAAATCAGTATCAGCGCTGCAGACACTCTTTCACAGCCGTATTGAATAGCAGCCCAGGAAAAAATAGTGTCCTGGGCTGCTCCACTCAATTGACGCAACGGCGTACAGCCGAAATCTCAGGCACGTCCAGACGCTGCATGTACACACGCAATGGCTCGGTGATGTTCAAACGATCATCAATATTTTGATCCAGTAATAACTGAATCAGCTCGCGCTTGAGGGTCATGGTGTCTGCGCCATCGGCGTGCCAGACAAACTCGCTGGCGGGCGTAATGTTGTCGTCAGCGACATCCATCCCGAAGGAATCCTCACTGAAACGGACAATGTGCTGGCCTGTCTTGCGATTTAAACCGACAAAGCCGTTTAGCTGGTCGGCGGCCTGGCAGATTAGTTGCGAAGTGATACGCATGGTAAACCTCACTGACGAGCCCAGAGGCTCTGGAACGATGGTTTACACGCAAGATTTAACGCCTGCCCCTCTGCCGGGGGCACTGATGTGGCCAAGAATACTGCACATTTGTAAGAAAAAACGCTTAAAACCAAACAAGACACTCGTTTGTGTCGGATTCTTGATAGTACCCATGGCTGCCGTGTTGTTAAAAAGGCGACCTCTATTTTTCTGATTGAAAGGAACTCAACCCATGCCTGACCCTTTTGGCAAAACCGCCCTGCTACTGAGCCTGCTTCTGGGCATGGGCGGCGCACAGGCCGCCAGCGCATCCAGCACGACCGAGGCGGCACTGGCCAACGCTCATGGCATACCGCGTCCTGCAGTGATTGCACATCGGGGTGCCTCCTTCGACGCCCCGGAATCAACAGCAGCAGCCTATACCCTCGCCCGGGACCTGGGCGCCGACTATCTGGAAATGGACCTTCAACGCAGCAAGGACGGGGTTCTGTTTGCGTTACATGACAACAGCCTGTTACGCACCACCGACGTGGCCAAAAAATTCCCGGAACGCAAGGACAGTCCCGCCAGCGCCTTCACGCTGGCCGAGCTTAAAACCCTGGATGCCGGTAGCTGGTTCAATCAGGCTTATCCCGATCGTGCGCGCCCATCCTATGTTGGGCTGCCCATTCTGACGCTGGACGAAATAATCGATATTGCCCAAGGCAACCCGCAACACAAGCCTGGCCTGTACATCGAAACCAAAGAGCCCAAACAGTTCCCGGGGCTTGAGCACGACCTGAAAAACAAACTGAGCGAACGTGGCTGGCTCGAACCGGCAACAACAACGGCAGAGCCTCTGGTCGGCCAGGGAAAAGGCCGGATAATGTTGCAAACCTTTGACAAAAACAGCCTCGAACTGCTGCAAAAAGAAATGCCCAACACACCAAAAATCCTGCTGTTATGGGTCGGTGAAGGCGGTATGACACCGAACACCACTCAGCGCTTCGCCGACTCGGGCGAGAAGGATAAAGCTGCGTATTACGCCAAGCTGCAGCCTAAGGACAAGGCCGAGTTCATCCAGTGGCTCGACTTTGCCAAGGCCAACGGAGCCATCGGTACAGGCCCTTCGGCAGCGTTGACCCGCGGCGGTGACCAGAGCTACTTCGACCTGATCAAGCCGTGGATGAACAAGGCGACCCACGACAAGGGCTTGCTGGTACACGTGTACACCCTCGACGAACCCGTGGACTTCAAGAAGGCAATGGACGCAGGCGTCGACGGTATTTTCACTAACCGCGCAAGCGAACTGCTCACGTACTACCAGCGATCGGCTCCACACAGCGTCAACCAAGTGCTGGAAAAGAATGGCTACTGAAACCGCTAACCTGTAACGGGGTGGAAATTAAGGATGAGTTAAGTTGCGCCGGATAATCTGATCCCACTTAAACACCTCAACCCCAAGGGATTAAACATGAAAGCACTGAATATAGTATTCGCCACTCTTGCCCTGGCACTGACTGCCGGTGTTGCCCAGGCAGATGTACGCCCAGACCATATTCCAGGGCTGATCAAGTCGGGTGAAATCACCTCATTTGAAAAGTTGAATCAAGCGGCGCTGGATAAACACCCAGGCGCAACCATTCTCGATACAGAGCTTGATCATTCCTACGGCAAACTGGTTTATGAAGTTGAATTACGCGATACCAAAGGCGTTAAGTGGGACGTTGATCTCGACGCCAAAACAGCTGAGGTCCTGCAGGACAAACAAGACACTTGAGTTGATTTAAATAAAAAGGCCGCCCCTTATTTATGAAGGAGGCGGCCTTTTTTATTGGCCCAACTCAGGCCTGTATACAAATCCTCCAGGAATTTGTGCCACGCTCAGTGTTATGACTAGAATCAATTTTTTAAGCAAGAGCATCCACCATGGCGCAAGGCGCGATTGACGATATCGCAACGATTAACCGGATCAGTGCTGTTCCAGCGATCCTCAAGGTCATTACTGAAATGACCGGAATGCGCTTTGCCGCCGTTGCCCGTGTCACCCAAACAACCTGGACCGCCTGCGCGGTACTCGACAATCTGAACTTTGGTTTGCAGCCGGGTGGAGAGCTGGACCTGGTCAGTACCCTGTGCTTTGAAAGCATGAACTCGCACCTGCCGATCGTCATCGACAACGCCAGCGAAGATCCGCTGTACCAGAACCATCACACGCCAAAAATGTATCGTTTCAAGAGCTACATCACGATTCCGGTGTGGCGTACCGACGGCAGTTTTTTCGGCACCCTGTGTGCACTTGACCCAGAGCCTGCACGCCTCAGGGACAGCACCATCCAGTCGACAATGGAGTCTTTTTCACGCCTGCTATCGCTGCAAATCGAAGCAGAAGAAAACCTGCAGCGCACAGAAACAGCGCTGCAGCAGGAGCGAGAAAATGCTGAGTTGCGCGAACAATTTATCGCCGTTATCGGCCATGACTTGCGCAACCCGTTATTCGCCATTACGGCCGCCGCCGAGCGCTTGCTGCGCAAGCACTCCAACCCGCAGACCTACGTTCTGGTGCAGCACATCCTGACCTCTGGCCATCGGGCCTCGCAGCTGGTCAATGACGTCCTGGACTTTGCCCGGGGACGGCTCGGCAGCGGAATCCCCGTGACCTTGAGCGAATGCCGGGATCTGAATCAGGTATTCAGCCACGTGATTTCAGAGATACAAAATGTTCATCCCGAGCGGTTGATCCTCTCGCAGATAGGTCAACTCAAAGGTCTTCAATGTGACAGTGGCCGCTTGGCACAACTGCTCTCCAACCTGCTGATCAACGCCATCACCCATGGCTCTTCCACCGGCACGGTGCGCGTCGCCATCCAGACCCAGGATGGCGTGTTCAGTATCAGGGTGGCCAACCAGGGCAAGACCATTCCGGCTGATGTGCTGCCACACTTGTTCAAACCCTATTCACGTCCGGCCAACCACATCCCGCAAGCCGGTCTTGGACTTGGGTTGTACATTGCCAGCCAGATCGCCCTGTCCCATGGAGGCCAACTCGAAGTCGCCTCCGATGAAGTTCATGGCACGGTTTTCACCTTCAGCTTGCCGATGAACTGAAAACCGATAGACGAATAAATCTGTATTTGGCCCCCTGATGGGTAGAAACTGACGTGCTGCTCAGCAGTAACTGATCCAACCCGTCAGTTGCCCCCTATTGCGCCTCGACAGAATCCAGATATGAACACCCGCCTCTGCGCTTATGAAGACCTTACCCCCCTGCAACGCGAGCAACTGCGCAAGATTGAGGTAGCTCCTGAGCAAATCGCTTTTTGCGGCGACATTGCTTCGGCCTTGCACTCACTGCCTGCTCAGCCGCACGCGGGGATCAAGGGATTGGCGCTGCTCAGTGAGGAGTTTCCGGTTGCCTTTATGCTGCTCAAGCGTGAGCCGCTTTTGGCCCATTGGGCTGAGCCTGGCAGCGCAACCTTGCATGCGTTTCAAGTCGACAGCGGCGTTCAGGGCCTGGGGTTGGGTAAAGCCTGCCTGCGTGAACTCCCCCGGGCCATTCGACAGTTCTGGCCCGAAATTCGGCTATTGATGCTGTCGGTAAGCCCGTTCAACGCCAGCGCCCTGGCTTTTTATCTGAGCCAGGGCTGGATCGAACAAGGCGAAGCCTACCGTGGCGAGCGACGCCTGGTACTGCCCCTGATATCACCGTCGCAGCCCCAACTGCGCGCAAGCTAAATCGGCTTTTTAACAGGCAACCAGATTTCTAACAGCCCTGCGCCGGTGTCCGGATTGAAGTCCGCGCTGTAACGTTCAAACTCGGGCGCATCAGCAGCTTCGTAGCCCGAATGAGGCAACCAGTCTTGCCAGATTGCCTGAAACGTCTGCGCAAGGGTGTCCAGTGGGCCGCGATGTTCAAAGACCGCATACGACTGCTCTTGCAGTTCGATCCAGCGATACCGTTCAGGAAGATCGTCCAACTTGCTGATGGCCACGCCGGCAATGTATTCGAAGCCTCCTTTGCCATCAGGGTTACAACAAACGCCGTAGGTTTCATCGCCAATTTGACTTGGCACTTTTCCGATTTCCGGGATGAATTTTTCCCACAATTGTGGAATTCGATCAGCGGTCTCCTCAGTGAAACGGCCACCCAAACCCGCGATCAGTTGAAACTGACCTTTGGCAAATCGCGGAGCTGACAGTTCGAACTTTTCTATTTGATCCATGGGGCATGCTCGATAGAGTAAGTAGGAAACTTAGCAGCTGAGTATAGGAACAAATATACAGCTGGGTCGGATCAGCGGAAAAATAGACCCCGACAGCATCTAGACAAAAGGCCATCACCGCCCGTATTGTTTTGCCCGGACCACCGCAGTGGTCAACGTCGCTCGGACGGTTCCGGGCGCTTACGTATCAGAGGCTCACATGGCAGACCAAGGTTCGCCGCGCCGTTTTGCGCGCATCGATCGACTCCCCCCTTACGTTTTCAACATCACGGCTGAGCTGAAGATGGCCGCCCGACGTCGCGGCGAAGACATCATCGACTTCAGCATGGGCAACCCTGACGGCCCGACGCCTCCTCATATCGTCGAAAAACTCTGCACCGTCGCACAGCGTGAAGACACTCACGGCTACTCGACTTCGCGGGGTATTCCCCGTCTGCGCCGGGCTATTTCTCGTTGGTATGCCGACCGTTACAACGTTGAGATCGATCCGGAACACGAAGCCATCGTCACCATCGGCTCCAAAGAGGGCCTGGCACACTTGATGCTGGCCACCCTGGATCAGGGCGATACCGTGCTGGTGCCTAATCCCAGCTACCCGATCCACATTTACGGTGCCGTGATTGCCGGCGCCCAGGTGCGTTCGGTGCCGCTGATCCCCGGTGTGGACTTTTTTGCCGAGCTGGAAAAAGCCATTCGCGGTTCGATCCCCAAGCCAAAAATGATGATTCTGGGCTTCCCGTCCAATCCGACGGCGCAATGCGTGGAGCTGGACTTTTTCGAGCGCGTGGTGGCCCTGGCCAAGCAATACGATGTGTTGGTGGTTCACGATCTGGCTTACGCCGATATCGTCTACGACGGCTGGAAAGCACCTTCGATCATGCAAGTACCTGGCGCCAAGGACGTAGCCGTGGAGTTCTTCACGCTGTCCAAAAGCTACAACATGGCAGGCTGGCGTATTGGTTTCATGGTGGGCAATCCGGAGTTGGTCAACGCTCTGGCGCGGATCAAGAGCTACCACGACTATGGCACCTTCACTCCGCTGCAAGTGGCCGCGATCGCTGCGCTCGAAGGCGACCAGCAGTGCGTCAAGGATATTGCCGAGCAGTACCGCCAGCGCCGTAACGTCATCGTCAAAGGGCTGCACGAACTGGGCTGGATGGTCGAAAACCCGAAAGCTTCGATGTATATCTGGGCCAAGATCCCGGAGGCTTATGCACACATGGGCTCACTGGAATTCGCCAAGAAGTTGCTGGCGGATGCCAAAGTCTGTGTGTCCCCAGGCGTAGGATTTGGTGAATACGGCGACGATCATGTGCGTTTTGCCCTGATTGAAAACCAGGACCGTATTCGCCAGGCGCTACGTGGTATCCGCGCCATGTTCCGGGCTGACGGCTTTAACCCGGGCTAAGCCATAAACCCGTGTGGGAGCGGGCTGGCTCGCGATTGGATCGCCGCGGTGCAATAGATACACCGCGTTGCGCTTATCGCGAGCCAGCCCGCTCCCACAGGTTTGGTGACGCTTAAACCACCAACGACAGCAGCAGAATAAAGATCAAACCTACAATCGACAGGATGGTTTCCATCGCGGTCCAGGTCTTGAACGTTTCAGCCACTGTCATGTTGAAGTACTGCTTCACCAACCAGAAACCGGCATCGTTGACGTGAGACAGAATCAACGAGCCCGCCCCTGTTGCCAGCACCAGCAGTTCGCGGTTAACGCCCGGAATCATATCCACTACCGGCAATACAATCCCCGCCCCGGTAATCGTTGCCACGGTCGCAGAACCTGTTGCAATACGAATCACCGCCGCCACCAGCCAGGCCAGCAGGATTGGCGAAATTTGCGCGTTCACCGCCATATGGCCGATCACGTCACCCACACCGCTGGCTACCAGCATTTGCTTGAACCCGCCGCCCGCGCCGATGATCAGAATGATCGCTGCGGTAGGGGCCAGGCTCGCGTCCAGCAGTTTGAGGATGCGCTTGGAGTCGATCCCCTGGCGCGCGCCAAAGGTGTACAACGCCAGCAGCAATGCCAGCAACAGGGCACTGATCGGGTGACCGATCATGTCCATCCAGACACGGAAGAAGTTGCCATCAGGCAGCGCAACGTCGGCAAACGTCTTGAGCAGCATCAGGAATACTGGCAGCAGCACAGTGATCAAGGTGATGGAGAAGCTCGGCAGCGTGCTGGATTCCGGCTCGCTCGCCAATTGGTCCATCAACTCCTGGGAAGCGTGACCCGGGATGTACTTGGAGATGAACGTGCCATAAATCGGACCGGCAATGATCGCGGTAGGCAGTGCAACGATCAGGCCGTACAAAATGGTCTTGCCGATGTCAGCACCGAATACACCAATGGCCAGCAGCGGCCCCGGGTGCGGCGGCACCAGACCGTGAACGGCTGACAAACCTGCGAGCAACGGAATACCGATTTTGATGATCGACACGCCGGTACGACGCGCAACGATAAACACCAACGGAATCAGCAGCACAAAGCCGATTTCGAAGAACAACGGAATACCCACCAGGAAGGCGGCAAACATCATCGCCCATTGCACCTTTTCCTTGCCGAAGGCACGGATCAGGGTCCGGGCGATCTGGTCAGCCCCCCCGGAGTCGGCCATCATTTTGCCAAGCATGGTGCCCAGCGCCAGGATGATCCCGACAAAGCCCAATACACCACCAAAACCGTCCTGGAACGACTTGATGATCAGGTTGGCAGGCATGCCGGCGGTCAAGCCAAGAAACGCCGAGGCAATGATCAAGGCAATAAACGGGTGCAGCTTGAATCGGGTGATCAATACGATCAGGCCGATGATGGTGACCACTGCATCGAGCAGCAGAAACGTATTGTGGGACATGCCTAGCATGGGGCGTCTCCTGCCTTTTTGTTCTTATCAAGTACGTAGGTGCCGCTACAGCCGAGGCAGGTAGCGCTATCTGTTTGAAACAACATCATGAGGTTGCCATTACCGTCTGCTCGCACCACCAATCCCGGGCAGCGCTCGCTAATTGCTTAATGTTCATCTCGGCTGCATTCAAGGTCAGCACCAATGACTCATTGGTCGGAGACTCAAGTGCAGCGAACTGACTGTCAATCAGGGTCTTGGGCATGAAGTGCCCCGGACGATCGGCCACTCGCGCAGCGGCAACCTCGGGGGTCAGTTCCAGAAAAACAAAGCCCAGACCGTCAACCGCATCACGCAAACGCTCGCGATAACGCAGTTTTAGCGCCGAGCAGGTCAAGACCGGACGCTGGCCACTGGCAACCGCACGACGCAATTCATCGCACAGGCTGTCTAACCAGCCGGCACGATCTTCATCGGTCAGGGGAATACCGGCACTCATTTTGTCGATGTTGGCCGCAGGGTGAAACGCATCGCCTTCAATCGGGGTCGCGCCATTGAGCTGGCACAGTGCCTGGCTAACGCTGGACTTGCCGCAGCCGGCAACGCCCATGATGACCAGAGCAGTGATAGGTTGACTCATGAAACACCTCAGTCCGTAGACAGCGCTGTCTTTGTCCATGCGTTCAATACTTGAAAGCAAAGCACAAAGCCTAGGCTACCGACGTCTATTTCTCATTTTTATGGGGAGACGCGGTGACGCTCTCGACATACAAAGCTGGGGTAACTGATTTACACACAATCAGGCAATTGCGGGCACGTCAGGACAGCGCTACCTTAGTGACTTGTTTTTTGTTTGGCAAGCCGCCCCGATGACCACCTCTAAAAACGATAAAAACACCCGAACCACGGGTCGCCCCACCCTT
This sequence comes from Pseudomonas sp. MF06569, assembly GCF_059862735.1. Lineage (NCBI taxonomy): Bacteria > Pseudomonadati > Pseudomonadota > Gammaproteobacteria > Pseudomonadales > Pseudomonadaceae > Pseudomonas > Pseudomonas sp. MF06569. Next base: position 185,411 of record NZ_JCBCUZ010000005.1, on the reverse strand, counting down.
AACGAAGTAGCCCGCCTGGCCGGGGTCAGCCCCATCACTGCCTCCCGTGCCTTGCGCGGTATCAGCAGCGTCGCCACGGACCTTGCCGAAAAGGTGCGAATTGCCGCCGATGAGCTGAACTACGTGGTCAACCCGGCCGCCCGGGCACTGGCTTCAGCACAGAGCCACTCCGTCGTGGTGCTGGTTCCGTCCTTGTCCAACCTGCTGTTTATCGACACCCTCGAAGCCATACATGACGTATTGCGTCCTCGGGGTTTTGAGGTGCTGATCGGCAACTTTCACTACTCCCGTGATGAAGAAGAGAACCTGCTGCGCAACTATATGGCCTATCAGCCGCGCGGCCTCCTGCTGACCGGATTTGACCGTTCCGAAAGCTCACGACGGATGATTGAAAGCAGCAATGTACCCTGCGTGTACATGATGGAGCTGGATGCCGCCGAGGGCCTGAACTGCGTCGGGTTCTCCCAATTGAAGGCCGGTGAAACCGCTGCCCGGCACCTGATCTCCCGTGGCCGCAAGCGCCTGGCCTATATAGGCGCCCAACTTGATCAGCGCACGCTGTTGCGTGGCGAAGGTTTTCGCCGCGCCTTGCAGCAGGCGGGTTTGTACAACCCGGAGCTTGAACTGCTGACACCGCGCCCGTCCTCTGTTGGCCTTGGTGGCGAACTGTTCCTGCAGTTGCTGGCCAGCCATCCGCAGGTAGATGCGATCTTTTTCGGCAACGATGACCTTGCCCAGGGCGCACTGCTGGAAGCCGCACGCACCGGCATTAAAATCCCGGAGCAAATCGCCATATTAGGTTTTAACGACCTGCCGTCCTCGGAATTCATGGTGCCGCGCTTAAGCAGTATTCGTACCCCCCGAGAAGCCATCGGCCGTCGTGCGGCCGAGCAGATGCTCACACTGATGGCCGGCAACAAAGTGGCCAATCCGGTGCAAGACATGGGTTTTGAACTGATGGTGCGTGAGAGCAGCTAAGGCCCCTGCTCCCACAGTTAATTAATGCAGTTGCAACGTTGAGTTGAACTGGCTGATGGCATCGACCACATGCCTGGAGCCTTGCTGGATTTCCAGAATCGCCTCCCCGGCTTCATTCGCCAGTTCGACCCCCAGGCCGGTTCGACTCAGACTTGACTGCATACTGGTCACTGCACTCAGCGAGAGGTCATGGTTTCTGCGGACCACTTCGACAATCTCCAGGGTGGCCGCACTGGTACGCGCCGCCAGACTTCTCACCTCATCCGCCACCACGGCAAACCCGCGACCATGCTCCCCTGCCCTCGCCGCTTCGATCGCGGCATTGAGCGCCAGCAAATTGGTTTGATCGGCAATCCCGCGAATGGTCTGCACAATCTTCCCGATGCTGTCCGACTGCTTGCTCACCGCATCAATGCTTTGCGCCGCCTCGTTGAGGTCTTTGGAGATGGCTTCAATGATTTGCACAGTCTGCTGAACCACCTGTGAGCCTTTCTGCGCACAGGCGTCGTTTTGCACCGACGTGCTGTGGGCCGATTCGGCGGCAGTTTGCAGATTGGTGACTTGAGCTGTGATATCACTGGCAAACTTCACCACCTTGTACAAACGGCCCTTGGCATCAAAAATCGGGTTGTAGGAGGCTTCGAGATAAACCGTGTGCCCATGTTTGTCGACCCGTTCAAAACGCCTGGAGTGATACTCGCCACGATTGAGCGAAGCCCAAAATGCTTTATAACCCGATGATTCGGCCTCATGGGGCCGACAGAACATGCCGTGGTGCTGACCGACGATTTCACTCAGCGAGTAATGCATGGTATTGAGAAAGTTCTGATTGGCATTGATCACCCGGCCATCAGGAGAAAACTCGATCATTGCCATCGAGCGGCTCAAGGCGTTCACAATGCTCTGGTTTTCGTGCTCTTTGTTGATTCGAGCGGTGATATCCGAAGCCACCTTGATCACGCGGGTGACGTGCTGATCTGCGCCGACAATGGGCATGTAACTGGCTTCAAGCCACACCTCGCGCCCGGCCTTGTCGAGCCGTGAAAAGGTACCGTTCAACGGTTCTCCACGGGCCAGATCACTCCAGAAATGACTGTAGTCGCTGGACCTCTGGTAACTATCTTCGCAAAAAATCCGGTGATGCTTGCCCCGGATTTCGTCAGCGCAATAGCCCATTACCCTGCAAAAGTTCTCGTTGGCATCAAGAATGGTGCCATCCGGAGCGAATTCAATAATGGCCATGGACCGACTGATGGCCTGCACCTTCGCTAACGTGTCATTCAATGAGCCGTTTAGACGTTTGTTCTCAAGCAGGTCGGCTTTGTTATGCAAATTAAACATGGCTCAATCCCTGGAGGTGCTGTCTATTGATAATTCAAAAGTTTCAAGGCTGCGCTTTAAACTTTTAACGTTAGAGCTGTACGCACTTCGAGGGTTAAAGCATTTATCGCCTACGCCCCGTAACGGTGGAGCATAGCTAGGCAAATGATACGTGCAAGCACATAGCCATCAAGCTGCGACGGAGCGCTCACGCTTTAAAAAATAGCTAAATGGAGGATGTGCACTTTAAAACTGGCAGGGGCCCAAGAACTGAGCCCCCGGCAAATCACTTAATGCCCAAACAATCCAGTATCGGATTTCTTGGATTTTTTATCAGCGCGTTTTTCATCCGCTGTTTTGGCCGGCTTTTTCTTCGCCGCCTTTTTTGAATCCATGCCTTTAGCCATGTCGTGCGCTCCAGTGTTCAAGGATGTGAACTCAGGTATAACACTGATCCGTTGCGAACTTTTAATTAAAACCCGTTATTCAAAAAAGAATGAATGCTCTTGCGTTTTAATTTCGAATAACCCTTTCCAGTAAAAACCGACAACGGCACAAAACCACTCCGTTGTTTGTTTATACTGCGAGCCCTTCCCTGAAGCCTGTGGACTTATGACTGCGATTGTTTACGCCCCGCTTGACGCACCTTTATGGCCGTTAATGAACAAGTTTTACCGTACCCATCAATCGTCGATGAAAGCGGTCAAGGACGCACAATTATGGGTCGCTCGCCAAGAGGACATTGTCGCCGGATTGTGTCTGCGGCCAATTGCTCACGGCCACTGGCTGACCGGGTTGTTTGTCGCGCCAGCACTGCGCGGCCAAGGCGTTGCAGGGGAGCTGGTGAGGCATGCGGTGAAAGCCTGCGAAGGACCGGTCTGGTTGTTCTGCGATCCCGAGCTGCAAGGGTTCTATGAAAAGCTGGGGTTCAGCCTGGACGTGGAGTTGCCCCACGCCCTGCACGAGCGGCTGGTTCGCTATCAACGCAACAAGGCGATGATAGCGCTGGGATCCACTACTCCTGGGTACCCGGCTCCAGATCAGGAAACAGCACCTCGATAAAACCGAACCTGCTGAAATCCTTGATCCGTGACGGATAAAGGCGACCTATCAGGTGATCACACTCATGCTGTACCACCCGCGCATGAAAACCTTCGGCCACCCGTACGATCGGCTCACCCTTGGGCGTGAAGCCTTCGTAGCGGATCTTGTGAAAACGCTCAACGACCCCACGCAGACCGGGTACTGACAGGCACCCCTCCCAGTCTTCTTCAAGGGCCGGGCTCAGAGGCGTGATCAACGGATTGATCAGGATGGTCTGAGGCACGGCTTCAGCATCCGGGTAACGCTCGCTGTGCTCGAATCCAAAGATGACCAATTGCAGGTCAACCCCGATTTGCGGAGCCGCCAGGCCCACGCCTCCTGCGTGCTCCATGGTCTGCAGCATGTCGTCGATCAATTGCCAGAGTTCTGGCGTGTCGAACATTTCATCCGGCACTGGCTCTGCGACACGCAATAGACGCTCATCGCCCATTTTCAAGATTTCACGAATCATGGTCAGTATTCATCAGAAGTGGGTTTAAGGGAGTGGTCGCGCCCAAGGCCGGAGACATGCTTCTTTGGATCAGGATCGTCAGACTCATCGAACGTCTTCTCACCCGGATTCTTGCCTTCAGCCGACATGTGTTCAATCACAGCATTCATTTCAGCGCCCAACAACAGCACTGCGGACGAAATGTAGAAGTACAGCAACAGCACGATGATTGCCCCGATACTGCCATACATGGCGTTGTAGTCCGCGAAGGTTTTGACATAAAAGGCAAAACCCAATGACGCGATGATCCATACCACCACTGCCAGCACCGAGCCCGGCGTAATGAAGCGAAACTTCTGCTCCACGTCGGGCATCACGTAATACATCAACGCCACGGCCACCATCAGCAGCAGGATGATCACCGGCCAGCGCAGGATGGTCCACAACGTCACCACAAAGTCTTCAAGGCCTACCTGCCCCGCGAGCCAGCTCATCACCTGTGGCCCGAGCACCATCAGTGCCGCAGCAACCAGCAGCATGCCGGCAATACCGATGGTGTAAAAAATCGACAGCGGAAAACGCTTCCAGATGGGACGCCCTTCTACCACGTCATAAGCGGCATTCATTGCACTCATCATCAGCCGCACGCCTGCGGAAGCTGTCCACAACGCAATCACGATACCCACCGACAGCAATCCGCCCTTGGATTGCTGTAATTGATCGATCACCGGATTGACCTGTTCCAGCGCTTGCGGTGGCAGCACCAGTTCGGACTGCAGGCGCAGCCAGGTAAAGAAATCGGGAAGATGCAAAAAGCCGATCAATGCAATCAGAAACAGAATGAACGGAAATAACGAAAACAGCATTTGATAGGCCAACGCCGAGGCATAGGTCGACATCTCATCGTCGATAAATTCCTTGACCGTTCTGATCAAGACTTTGCCCAAAGGCAGGCCGTTCAAGCCTGGAAAAAACATAGCGTCTCCTTTCGCCGCTGAGTTATTGAGATCACACGCCTCCAAGCGAAGGGTTGTACCTAAAAGTAGTCCAATTGGCGACTTTGAAAGCACTTGATCGCCAAACCTGTGAAAAGCCCACTCCAAGGTTGACCCCCCGGCCCGGCAGCGAGTTTCATTTAATTCTGCCGATCATTTCGTCGATCAGAGCAGGTTGGGCTTTATGTTTGCTCGCTAACCCCCGAGAATACGCGACGTATTCAGGCTATGGCGCTGAAGATCCGCAATTGTAGGAAGTTTATGAAACTCGATAAAAAGCTGGCTATTGCCCGCAGAAACCAGGAACTCGGCGGCGCGGTACTCGGCGTCAACAACTGCCATTTCGCCGCACTGAACACCAACAAGAACATCTGGTGGTTCGATATTCCGCTGGCCCGCCTGGCCATCGGTCAATACGAATGGGTGCACCTGTTGCTGCACACCCCAAGCACCGACGAACTGCTCCACCTGAAGGTGACCACTGCATTCCTGCGTGAAAAACGCGAAGGCATGGTCGTTCGCGCAACGCACAAACGTACGCCGACCATGAGCCTTGAGCTGAGCGCGGACAAAGACTCCTACTTGCAGGACGTGCGTCCGACAGGTACCGGCGTCAACTTCGCACAGTTTGTGTTGTAGTCGCTACCAAAGGCTGCGAAGGGTTGCGTAGCAGCCCGTTTTTTGAACGCCACACACCTGCATCGCAGCCTTCGGCAGCGACTACAAGCGTTGCGTTCAAAACAAAAAAGCCCCGCAATGCGGGGCTTTTTCGTATCCAGGCCCGTTACTTCTTGAGGCCCAGTTTCTTCAGCTCTTCGTCTCGCAGTTCACGGCGCAGAATCTTACCTACGTTGGTAGTCGGCAAACTGTCGCGGAACTCGACGAATTTCGGAGCCTTATAGGCAGTCAGATTGGCACGCATGTGCGCCATGACCTGATCCTTGGTCAGCGTCATGCCCGGCTTGACCACGATAAACACCTTGATCAATTCACCGGTCTTTTCATCCGGAATGCCGATTGCTGCTGACTGCAATACGCCAGGCAAGGAAGCCATCACATCTTCCAGTTCGTTCGGGTAAACATTGAAACCCGACACCAGGATCATGTCTTTCTTGCGGTCGACGATACGCATGTAGCCATCAGGCTGAATGACCGCAATATCACCGGACTTCAACCAGCCATCGCTGTCCATGATCTCGGCGGTCGCGTCAGGACGCTGCCAGTAACCCTTCATGACCTGCGGGCCCTTGATGCACAGCTCGCCAATTTCGCCCAGCGGCAGTTCTTCACCGGCATCATTGATCACTTTGCACAGGGTCGAAGGCATCGGAATGCCGATAGTGCCTACCTGAATGTTCTGGATCGGGTTCACCGAAGCCACAGGGCTGGTTTCGGTCATGCCATAACCTTCGCAGATCGGGCTGCCCGTCACGGTTTTCCAGCGTTCAGCTACCGACAGTTGCAAGGCCATGCCGCCCGACAACGTCATCTTGAGGGCCGAAAAGTCCAGCTTGCGGAACGCCTCGTTATTGCATAGAGCAACAAACAGGGTGTTAAGACCGACAAAACCGCTGAACTTCCACTTGGACAGTTCCTTGACCATCGCAGGCAAATCACGGGGGTTGCTGATCAGCACGTTGTGGTTGCCGAGCAACATCATTGCCATGCAGTGAAAGGTAAATGCGTAGATGTGATAAAGCGGCAATGGCGTAATCAGGATTTCACTGCCCTCGTTGAGGTTGGAACCCATCAACGCCTTGCACTGCAGCATGTTGGCGATCAGGTTGCGATGGCTCAGCATCGCGCCCTTGGCCACACCCGTGGTACCACCGGTGTATTGCAGCACGGCAACTTCACTGCTTACCGGGTTCGCTTCCTTGACCGGCTGGCCACGGCCTTTGCTCAACACGTCGTTGAACTTGATGGCCTGAGGCAAGTAATAGGCCGGGACCATCTTTTTCACATACTTGATGACAGCGTTGATCAGCACACGCTTGAAGGGCGCCAGCATGTCAGCCACTTCGGTGACAATCACATACTTGACCGAGGTCTGCGGTACGACCTTCTCGGCCAGGTGCGCCATGTTCGCCAGGCATACCAGCGCTTTGGCGCCGGAGTCCTTGAATTGGTGCTCCATTTCCCGCGCGGTGTACAGCGGGTTGGTGTTGACCACGATCAAGCCGGCGCGGATGGCTCCGAACACAGCGATCGGGTATTGCAACAGGTTGGGCAACTGCACGGCGATGCGATCGCCGGGTTGCAGGTCGGTGTGCTGCTGCAACCAGGCAGCAAATGCGCCGGACTGCTCGTAAAGCTCACCGTAGGTGATGGTTTTGCCGAGGTTACTGAACGCCGGTTTATCAGCGAAACGCTGGCAAGACTCTCGCAGTACCGTCTGAATATTTGGATATTCATCGGGATTGATTTCAGCAGCAATCCCAGCTGGGTACTTATCCTTCCAAAAGCCTTCAATCATGGAAGCCCACTCCTCAGCGTCGCGAATTCTTCACCGCATCGGGTGCGGTTCTTATTTGTTTGATTTTTATAATGGACAGATCTGGCTTTTACTTACCTAGAAGTCACAAAGCGCGCCGAGAGTAGCAGCTTTGCCAAAGGCCGCCTAGAGCCAAAAACAGGGTTTAGAGTCACCAACCTGACTGTAGGACAATCCAAAGTCATCATTAGTGCAAAAACTCTATTAACGACAAAACCCCTCTATATCGGGCCTCACAGATCATTCATTTGGGGCTATCGATAACGATTGGTCATTTTCATGGCTGAAAAAAACGCCCACTGCCTCAAGGCAAGCGGGCGTCTGTCGCCAGGCTGAACGAATCAGGCGATATCTCGTAACTCGCGACGCAGGATTTTGCCCACTGGGGTCATGGGCAAGGAATCGCGCAACACGATTTGCTTGGGCACCTTATAACCGGTGAAGTTGTCCTTGCAGTAAGCCTTCAGTTCTTCAACGGTCACTCCGCCTGCACGAGGCACGACAAACAATTTGACCGCCTCCCCGGTGCGATCGTCCGGTACGCCAATGACCGCGCAATTGGCCACTTTTGGATGGGCCATCACGATGTCTTCAATTTCGTTGGGGTACACATTGAAACCGGAGACGATGATCAGGTCTTTTTTGCGATCGACAATACGGACAAAACCATCCGGATCAATCACTGCGATATCACCGGTCCTGAACCAGCCCTCGGCATCCAGTACTTCGGCCGTGGCCTCGGGGTTTTGCCAGTAGCCTTTCATCACTTGAGGGCCTTTGACGCACAACTCGCCTCTCTCGCCCAGGCCCAGGTCGACACCTTCGTCGCTGATCACCTTCATGGCCGTACCGGGAACCGGCATGCCCACCGTCCCCAGCCTTGCCAGTGAACCGCAAGGGTTGGCACTGGCCACCGGGGAGGTTTCAGTGAGCCCGTAACCTTCAACAATCCGGCACCCCGTGAGTTTTTCCCAACGCTCTGCCGTGGCCTTGACCAGCGCCGTGCCGCCCGAGTTGGTGATTTTGAGCCCGGAGAAATCCACGGTCTTGAAGTCAGGGTGATCCATGAGCGCAACAAACAAGGTGTTAAGGCCAAGGAAACCAGTGAATTTCCAGTTTTTGAGCTCCTTGATAAACCCTTTGATGTCGCGCGGATTGGTGATCAGGACGTTATGGTTGCCCGTGACCATCATCCCCATGCAATTGGCGGTGAAAGCATAGATATGGTAGAGCGGCAATGGGCCGATCATGATCTCGCGGCCGTCCTTGAGCATCGGCTGACCATCCGGGCCATGCTGGGACAGGCAGGCACGCAGTTGCAGCATGTTGGCGATCAGATTGCCATGGGTCAGCATCGCGCCCTTGGGCAAGCCGGTGGTGCCGCCGGTGTATTGCAGCACCGCAGTGTCATCCAGGGATGTCGTCAGCGGGCGGATAACCTGACCCGCGCCACGGCGCAAAACATTTTTGAAGGGGATCGCCTGGGGTAACTGATAGGCCGGCACCAGCTTTTTAACCTTGTCGACCACCAGATTTGTGACCCAGCCTTTTACGGCCGGCATCATGTCGCCCATTCTGGCTTCGATCAGGTAGTCGATTTCGATGTCTTGCAGCACTTCCTGCACGCGCTTGCCAAACATGTTCAAGTACACCAGCGCACGAATCCCGGCGCTCTTGAACTGATGGTGCATCTCGCGCGAGGTGTAGAGCGGGTTGGTGTTGACCACCACCAGCCCCGCACGCATCGCACCAAATACGGCAATCGGGTACTGCAGGGTATTGGGCATTTGCACGGCGATACGATCGCCGGGCTTGAGATCGGTGTGTTCCTGCAGGTAACCGGCAAAAGCAGCACTGTAGCGCTCCAGTTCGGCATAGCTGATGGTCACGCCCAGATTGCTGAAGGCCGGGCGGTCCGCGAATTTCTTGCAGGAGCGCTCAAACACGTCAACGACCGATTTGTAGGTCGTCATGTCGATATCCAGCGGTACCCCGGCGGGACGTTTGTCATTCCAGAAATCAGGTTGCATTATTTTTATCCTCGTACCTGAGCGTGTCTTGCCGCAACTTTCACTTCGTGAAAAGCGGAACTTGCGGACGGTAACAGTTATCAAGTTGTAGGCAAATACAGCGATCTTCGCCATTTACATCTTGAATCTTATTACAACACGACTCCTTGATAAGTGGCCGCTCTGCAAATGCGCTATACACTGCTACGACAACAAATGAAGGAACTGCCATGACCCCTGAGACTTTTTGGCTGGACGCGAATGACCGAAGTGGTCTTTTCGTTAACCAGTGGCTGCCTGCTGGCACGCCCAAGGCCATAGTCCTGCTGGCTCATGGCATGGCCGAGCACAGTGGTCGTTATTCCCTCCTGGGCAAAACCCTGAATGATGCCGGTTTTGGACTGTATGCCCATGACCAGCGCGGACACGGCAAAACGGCCGAACAGGGGACTCTGGGGTACTTTGCCGACAATGATGGCTGGTGCGCAGTCGTCAGCGATGTGGCCAGCCTTGCTCAACACATCGGCCAGGCTCACCCCGGGGTGCCGATTTTCCTGCTGGGCCACAGCATGGGCAGCTACATCGCCCAGGCGTACTTGATGCATCACAGTGCCAGCCTGCAAGGCGCCATTCTCAGCGCCTCAAATTTCCAGCCGGTGGCGCTCTATCGTGCGGCCAGCCTGATCGCCCGCTTCGAGCGTTTGCGCCAGGGACCAAAAGGTCGAAGTGCGTTGATCGAGTGGCTGTCCTTCGGCTCTTTCAATAAAGCCTTCAAGCCCAATCGCACACCTTATGACTGGCTTAGCCGTGATCCGGCGCAGGTCGATGCCTATGCCAGCGACCCTCTGTGCGGGTTTCGGTGCACCAACCAGCTATGGATCGATTTGCTTGGCGGGTTGCAGCAAATCAGCAAAGCGTCCAATCTCGCTCAGATCGATCCAGGCCTGCCTTTACTGATAATGGGCGGCGAATGTGATCCGGTGAGTGAAGGCAAGCGTCTCACTGATCTGGCCAAGGCTTTGCGAGATGCCGGCAATCGCCAGTTGCAGCTGAATCTGTATCCGCAAGCGCGGCACGAACTCTTCAACGAAACCAATCGCGACGCAGTGATGGCGGATGTGATCGCCTGGCTCAATCATGCATTGAGCCATACCCGCCCGCTGCGCAGCGAATGAGCAACCACAATTTCGCTATAAAGTACTTTAAAATCAATATCTTAAAACCGAATACTCGTCACAGGACATGCGCTAGATGACCCAGGTTACCAACACCCCGTACGAAGCCCTCGAAGTCGGCCAGACTGCCAGCTACAGCAAGACCGTCGGAGAGCGCGACATTCAGCTTTTTGCGGCCATGTCCGGCGACCACAACCCTGTGCACCTCGATCCTGAGTTCGCGGCTGCGACCATGTTCAAAGAGCGCATTGCCCATGGCATGTTCAGTGGCGCACTGATCAGTGCTGCCGTGGCCTGCGAACTTCCGGGCCCTGGCACTATCTATGTCGGCCAGCAAATGAGCTTTCAGAAGCCGGTAAAAATCGGTGACACCCTCACCGTGCGTCTGGAAATTCTGGAAAAGCTGCCAAAATTTCGCGTGCGCATTGCGACCCGTGTCTTCAATCAGCGCGATGAAATTGTCGTTGATGGCGAGGCTGAAATCATTGCGCCACGCAAACAACAAACCGTGACCTTGCCGGTGCTACCGGCAATCAGCATTGGCTAAAACCCAATGCATGCGGGAGCGGGCTTGCTTGCGATGCAATCAACCCGGTACATGCCTCATACCGGGTTGTTGCTGTCGCGAGCAAGCCCGCTCCCGCTGTAGATCTAAACTGGATCTACCCGCCCCGGGCTAATCAAGCCCGGGCACGTGCCTCGTTACGCAAGGCCTTGACCTGATCGTGATTGCGTTGCACGCCATGCAACTGACGCTCTACCAGATCACGAATACCTACCAGATTGTGCTTGCTGATTTTTTCCAGCGCTTCCTTGTAGGCTTTCAGGGCATGATCTTCGCCGCGCTCGGCTTCGTTGAGCACCGCTTCTTCATCCTTGCCTGTAAACACGGATTTCACGTCTACCCAACGGCGGTGCAAATCACCGGCCACGCTGGTGCTGGTTTCAGGATCGCCGCCCAAAGCGCGTACCTGAGCCTGCAACTCGGCAGCAGCGGCTGCACATTCGGCTGAGCGCTTGGCAAACAGCGCCTTGAGCTCTGGGTGCTTGATGTCTTCGGCGCAGGTTTTAAACCCTTCCTGACCGTCTTTGCTGGTTTCGATCAAATCGTTCAGGACGCTAATGGCTTCTTTATTGAGGTCAGTCATTGTTCAATTCCTTACAAGGTTGAGGATCGTGCAATAGAGATTGCAGGGCTCGTGCCAGTTTTTGAATTAAATAAAATGCTTGAATATCAATAGCTTAAAAAAACACAAAAAAACTGTATCCGGTTTATATGCATGATCTGTCAATTGGCCTTCATGCAAATTGCCTGTATTTTCATTCCATCGCGTTACGCACCTGAAGGCCTTTGCATGAACCCCGAAAAACTCGAACTCCTGATCACTCGCGAGATGCCCTTCGGCAAATACAAGGGCCGAATCATCGCCGACCTGCCCGGACAGTACCTGAACTGGTTTGCCCGCCAGGGCTTCCCCCACGGTGAACTGGGCGGCTTGCTGGCCCTGATGCAAGAGATCGATCACAACGGCCTGTCGGACCTGCTCGACCCATTACGCGCCAAACACTCGAAACCCAAACCCCGTCACTAATAGAGTTGCCCATGCCAAGGATTGAAGATAACGCCCGCGACGAAAACTTCTGGCACGCCATCGCCGAGCGCTACGACGTAGCTCCCGGCCCGATCAATCTGGAGAACGGCTACTTCGGGCGCATGACTCGCGACGTGGCGCAGGACTATCAGCGCACTGTCGACTTTATTAACCGCAACAACTCGCTACCGGTGCGCCAGCACTTCGATGAGACTCAGAGCGTTGAGATCCGCGACCAGCTCGCTGACCTGCTGGGCGTTGACCCGTCCGGCGTCGCGTTGACTTCGCGCGCGACCGATGCCCTGCAATCGCTGATTCGCAACTACAACCGCCTGCAGCCCGGCGATCAGTTACTGATCTGCGACCTGGAGTACCACAGCGTCGAATATGCGATGCGCTGGGTCGCACAGCAGCGCGGGCTTGAGGTCATTGAAATATCCCACAAGCACCCCGCCACCCATGAAAGTCTGGTGGCCAGTTATCGCGAAGCCTTTGAGCGTCACCCAAGGCTCAAACTGATGGCGCTCACCCACGTCACCCACCGCACCGGGCTTGTATTACCCGTGCAGGACATTGTCGCGGCGGCCACATCTCATGGTGTGGACGTGATCCTTGACGGCGCCCACGCCCTGGGCCAGATCGAGTTCGACCTGCAGGCTCTGGGCGTCGCCTTTGCGGGGTACAACCTGCACAAATGGATCGGCGGACCGCTGACCCTGGGCTTCATGTACATCGACCCCCAGCGCCTGGCCGATATTGACCCCGACATGGGCAACCAGCATTACCCCGAGCCGGACATTCGCAACCGCTCACCCTATGGCACGCCAAACATACCGGCCTGGCTGACCCTGCCCAAAGTGTTGCAGGAGCACCAGGACATGGGAGGCACACAGGCCAAAGGGGCACGACTGAACTACCTGCGCGACCTGTGGGTCAGTGAAGCGCGAAAAATGCCGGGGATTGAAGTGCTGATCGAGGATGATCCGCGACTGCGCTGCGCGATTACCTCGCTGCGCTTTACCCATGTGCAGGATCAGCAGCCGATGGTTGAGCGCCTGCTCAAGGACTACAACCTGTTCACCGTCGCGCGCAATGGCTCGGCGTGTGGCAGCTGCATCCGGATTACCGTTGGGTTCACTACCACCCTGGATGACATCAATCAGCTGGTCAACGCGTTGCGAGAGCTGTCGCAGGGCAATTAGTCGATCCTGTGGGAGCGGGCTTGCTCGCGATGCTGACGACGCGGTTTTTCAAATAGACCGCAGTGAGATCATCACGAGCAAGCCCGCTCCCACATCACCGACCATGTGTTTTTCAGGCAAAAAAAAGGTGCGCCGACCAAGCGCACCAAAAACCGTAGAACACACAACTATTCGTACTAAAACATCAATCCAGCAGAGCAAGCGCCTCAGCGGTGCATTCCTGGATACGGGCCCAATCGCCGTTTTTGATCCACTCGCTGTCCAGCATCCAGCTACCACCCACGCACATCACGTTTTTCAACGCCATGTAGCTGCGGATATTGGCCGGGCCGACACCGCCAGTCGGGCAGAATTTCACTTCACCGAACGGGCCACCCAATGCCTTGATCGCGGCCACACCGCCACTGACTTCAGCCGGGAACAGTTTGAAACGACGGTAGCCCAACCCGTAGCCTTCCATGATCCCGGAGGCATTGCTGATACCCGGCAGCAGCGGGATGTCGCTGGCAACGCTGGCCTGGAGCAGGTCACGGGTGATGCCTGGGGTGACAATAAATTGCGAACCGGCTTCTTCAGCCGCCGCCAGCATGTGCCGATCCAGCACGGTACCCGCTCCCGTCACCAGTTCAGGGCGCTGGTCTCGCAAAATGCGGATGGCCTTGAGGCCGAACGCCGAGCGCAGAGTCACCTCAAGGGCCGTCAGGCCACCTGCCGCCAGCGCATCTGCCAATGGCAGAATGTCTTGTTCGCGAGCAATGGTAATCACCGGCAGAATGCGTGCACGGTCACAGAGGCTGTCGATCAGGGCGACTTTATCCGCCATCGATACGTTCGCAATTGTTGTTGTCATGGCAGCTGATCCTTGGCTCATGGGCACCAGTAAATCTCTAACGTAGGTTGCAGAAAGGCACGAATCGGCAAGGCGGCAACATCGTTGCTCCCCAGCGCTTCGTTGAGGGTGTTCAATTTGGACTGTCCCTGAATCGACAGCACCTTGTGCCTGGCGCTCGCCAGCAGGCTGCGGCTCATGCTCAGGCGCTGATGCGGCACCGTAGGCGCCAGCATCGCCCAGCAACGACGAGGGTTGTCCAGTTGCAGGGCTTCGGTCAGGTTCGGGCTGTTGGGGAACAACGACGCGGTATGCCCGTCATCGCCCATGCCCAGAATCAGGACATCAATCGGCGGCAGCTCGGCCAGGCCCTGATCCGCTTCCAGTGCAGCCTTTTCAACTGTCGCAGCCGCGTTGTACAAGCCGACAAAACGGGCCTTGGCAGCCGGGCCTCGCAGCAGATGCTTCTTGAGCAGGCCAGCGTTGCTGTCGGCATGTTCAACCGGCACCCAGCGTTCATCGGCAAGGCTGACGACCACTTTCGACCAGTCGATCGGTTGTTTGATCAAGCTCTCGAAAAACGCCACCGGGCTGCGACCACCAGACACCACCAGCGTCGCAACGCCCTGACTGGCAATGGCCTGGTTCAATTGCCCGGCAACGCTTATTGCCAGCCCCTCGGCCATGGACGCCGGGTTCTTGAAGGTGTGCGCATGGACACCCTCAGGCAGTTTCAAATCAGATATCGCCATACCAAGACCTCCCGTCCCGCGTAATCAATGCAATGGAACTCATCGGTCCCCAGGAACCCGCCGCGTACGGCTTGGGCGCATCACCGGACTTTTTCCAGCCCGCGATCAACTGGTCGCACCATTTCCATGCCGCTTCAATTTCATCTTTGCGTACAAACAGGTTCTGGTTGCCACGCATGACTTCGAGTAACAGACGCTCGTAGGCATCCGGAATCCGAGCACTGCGATAAGTGTCGGAAAAATTCAATTGCAACGGACCGCTGCGCAGTTGCATGCCTTTGTCCAGGCCCTGCTCCTTGGTCATCACACGCAAGGAAATACCTTCGTCCGGCTGCAGGCGAATGATCAGCTTGTTGCCGATTTGCAAACGCTGCTCCGGGGCGAAGATGTAGTGCGACGGTTCCTTGAAGTGGATCACGATCTGCGACAGCTTTTGTGGCATGCGCTTGCCGGTACGCAGGTAGAACGGCACACCCGCCCAACGCCAGTTACGGATATCGGCACGCAGCGCAACGAAGGTTTCGGTGTCGCTCTGGGTGTTGGAGTTTTCTTCCTCCAGATAACCCGGCACTGACTGGCCTTCGCTGTAACCGGCGATGTACTGGCCGCGCACCACTTGGGTGGTCAGGCCTTCGGCGCTGATCGGGGCCAGGGCCTTGAGCACTTTTACCTTTTCGTCGCGAATGCTGTCAGCCGACAGGTCCGCTGGCGGGTCCATCGCAATCAGGCACAGCAACTGCAGCAGGTGGTTTTGAATCATGTCGCGCAGCTGGCCGGCCTTGTCGAAATAACCCCAACGACCTTCGATGCCCACTTTCTCGGCCACGGTGATTTCAACGTGGGAGATGTAGCGCTGGTTCCACTGGGTTTCGAACAGGCTGTTGGCAAAGCGCAATGCAATCAGGTTCTGGACGGTTTCTTTGCCCAGATAGTGGTCGATGCGGTAGGTGCGGTTCTCGGGGAAGAACTGCGCCACGGAGTCGTTTACCTTGCGCGACGACTCGAGGTCCGAGCCGATGGGCTTTTCCAGCACCACGCGGGTATTTTCAGCCAGGCCGACTTTCGACAGGTTCTCGCAAATGGCGCCGTAAACCGCAGCCGGTGTGGCGAAGTAGGCAATCAGGCGTTGTTCTGTTCCGGCAAGCTCTGCCAGAGGCACATAATCTTCAGTCTTGAAAAAATCCACATGCAGGTAGCTCAACCGAGCCAGGAAGCGGGTCAGCGCCTCAACTTCGATTTCCTTCTCGCCCAGATACTGGCGCAACTGGCTGTCGATGTGCGCCAGATGCGCAGTGGCTTCGCCCGGCTCACGGGCCAGGGCGAGAATGCGCGTATCCGCATGGAGCAGACCGGCGCGGTCCAGTTGGTATAAAGCAGGAAACAGCTTGCGCAAGGCCAAATCGCCAAGGGCGCCGAACAAGGCAAAGGTGCACGGTTCAACCGTAATCGAAGGCATGATGTTTGTTCTTTTATCAAGTTAAGCTACAAATACCTTTTTTCAAGGCATCACTCAAGGAAAAATGTAGTAATAAACACAACATTTTCTCAAAATACAGATTCCTGCTAGTGGTCATCACAGGCCACCAGTAGGATAGGCCACCTTCCAGAACCGCTTTAGAGCGGTTCTTGCATCGCTGACCCAAGGATCATAAATGGACCGCGTGCGAAATTTACTCGAACAGATCAAGGGCCGCCTCGAAGACCTGAACAAGGCCGAGCGCAAAGTGGCTGAAATCATTTTGCAGAACCCGCAGCAGGCAACCCGATTCAGCATCGCAGCACTGGCTCAGGCGGCTTCGGTCAGCGAGCCGACGGTTAACCGTTTCTGCCGTTCATTTGGCGTCAGCGGCTACCCTGAACTGAAGCTGCAACTGGCACAAAGCCTGGCCAGCGGCGCAGCCTATGTCAGCCGCGCGGTCGAAGCCGACGACAATCCCGAAGCCTACACCCAAAAGATTTTCGGCAGCGCCATTGCCTCACTGGACAGCGCTTGCCAGGCATTGGACCCGAACCTTATCAGCCGCGCCGTCGACTTGCTGATCCAGGCCCGGCAAATCCACTTTTTTGGCCTGGGTGCTTCGGCTCCGGTGGCGCTGGATGCACAACACAAGTTCTTTCGTTTCAACCTGGCGGTCACCGCCCATGCCGACGTACTGATGCAACGCATGATCGCGTCCGTAGCCCATACCGGTGAGTTGTTCGTGATTATTTCCTACACCGGACGCACCCGCGAGCTGGTGGAAGTGGCGCGCATTGCGCGGGCCAACGGCGCTTCAGTGCTGGGCCTGACGGCAGAAAACTCGCCACTGGCCAAGGCCAGTACCTTGAGCCTGAACATTCCGCTGCCCGAAGACACCGACATCTATATGCCGATGACCTCGCGCATCATCCAACTCACCGTACTCGATGTACTTGCCACCGGCATGACCCTGCGCCGGGGCGTGGACTTCCAGCCGCACCTGCGCAAAATCAAGGAAAGCCTCAATGCCAGCCGCTACCCGGTAGGCGACGAGTTCAACTGATAGCCTCGCTACGCTCCTAAGCGGCTACACATTCACCGCCTGCCCGCTTTTGTAGCCGCTGCCGCAGGCTGCGATCGGCCGCGTAGCGGTCGTTAAACCGCAATACACGGTTTGCCTGATTAAACTGGGAGGCTGACTTTACGACGGCTGCGCCGCCGATCGCAGCCTCGCTACGCTCCTCAGCGGCTACAAATACGACTACCGTGCCAGCCGACAAGCGGCAGCGCCCTGCTCTTCCCCCCTCCTCTTTCCAGCCCCTGTTTTCTAAAGCAATCGCTCCCTTACCGCCTATAAAGCTGTAGCTCCAAAGACGTTTAACTGTCAGATATGACAGGTTACAGCTGTCGAAAACAGTCATAACGTGAACACCTCGGGGTCATTTTTTGAAACGGGGTTCAGACGTTGCTGCGCCTGCTGCTCCTGCCCCTACACATTCAGATCGATCTATCTGAAAAGTCCCCGTGGCAGGAGCTCATGATCATGGCCTAAGAACCGCTCAGTATTGCTGCACCCTCACTGCCTAAAGGCGGCGGCGCCATTCAAAGCATTGGCAAGGGCTGGGGAGCCGTAGGTTTTACCGGTGCCGCTTCATTGGCAATCCCGCTGCCCATTACTCCAGGTCGCGGTTATGCCCCCGCACTAAGCCTGAGCTACAGCAGTGGCGGTGGGCGCACCGAGTTTGGTCAGGGCTGGTCCATCAACCGCCCCTCGATCAGCCGGCAAACCAGTCTGCAAACACCTCAGTTCGAGCCCGACTCCAATGGCCATTTGGCCGAGCCGGTTTACCTCTCCTCCAGTGGCGATGTGTTATTGGCGCAACGGGATGCCAGCGGCCAGATCATCACCCGAGACACTTCACTGTTTCGCGACCGACAGCTGCCTGAAAACTATCAAGTGACCGCTTACCGTCCACGGGTAGAAGGCGACTTCAGCACGCTCGAGCACTATGTCGGTACAACCGACTCGTTCTGGTTGATCCAGCTCGCGGACGGCAGCGTTCATGTGTACGGCCACAGTCACAACGCCCGCCTGCAACACCTGCGGGGCGCCTCGACCTGGGTGGCCGAGTGGCTTCTTGAAGAGTCGGTCGCCGCCAATGGCGAGCACGTGCTGTACGAATACATCTCTGAGAACGATGCATCGCTCAACACACTGACCGGTCCAGTAGCCGATACCTGGCTAGGCCGCGACAGCAGCACCCATCGTTACCTGCAACGGGTGCGATACGGCAACCTGACAGGGGATCGGGTGCCCTTCTTGCTGCAAAAGCCGGTGGTGCCCACCTGGCTGTTTGATCTGGTCTTCGACTATGGCGAATGTGATGCCCGTCTGACGGTCAAGCCCCTGTACCCCCAAACCCCGGGTACGCAGTGGCCGTTGCGGGCCGATCCGGTCAGCAATTACCGCTACGGGTTCGAAGAGCGCACGCTGCGACTGTGCCATCAGGTGCTGATGTTCCATTGGTGCGCCGATGGTCCGGACAATAGCGGCCCTGTCCTGCTCCAGGGCGAACCCTCGCTGGTACAGCGCCTGCAACTGGAATACCGCCAGGAACCGGCCGTGTCCTTGCTGACCGCGGCCCACGTCATCGGCTATGTTGGGCAAGAAGCGCAATTCAACCCGCCGCAAGAGTTCGACTACACCCCCTTCACTTTCACCCCGGAGTCCGCAACGTTCTCACCGTTTTTTACCGAGCAGACGCCCCCCCAGAGCCCTGGCATCGATGCCGATAACTACCAGTTGGTGGATCTGTTTGGCGACGGATTGGCCGGGATCCTCTATCGCCTGCAAAACGCCTGGTACTACCGTCGCCCCATCCGTCATCCGATGCCCGGCCCGAATAAAAACGCGGTGAGTTACGCGGCCCAGGAGCAGCTCAAACAGATTCCGGTCGCCAACAACAACTCGCCAACGCTGCAGGTGCTCACGGACATCAATGGTGACGGCAAGCTCGACTGGCTGGTGGCCCAACCGTCCTTAGCGGGTTTTTTCACCCTGGATACCGACCAGCAATGGAACCACTTCACGCCCTACGCGGCCTTCCCCACCGAGTTTTTCCACCCGCAGGCACAGCTGGCCAACCTGATGGGAAACGGCCTGTCGGACCTGGCAATGATCGGGACCCGCAGCGTGCGCTTGTATGTAAATTTGAAAAACAAGGGCTTCGACAACCCCGTCGACGTCAGCCGCTCAAGCACTGAGACGCCTTTGCCCGCGGTCAGTGACCAACGCTGCGAACTGATGGCGTTCAGTGACATGCTGGGCTCCGGGCAGCAGCATTTGATCCATATCACCGCCCAGTCCGTGCGCTGCTTCCCGAACCTGGGGCGCGGCCGATTTGGCGAACCGGTCAACTTTGGCAAGCTGGACTTTGCGGGCGAGTTCAACCCTGCCCATATCCGCCTCGCCGACCTGGATGGCTCCGGCGCGGTCGACATCCTGTACCTGCAAAGTGATTCGGTGCAGGTTTTCATGAACCTCAGCGGACACGGGTTCGCCGCCCCTGTCACGATCCCTTTGCCTGAAGGGCTGAAGTACGAGTCCTTGACCCGAGTCAGCGTGGCCGACCTGCAAGGGCTGGGCTGCTCCAGCCTGGTCGTGACCAGCAGTACCCACAACACCCAGCTGCGACCCGAGCATTGGCGCTGTGACTTTGTCGCTGGCAACAAACCGTATTTGCTGTGTGCCTCGGACAACAACATGGGCGCCGGGGGCGAGGTGGTGTATCGCTCATCGGCGCAGGAATGGCTGGACGAAAAAGCCCTGCTGCCAGATCCGTCTCTGGCCGTATCCGAATTGCCCTTCGCAATGCATCTGGTCAGCGAGCAGCGCCAGTTCGACCAGATTACCGGCAACCATTTGTCCCAGTTCTTTAGCTATCGGCACGGCTATTACGATGGCGTGGAACGGGAATTTCGCGGGTTTGGACTGCTGCTGCAAACCGACACCGAGGCTGACACCAGCGATACCGAGGGCTACAGCGCACCCGTACAGAGCAAGACCTGGTTCCACACCGGCAAAACCCTGCATATGGACGTGCCTGATGCCTGGGCCGGTGATATCCAAATGGCACCGCTGGGCAACACCCTGTGCACCCAACACATTGATGGCACCGAGCAAACGCACACTGACTGGGATGCCCCGACACTGCGCGACGCGGCCAGAACCTTGAGCGGCTCGGTGTTACGCGCCGAAACTCTGGGCGTCGATGGCAACGCCGTGCCTTACAGCGTCACGCAAAGCCGGTTTGGCGTTCGCCTGCTGCAAGCGCGCTCCGACGTTGCGCCTTACAGCGTCATGCTGGGGTTTGTCATCGAGCAACGCAGCCTGCAGTACGAGCGCCTGGCCGATGACCCGCTTTGCCAGCACCAAATCACCCTGGCCATTGATGACTATGGCACTGTCAGCCACGGCGTCAGCGTCGCCTATGCCCGCCGTGCCAGCGCACAACCGCCCTATCCCGACGATGAAGAGCACGCCCATTTGCGGCGCTGGTGGATGGATGCCAGGGATGACGCCCAACTGTGCTTCTACCTGAGCGAGATGCGTGAGCGAGTCTTGCATATCCACCAGACCGATTACCTGCGATTGGGCCTGCCCTACCGCAGCCAGGCGAGCGCCTATGTTGTGCCCGCTGACGATCCGTCGGTCGACGTCATCGGTTACGAAGCCTTTCTTGGTCCGCAATCGCCATTGGGCAAAGACCCGGCCAACGGCCAGCGCATGCTGGCGGGCCAGAGCCGCGTGCAATACCAGGGCTGCACGGACGGCACGGTGAACTTCGAAGCGCTGCCTGAATACAGCGAACAGGGCCAGCTGGATGCCGCCGCCCTGCAAGCCTACGTCGTGAAGGATGATCAGGGCGCAGACAAAAACCTGCTGGGCAGCACCCCTGGCGAGGTGAAAGCCCGACTCGAAACAGCGGGCTATGTCGATGTCGGACTGTGGCGGCCAACCAGCAATACCGTTGACACGTCCACCAGCATTTGGGCAGCGCGCACGGGATACACAACCTTTGCCGGGGTCGAGCATTTCAACACGGTGCTTGAGCAAAAAGCGGTCGCATGGGTCAAGCCATCGAAGGTCAGTTATGACAGCCTCTGGCTATTGCCTGTCAGATTCACGGCACCTGACGACGGCGTGACCGATGCAGTCCATGACTACAGCACGTTGCAGGTCAAATGGATTCGCGACCCCAATCAGAATGTCAGCCAGGCCCGCTACGACGGGATGGGCCGTGTGGTGCTGACCACCTTCTGGGGCACCGAATGGGACGAAGGCACTCAAGCCGTTAAAGAGGTCGGCTTTGGCAACATGGACAGTCATTCGTGGGTGCCGGCAAGCGCCGCCCAGGCCATTGCCGACAGCTCGGTCATGGGCGATCTGGCAACCGCACTCTTCTACGAAAGCAGTAGCTGGATGGGCCAAGCCCCGCCGGACCTGTTACCCAACGGAGTTGAGCTGGGCGTGCTGATGCCCTCCGGACATTTGCGTGCCAGTGCGCGCAAGCGCCTGGCCAAGGGTGATTACCCTGTAAACCAGATTCCGGCCCAGACCTGCTCAGCCTTGCTGGCCCTGCCTCGCGAACCGGCACACAGCGCCGTTCTGCAAGCTGACCGCTATCCGGGGGATCCCGATAAACAGGTGAGGATGTCGCTGAGCGCCTCGGATGGTTTTGGCCGTGCCTTGCAAAGCAAACAGAAAGTCGAACCGGGCCTGGCCTACGCCGTCGACGACAAGGGCAACCTGATAACCCAGGACGGTGAACCGGTTCAAGTTCAGGCCACCGAGCGCTGGTGCGTCAGTGAGCGCGTGGAATACAACAACAAAGGGCTGGCCGTTCGCATCTACCGGCCTTATTTCGCGAACCAATACCGTTACATCAACGATGAGTCGTTCCGCCAGTTCGGCTACAGCGACCAGCAGTTCTATGACCCCCTGGGGCGCCCCACCAAAACCATTACCGCCAGTGGCTATTGGCGCCGCCAGACGTACATGAACTGGTACACCATTGCCGAGGATGAGAACGACCTGTATCAAGAGGCACTGGAACACCCGAGAGTCGCCAGCGTATTGCAGGCGCGCGGCAACCGGCTCGATCCGATGCAAGCCCTTGAAGGCGCAACGGTGCGGGTTGAATACCCGGGCATGCTGGCCACCGACAGCATTACGATGAGCTGGAGTGGTGTCGCCGGTGCAGGCTCACCTTCGCTGGCAGCAAAACAAGGCAGTGCGACAGGTCAAGTGCTGTTTGATATTCCAAAAACAGCCGTGGCTGCCAACATCGGCAAAACGGTGGAAGTGGCCTATACCGTGACACGCACAAGCGAGGTACTCAATTCGCAGGTCCTTGATCTGAACATTGCGACGTCCCCCCGCCATCTACCTGATGCAACTGGCTGACGGCAGCACGTTCACGGTGATTTTCAAAGTCGCATTCTCGGGTAGCGATGAAACACAGGCGTTAGCGCTCCCCTTGAAAAAACTGGTCATTCTTGACAGTACAAATGCCTCGTAATGGACGACGAGTCTCGATAGCCAAAGCAACAATCAGGTATGGCAACGATGACTTATCAATTGCACCAAAAAACGCCATTACTGATCTCGATAGATCCGCGGGCAGCCCTGCTGCGCAGCGTGGCTTACCATCGCCGGGACATCAGTCAGACACCATCGGCCCACACCACGCGGCAACGGTATAACGCGCTGGGTCATCTCACCGAACAATGGGATGCGCGACTGTCGGTGGCCAATCAGCAAACTCGCTTCAGCCTGACGGGGCAGGAGCTATGCAGTGATTCGGTGGATGAAGGCTGGCGCGTGCGTTTCTACAACGCGGCCGCACAGGCCGTGCACAGTTGGGACGGGCGTGAAAGCTTTATGCGCCTGGACTACGATGAGCAACTGCGACCTGTTGCACTGTTTGAAAAAGGGGCTGATGAAAACGTAGAGCAGTGCGTCGAACGCTTTACCTATGCCGCAAACAATACTGAAGATGCTCAACGCAACCGGTGTGGCCGCATGCTGCGTCACGACGATCCAGCCGGCAGTGTGTGGCATGAAGCGTTCGCCGTAACCGGCCAGCCACTGATTGAGACCCGGCGCTTTTGCGTCTCGCTGACCGCTCCCCACTGGCCGGATGCCCCGCTTCAGACCGTCAGCTACAGCACCCGCTGGCAGTACGACGCACTGGGCGCGGTGATCGCGCAAACCGATGCAGCAAACCACGTAAGCTCGATAAACGTCGACATTACCGGCCGGCCCTGCGCGTCACAGCTGGACAGTATAGCACTACTCAAAAGCTGCGAATACAACGCCTTCGATCAGGTGGAGACAGAGCAAGCTGGCAACAATGTACTGACCATCGCGAACTACTCAGCGGCAAATGGTCGGTTGCAACGGCTCAAGGCCAGCACTCTGACCGGGCATTTACTGCAAGACCTGCACTACCAGTACGACCCGGTGGGCAATATCGAGCGCATCGAAGATCTGGCCCAGCCCGTACAGTGGTTTGCCCAACAACAGGTTGAGGCAATCAGCACCTACCGTTACGACTCCCTCTACCAACTGATCGAAGCCACGGGCCGGGAAAACGCCAGCCAACGTATCGGACCTGAACTGCCCGGGCTGGAGATTTTCGGCGCCAGGGATGACAGCCACTGGCGCAACTACACCCAGACCTACACCTATGACAGCGGCGCCAACCTGACTTCACTCAAACTTGATGCTGGCGCCGGTAACACCTATCTGCGCCAGATGGTGGTGGCAGAACACAGCAACCGCAGCCTGTTCAAGGGTGAAGCACCCGCGGAGTTTGCCAGTGGTTTCGATGCCAACGGCAATCAACAGGCACTGGCACCGGGGCAGCTCATGCACTGGAATACTCGCAATCAATTGCATCAGGTCACGCAGGTGATGCGCGAGGCACCTGATGGCCGGGACGACGATGTCGAGACTTATATCTATGACGGCACGGGTCAGCGCGTGCGCAAGGTACGCCGGGCCAAGACCGGCGGTGGTGAACAGGTCATTGAGGTGCTGTATTTGCCGGGTCTGGAAATCCGCACACCCACCACGGGCGAGCAGTTACATGTCGTGACGACCCAGGCCGGTCGCAACCAGGTCCGGGTGCTGCATTGGGCGACCGAGCCCGATCAGTGGCGCTACAGTTTGGGTGATCATCTGGGCAGCAGCACCCTGGAGCTGGATCACGCGGGCGAACTGATCAGCCAGGAAAGTTACTACCCCTACGGCGGTACATCCTGGTGGGCCGCACGCAGTGCCGTGCAGGCCAGATACAAGACCCTGCGTTATTCCGGCAAAGAGCGCGATGCCACAGGGTTGTATTACTACGGCGCACGGTATTACGCACCGTGGTTGCAGCGGTGGATTTGCCCGGATCCGGCGGGCAGTGTCGATGGGCTTAATGTGTACTCAATGGTCAATAACAATCCTGTCACTCACCGGGACTTGCACGGACTGGCCAAAGAAAAATCAGTACCGAACGTTATCCATCACTTCTGGCAAGGAGAACTCAAAAATCTTGAGCAGCATCATTCCAACTTGAAAAAAATAGCGCTCACCAACAGTGCCTATAAAGTTGAATTGCACGTCCTGCCAAATCCGGGGGAAGACACTCAGCTCAAGGCCCTGCAAAGCAGCCTTGGCAGTGGTGTAAAAGTGATTAATATCAAAGAGAAAAAGTGGTTTAAAAAATTCCAGACCAAGGAGCGTTACACACAATTTGAAGCATCAAGAAGCGGAGAACGCGCCCATCTGGCATCCGGTTCGGACATTTTAAAAACCGAGCTGACTTATAAATTGGGTGGCGTGTTCAATGATGTGGACAACGTGCCTATCGCACCTCTGCCCGCCTCCCCGCAGCACCAGGAAAAAACATTAATGACTGCAGGCCCGACTCAATTCAATCGTTGGGGCGGAGAAAAAGGCATTCATTCCAGTACGTTTGCCACTTACAAAAAAAATCCGATCTTGAAAGAGATGAACAAAGAAAGCTTCAAAAAGTTCAAAGCAATTCAGCACATCATTTACCGTAAAAATGATATGACAGCCAACCCTGACGACCACTTCAAAATGGTTTCGGAAACCGCAGGTTCTTTACATTTTTCCCGCGAATTGAAGAGACTCGATACGGGTTTTAATTCCGCGCTGGAAAATCTGATGCTGACTAGCAACAAATATGATGAAGGCAACATCGTATTCGATAAATACTTCAAGCCCACCACCACGGGAGCAGGGGATCTTGATGAGGATCAAATGATTGCACTTTTTAATGCCATGTCTGCACCCGGCCATGTAATGATTTGAGCATCTCTGAGGTTGGGTTAATAAAACCCGACCTCAGACTCTCTTGTCGCTGCTCTGGCCTGCCGACTTCACAAAGCTCTCAAACCCCCACCAACCTCGCCCGCGCCTGCAAACTCAAATGCGCCTGCTCCCCCGGCGCCAGGGTTTGGTTGTGGATGCCACCGCTGGTGGACTCCACGCACACAAAACCCATCACCTCATTCCAGCTCACGCCCAGCAAGGGTCGTTTGCCCGGGTGCCAGACCACCGTATTGGCCTGATGCCCGGTATCGATGCTCAGCGCCCTTTGCCAGGCGTGATCATTGAGCTGCATTTCTCCGTCATGCTGGAACACGCGCTGACAACCGCCCGCCACCCGCAACTCACCCTGCTGCTGGCAAACCTCACGATTCAACTGATCGTAGCCGTGAACACCGTCCAGACCAGACAGCGCTACCTTGGCAACATCTCCGATGCGCCAGTAAGCACGTAAGGCCTGGCTGACCTGGCAAGGCTCATCATCCTGATGCTCGGTGCTCAAACGCAGTTCCATTTCTTCGCCCAGTCGTGCATGTAAATCGACCTGCCAATCGCACAACTTCAAGCGCCAGTGCAGGGTCACCCCTTCTTCGTCGCTGCTGCTATCGAGCAGTTTCCAGTCGATCAACCGCGCCCAGCCATGGGATGGCCATGCATTTTCACTGGGGTGGCGACCATACCAGGGCCAGAAAATCGGCACTCCACCGCGAATCGCACCCACCTGCGGCCACTTGGCAGCGCACCACAACCAGGGCTTTTGCCCGGTTGGCTTAAAATGCAGCAGCTGCGCGCCCTGACGGCTGAACACCGCCTGGCAATGGGGGTGATCGATCACCAGCACGTCGCGCTGCTGAAAACGCTCCCATTGGAAGACCGGCTGCTCGCGCCTGGATTTGAAAAAACGGTGAAGCGGATGCTCATGCATGTGCCGCAGTCCTGAAAATCATGCGCCGAGGTGTGCAGCCCCGAAAAAAAGCGGATAGCCAAGGCTATCCGCTGGAAAAACAAGGAGCTTAGCGCATTTAGAACGTCGACTGAATCTTCAGACCGGCCACCAGTGCGTTGTCAACCTTGTCCACACCACCCGGGTGAGTGATGTACTGCAGGTTTGGACGCACGGTCAACCAGTTGGTCACGTGAAAACCGTAGTTGAGTTCGTAGTTGTACTCGGTGGAGCGCAGTGGCGAGTACAGCGGATCGTTGTAATCGGTGGCACCAATGGAGGCGTTGATCTGCTCGGCGCTTTTCTTCACGTCATCATTGACGTGGATGCGGGCGGCGCCAATGCCGATGTCATCCTTGGGACGGGCATCGAAAGGCCCCTTGTACACAAACATCAGCGACTGGTAGTTGTCGACGATGTTGGTGGCCTTGTCGTGAAAAGTGGCGTTGGCCGCGATATTCAGACCGCGCGACGGGTCACCGTTGTGGCTGGTGAGTTGCTGCTGCACCACAAACCAGTAACCGTGCTTGCTGTCGCGTACACGATAGTCCTGACCGGTGCTGGTGATGTCGACGCGCACGTCATCGGCAGGCGCCGTGCTCTTGTAGTAACCAACACGGTACTCGCCCGGCAGGTCGTTGACCTTCGGCGACCAGACCAGCTCGACCGGCAACACCGTGCCCTTGGTGCCGCTGCCGCTGAGTTTGAAGCCGTTGCCGTGTTCCAGTTGCGACGGGTTCTGGTTGTACGCGCCAATCTGGGCATACAGCTCAGGGGTGATGTTGTATTTCACCCGCAGTGCCGCCTGGCTGACCGGCCAGTTGTACCAGACGTTGGTGGCCCAGTTACCCACCTGGGAGCCACAGAACGCCAGGTTCTGGAATTCGCACGGGAAGGTGTTGAAGTCTTCGCCTTCACCGAAGTAACCGGCCTTGACGTCCAGTTTGCCGTCGAGGAACTGGTGCTGAATCCACAATTGGGTCAAACGCACCATATGGCCACGGCCATAGACTTCCTGGGAGGAGCTCAGGGTACCGGCACGGGGGTCGCCGATACGGTCATTGGAGATGTTCTGGCCATTACGGTTGGTGAGCTGGATCTTGGCCTGGGTGTTGTCCCAGCCCCACAGCTTTTGCAGGTCCAGCGCGACGCCCAGACCGAACTGGTCACTGTAGCGCGCTGTCTTGTCATCGTTGTAACCGCCATGCAGGTTGGCGCCGACTTCACCGACGTAATCGGCCTTGATGTCGATGCCCTGCTCGATCAGTCTGGTTCGCTCACCGCCCCAGTCGCCGGTCATCCATTTCGAATCGGCACTGAACGCTTCGTCAGCGTAGACACTGCTTGCACCCAGGCTTAGCGCGACAATCGCCGATAGCTGGCAGGCCAGACGGGTACGGGTCATTCTGTTAGTCATCCCTTAAATCCTCGTTGTTTTCTTATTGGCTTTCTATAACGCGGCACCACCCAAGGAGGCCCGGTAACAGGCTCCCTGTTGACTTAACGACCCTTGAATTGCGCCACGTTATCAGCCCGGCCGAGCGTCTGAGGCGAACCCATCGCCCCCAGACGCTCGCCCGTATTCGCATCAAACAGTAGCACTTTGGCTGGATCGAACTGCAAATTGAGGCTCTGACCCACCTGAGGCGCATCATCAGGGGCCATTCGGCAGCAGACCTTGCTCCCGTTCAGGTTTACAAAAACCAGGGTGTCCGGGCCGGTAGGCTCGATGACTTGGGCTTCGGCGCGAATGACGGGCAAGCCGTTGGGCTCTGCGGGCGCCAGTACAATCTGCTCGGCGCGTATGCCCACAATCACATCACGGTCCTCAAGCCCCGCGTCCTGCATGCTCAACGGCAGCTCGCAGCGTGCCTGGCCGCTGTCGAGCAAGGCCAGCAAGCGGCCCTCGCGGCGTTGCAGGCGCAGGGGAATGAAGTTCATCGGTGGCGAGCCAATAAAGCTCGCCACAAACAGGTTAGCCGGATCGTTATAGATCTGCTTGGGCGTACCGAACTGCTGAATGATCCCGTCCTTCATCACGGCCACTTTGTCGCCCAGGGTCATGGCTTCAATCTGGTCATGGGTGACGTAGACGGTGGTGGTTTTCAGGCGCTGGTGCATCAGTTTCATTTCGGTGCGCATCTCGACCCGCAGCTTGGCATCGAGGTTGGACAGCGGCTCGTCAAACAGGTAGATCTTGGGCCGCCGCGCCAGCGCCCGGCCCATGGCCACGCGCTGTTGCTGACCACCCGACAGTTGGCCGGGCTTGCGGGTCAGCAGGTGTTCGATTTGCAGCAGCTTGGAAACCCGCGCCACCTCTTCATCGATCGCCGCCGCGCTCATCTTGCGGATCTTGAGACCGAAGGCAATGTTGTCCCGCACATTCATGGTCGGGTACAGCGCGTAGGACTGGAACACCATGGCGATATCACGGTCTTTGGGGCTCATGCCGCTGATGTCGGCATCGTCCACCAGGATCGCCCCGCCGCTGATGGTTTCAAGACCGGCGATGCAGTTCATCAGGGTCGATTTACCGCAGCCCGAAGGCCCCACCAGAATCAGGAACTCGCCGTCATCGATTTTCAGTTCGATGTTTTTCAGCGTGTCGGGCAAACCCTTGCCGTAGGATTTATTCACGTTGCGTAATTCGAGAGTCGCCATGCCTTACCCCTTGACCGCGCCGGACGTCAGCCCGCGCAGAAAATACTTGCCCGCAAAGATGTAAACCAGCAGCGTCGGCAGCCCCGCGATCATGGCCGCAGCCATATCAACGTTGTATTCCTTGGCGCCGGTGCTGGTATTGACCAGGTTGTTCAACGCCACCGTAATCGGCTGCGCATCACCACTGGCAAACACCACACCAAACAGAAAGTCGTTCCAGATTTGAGTGAACTGCCAGATCAGGCAGACCATCACGATCGGCACCGACATCGGCAGCAGGATTCGCCCGAAAATCGTGAAGAAACCCGCGCCATCCAGCCGTGCAGCCTTGACCAGCGCATCCGGGATGCTCACGTAGTAGTTGCGGAAAAACAGCGTGGTGAAGGCCAGGCCATACACCACGTGCACCAGCACCAGGCCGGTGGTGGTATTGGCCAGCCCGAGCTTGCCGATGGTGAACGAGGCCGGGAGCAACACTGTTTGAAACGGCAGGAAGCAGCCGAACAGCAGCAAGCCAAAAAACAGCTGTGAGCCGCGAAAACGCCACATCGACAGCACATAGCCGTTCATGGCCCCGATAAAAGTCGAGATCAATACCGCAGGCACGGTGATCTTGACCGAGTTCCAGAAATACCCGCCCACCGTGTCCCAGGCCTTGATCCAGCCAATGCCGTCAATCACTTGCGGCCAGCTCAACAGGTTGCCGGTGCGGATGTCTTCCGGGCTTTTGAAGCTGGTGAGCAGCATCACCACCAAGGGGATCAAATAGACCGCCGCAGCAAGAATCAGGGTGGCGTAAATGGCCAGGCGGCTGAAGGTGAATCGGGACGCGCCGATGCCGCTTGTCATGTTAGTCATGGCGTTTGTTCCTCAGCTCGGAATACAGATACGGCACGAGGATGGCCAGAATCGCTCCCAGCATCATGATCGCGCTGGCAGAACCAATGCCCATTTGCCCACGGCTGAAGGTGAAGGAGTACATGAACATGGCTGGCAAGTCGGAGGAATATCCCGGACCACCGGCGGTCATTGCCGACACCAGATCGAAGCTCTTGATGGCAATGTGCGCAAGGATCATGAAGGCGCTGAAAAACACCGGGCGCAGGCTCGGCAACACAATGCGCAGGTAGATGGTCGGCAAGCTCGCACCGTCGACCTGGGCCGCACGAATGATCGACTGATCGACCCCGCGCAATCCGGCCAGGAACATCGCCATCACAAATCCCGAAGCCTGCCACACCGCAGCGATCACCAGGCAGTACACCACCCGGTCCTGATCCAGCAGCCAGTCAAAACGAAAACCTTCCCAGCCCCAGTCACGGAGCATTTTGTCCAGGCCCAGGCCCGGGTTGAGCAGCCACTTCCAGGCCGTACCGGTGACGATCATCGACAGTGCCATCGGGTACAGGTAGATCGTGCGGATGAAGCCTTCCTTGCGAATCCGCTGGTCGAGCAGGATGGCCAGAAACACGCCGATCACCAGGCTGATGACGATGAACATCCCGCCAAAAACCGCCAGGTTTTTGCTGGCGACCCACCAGCGGTCGTTGTCCATCAGTCGTGCGTATTGCTGCAAACCAACCCATTTGTAGCTGGGCATAAAGCTGGAATTGGTGAACGAGAGCAGGAACGTCCAAAAAATGTAGCCATAAAAGCCAACCAATACGATCAGCATGCTCGGTGCCAGGACCAGCTTGGGCAACCAGCGTTGCAGCGCATCAAACGGCGAGGCCTTGCTGAACACAGCCACGGAACTCATCGAAATACTCCCGAGAGGGTATGCCGGCATCTGCACACGCAGATGCCGCACAACCAGGGATAAGGGGGAGCCACGCGCAGGCGTGGCAGGTCAGATCAACGAATTACTGTGCGGACTTGATGGCCGAGTAGAGCTTTTTACCGGCCGTGGCCGGATCAGCACTCTTGTCGCTCATAAAGTTGCTGACGGTGTCGAAAATCGCGCCTTGCACCGCCAGTGAAGTGGCCATGTTGTGCGCCATGCTCGGCAGCTGGCTGTTGGCCTTGCCCGCTTGGGCGAAGTCTTTGGCTGAGGCCTGGCCACAGCTGTCGAACTTGCTCATGTCCAGGTCACTGCGTACCGGGATCGAGCCTTTGTTCTGGTTGAACACGTACTGGAATTCAGGCTCAAGCGCGACTTTGGCCACGTCGTTTTGCGCGGCGATATTGCCCGGCGTGTTGTTCTTGGCCGACAGCTTGAACATCGCCAGCGAGTCGATGTTGTAGGTAAAGCTGCCCTGGGTGCCCGGGAATGGCACGCACTCAAAATCAGTGCCGGCCTTTTTACCCGCAGCAGCCCACTCGCTTTTCGCCCAGTCACCCATGATCTGCATACCGGCCTTGCCGTTGATCACCTTGGCGGCTTCCAGGTTCCAGTCCTGACCGGTGCCATCCGGGTCCATGTAGCCCTGCAGTTTTTTCAGGTGGGTGAAAACTTCAGCCATCTGGGGGCCGGTCAAGGTTTTCTCGTCAAGATCGACGAAGGCTTTCTTGTAGCCATCTGGCCCCATGACGCTGAGCACCAGGTCTTCAAAGACCGTGCTGTCCTGCCACGGCTGACCACCGTGGGCCAGAGGGATAAAGCCCGCGGCCTTGAGTTTGTCGCCTGCCGCGTAGAGTTCATCAAGAGTGGTTGGCGCTTTGTCGATGCCTGCCTTCTTAAAGACTTCGGGATTGATCCACAACCAGTTCACCCGGTGAATGTTCACCGGTACAGCCACGTAATGGCCGTCGTATTTCATGGTGTCGGAGACGGTTTTCGACAGCAGGGTGTCCCAGTGATTGGCCTTGGAAACCTCATCGAGGTTGGTCAACAAACCGAGCGCGCCCCACTCTTGCAAGTCAGGGCCTTTGATTTGTGCTGCTGAAGGCGGGTTGCCGGAGACGGCCCGGGTTTTCAGTACGGTCATGGCGGCGGCACCGCCACCGCCTGCCACGGCACTGTCCTGCCAGGTGTAACCGTCTTTTTCGATCAGCTTTTTAAGCACATCAACCGCTTTGGCCTCACCACCGGAGGTCCACCAATGCACCACTTCAACCGTGCCTTTGGAGTCGGCAGGGGCAGCGGCATAAGCACCCAGGGGGAATAATGTAGCCAGAGAAATGACAACGGCGAGGCGATTGAATGAATTCATGTCTGGACCTTTCTTGTTGTTATAGCTGTGCAAGTCTTTTTGCTTGCGCTGCCAAAGAGTGTATCCATCACCGTCTGCCCGCACGTAACGAAGAGACGCTCAAATGTCACAACCTGGTGACACAGAAGCAGAGTGAGGGCGTTTGGTTCCGAGGATATTTCAACGATGTCTGACTCTGCTTTCCTGTAAGCCATAAAGCTGCCCCCAAAGCCACGTAAGGCATTTTCTGCGTTGACTGTAGGACGCATCCCGAAGTCGTTTTCCCACGTTGAACCTGTAAATAACTTCAGCGAGTCTGCAACACATCGCCACGTTTCAAGAACGGATGCAGACACCCATCAGGAGATGAGACTCATGCAGAAATATCGAGCAACGGCCCAGAACCACTGTTTCATTTGCCCGATGGAGTATCCGGACGGTTGCCGCTACGCCTGGAAACTGGACATCCGGCGCTCAGGCAAAGTGCATGTCCACCAATTCGACTTCGCCGAGTATGGCGGTGAGGCCGCGGCCCTGGATGCAGCTGAACATTTGCGCAACCAGCTGGTGCTGGAAATGCCCCAGCCCCTCACCTATGAAAATCGCCAGCGCCTGACGCGCCACAACACCAGCGGGCACCCCGGGGTCTATCGGGTGCACGCCAACCAGATCCATTACTGGCGCGCCACGACCCGCATTCACGGTTACAACCTGAGCAAGAGTTTTCGTGTGGATCGCTATGGCGATGACGAGGCCAAGCGGTTGGCGCTGCAAGAGCGCGAGAGGCAACTGACCCTGTGCAACGAACCCTATGACGTGGCCATGGAAAAACTGCAGCTGCACTTCAGTCAGACCAGCAGGCGGGTGCGCGAAAACCGTATCAACGCCGCGATGAGCAGTCACCGCCAGCCAACGTCCATGATGGAAGTGGCCTCAGACCGCCCACTGGAACCCTTGCTACCCATCAGTGCCGAACAGGCGAGCCAGTCGATCAATCGCCATTTCGCGGCAAGTGCAAAGTGACCCGCAGGCCGCCCACGCGCAGGTTTTGCAGACTGACTTCACCACCGTGGCTATGGGCAATACTGCGGGCAATCCCGAGTCCCAGCCCGTAACCCTGCTGCTGCCCGGCCAGGCGAAAGTGAGGCTCGAAGACTTGCTCCAGGCGTTGCTCGGGCACCCCCGGTCCTTCGTCATCAACGGTCAGCACAAAGGCCTGCTCATTGTCATCGATACGCAAGTGCGCGTTGTTGCCGTACTTGAGGGCGTTGTCGATCAGGTTGCCCATGCAGCGGCGCAGGGCCAGCGGCTTGCCGGGGTAAGGTTTGAGGGCTCGTCCCTGAAGGGTTACGCGACCGTTTCCCTGAGGGAGCAAATACGGTTCGATCAAGCAATCGAGCAGGTGATTCAAGTCCACTGCCTCGATGTTTTCGTGAATGTCCGTATCTTTCACGCACTGCAGCGCACCTTTGACCAGCATCTCCAGCTCATCCAGATCGCGTCCGAACTTGTGCTGCAACTGCTCGTCTTCAAGCAGCTCGACCCGCAGGCGCAGGCGGGTGATCGGGGTGCGCAGGTCATGGGAAATGGCGCTGAACAACTGACTGCGCTCGGTCAGATAACGGCTGATGCGAGCACGCATGGTGTTGAAGGCTCGCCCCACTTCGACCACCTCACTGCCGCCTCCGATCTCGACCGGCCTGACTTCATCCTCACCCAGCGACATGTCACGGGCCGCCCGGGCCAGACGCTTGAGCGGGCGGCTTTGCCAATGCACCAGCAAGCCGATGAACAACAATAAAAAGACGCTGCTGAGCACGATGAACCACACCTGCAATGCCGGCAGTCCTTCTTCTTCGAGGCTGGTGTACGGCTGCGGCAACAGGGACGCGATATACAGCCACTCGCCCGGCACCATCTGGATTTGCGTCACCAGCACCGGTGGATTGACCGGCTCAAGCGTCAAGGCGAAATGCGCCCAGGAACGGGGCAACTCATCGAGCTTGAGGCCCGCATTGAAAATGCGCAGGTCCTGGGGGCTGACAAACGTCACCGACATGTCGACATCGGGTCCCACCGCCTCGCGCAACACCTTGTCCACGGCGTCCAGCACCGCCTGTTTGCGCTGGGTCGGCGGCAATACGGGCATGTCCAGGGGCCTGTCATTGAGGCTCACCACAAACCGTGTTCCGCCCATGCTGCGCAATTGATCCAGCACCAGCGGACGATAGGCCAGCGGCAGGGAGCGCAGGTAAGCCACGGTCGCATTCATCGAGTGCGCCATGCTGCGCGCACTGTTGACCAGCCCTTCGAGTTGCGTGGTGCGCAACTGCGACAGCCAGATCGCGCTCGACAAGGTTTGCGCCAGCAAAATGGCAAGCAACGTCAGCAGCAACATGCGCCCCAGCAATGAGCGGGGCATGTGCCATTTGCGCAGGAAATTAAAGGTCATTGCCGGACAAGACCTGAGCCGCCAACTGATAGCCGCTGCCGCGTACGGTACGGATCAACCGGGGGGGCTTGTCGGTGTCGCGCAGACGCTGGCGCAAGCGGCTGACGGCCATGTCGACAATTCGGTCCAGAGGCATCAGGTCCCGACCGCGGGTCGCATTGCCGATAGTGTCGCGGTCAAGAATCTGTTGCGGGTTATCCAGAAACAGCTTGAGCAACGAAAAATCAGCCCCGGACAGAATCACCTCTTCGCCATCGGTATGAAACAGTCGATGGGTCACGGTGTTCAGTCGCCACTCTTCGAACGCCAGGACTTCGTTACCCGAACTGGTATTGGCAAATTGCGCCCTGCGAAGCAATGCCTTGATTCGTGCCAGCAGTTCACGGGGGCTGAAGGGTTTGCCCAGGTAGTCGTCGGCGCCCAGTTCAAGGCCAATGATGCGATCGGCCTCGTCAGAACTGGCGGTGAGCATGATGATCGGGATCTGGGCAAAGCGCGGATGCTGTCGCACCCATCGGCACAGGCTGAAGCCATCTTCGTCGGGCAACATGACATCGAGGATCAGCAGATCACTGGCGGCCCCATCAAGTGCTTCACGAAAGCCCGCACCATCGCCCACGGTACGCACCTGAAAACCGGCGCGGGTGAGATAGATATCAAGGAGTTCTCGAATTTCCTGGTCATCATCGACCAGCAAAATGGATTTGCCGGGTGCACTCACAGTGATGTTCCTTATTGTTTTTATCACGTCTGTGGGAGCGGACTTGTTCGCGATGCAAGCGATTCGATGTCTGCGCTAACGCGAGCAAGCCCGCTCCCACAGTGTGTGCATGGCTTTTAGCCAAATGCCTGTTGCAACGCCACTCCCGCGCCGATCAATCCCGGATACGGTGCTGTCACCAGCCACACCGGGATGCCCTTGAGGTAGTCGCTCATGCAGCCTTTGTCGGCGAAGCTGCGGGCAAAGCCGCTGGCCAGGAAAATATCGGCAAAGCGCGGGATGACCCCGCCCACGATATAGACCCCGCCCCGCCCACCGATGGTCAATACATTGTTGCCCGCCACACGCCCCAGCCAGCAACTGAAGTGTTCCAGCACCTGCAGGGCGACCGGATCACCGGCCAGGGCCGCTGCCGTGATTGCACGGTCGCTGTCCAGCACCGGCGTATGGCCATCCACCGCGCAAATCGCCCGATAGACCCGCGGCAAACCGCTGCCGCTCAAAATGCTTTCAGCACTCACATGGCCAATTTCGTTGTAAATGTGCTGCCACAACTGCACTTCACGGGGGTTGCTCATGGGCAGGTCAACGTGACCACCCTCCCCCGGCAAGGCCATCCACTGCGCCTCACCCAGGTTCAGCAAGGTACCCACGCCCAGCCCGGTTCCCGGCCCGATAACCACGGCGGGTCGTGTCGGGTCCGGGATGCCAGGGCACACCTGACGTACGTCTTCAGGTTGCAGGCGGGTCATGCCCAGGGCCATAGCGCTGAAGTCGTTGATCAACAGAAGATTGTCGACCTGCAGGTCCTTACAGAACCCCGACCGGCTCAAGCGCCAGTGGTTGTTGGTAAAGCGAAACTCATCGCCACTCACGGGACCTGCCACTGACAGGCACACCGAACCTACAGCACCCAGGGCCAGATCCAGGTCGCTCAGGTAAAGCTTGATGGCTTCTTGCGGGCAGGCGAAATCAGCTGTTGCCAGCACACGAACCGAGCGCAGTTGGTCGTTATCCCACAACGCAAACCGGGCGTTGGTTCCACCAATGTCACCGACCAGTGCAAGCTTCATTTCAGATTTTCCAGAGACGAGGTAAAGGTACTCGCGCCCTGCTCGGCCGAACTGAAAGCCTGACGCATGAACGCAAACAACTCACGCCCGGACCCAACGGCATTATCCAGAGTGCCGATTGCCGGGGTGCGCGCCGCGAATTCTGCCTCATCCACCAACAGTTGCAATGTTCCTTTTACGCCGTCCACGCGAATCATGTCGCCGTCCTGAACACGGGCCAGAGCGCCGCCGATCGAAGCTTCCGGGCTGACATGAATCGCTGCCGGGATCTTGCCCGAGGCGCCTGACATCCGTCCGTCAGTGATCAGTGCCACTTTAAAGCCCCGATCCTGCAACACACCCAGGAACGGCGTCATCTTGTGCAGCTCGGGCATGCCGTTGGAACGCGGGCCCTGAAAGCGCATCACGGCCACAAAGTCGTGTTCCAGCTCACCGGCCTTGAACGCATCGGCCAGTTGTTGCTGATCCTGGAATACCCGTGCCGGGGCTTCGACGATTTGATGCTCAAGCGCTACCGCCGAGACTTTCATCACGCCGCGCCCCAGGTTGCCTTCCATCACCCGCAACCCGCCCTCGGCCGAAAACGCACGTGCAACCGGACGCAAAATCGACTCGTCGAGGCTCTCGATCGGGCCTTCGCGCCAGACCAGCTCGCCATCCACCAGGAACGGTTCGCGGGTGTAACGGCTCAGACCGAAGCCCGCCACCGTGTTGACATTCTCATGGAGCAGGCCGGCTTCCAGCAGTTCGCGAATCAGGAACGCCATGCCGCCTGCGGCCTGGAAGTGGTTGATATCGGCCTTGCCGTTTGGATACACGTGGGACAGGGTCGGCACCACTTCGGACAGGTCCGCCATGTCTTGCCAGGTCAGCTGAATGCCCGCGGCCATCGCAATCGCCGGCATGTGCAGGGTGTGGTTGGTCGAGCCGCCAGTGGCATGCAGCGCAACAATGGAGTTCACCAGGGAGCGCTCGTCGACGATTTCGGCCAACGGGGTGAAGTCGCCATTTTGCTTGGTCAGGCGAGTGACTTGATGAGCGGCTTCGCGGGTCAGCGCATCACGCAATGGCGTGTAGGGATTGACGAAAGAAGCGCCCGGCAAATGCAGCCCCATGACTTCCATCAGCAACTGGTTGGTGTTGGCGGTCCCGTAAAACGTACAGGTGCCAGGGCTGTGATAGGACTTCATCTCCGACTCCAGCAGCTCTTCGCGGCTGGCCTTGCCTTCAGCGTAACGCTGACGCACGTCGGCCTTTTCCTTGTTGGAAATACCCGACGGCATCGGCCCGCCCGGCACAAAAATGGTGGGCAGATGACCGAAGCGCAGCGCGCCCATCAGCAGGCCCGGCACGATCTTGTCACATATGCCCAGCATCATTGCCGCATCGAACATGTTGTGGGACAGCGACACGGCCGTCGACAGCGCAATCACTTCACGGCTCAGCAGGCTGAGCTCCATGCCCGGCTCGCCCTGGGTCACGCCATCGCACATGGCCGGCGTGCCGCCCGCGAACTGGCCCACCGAGCCGATTTCACGCAGTGCTTTTTTGATTTGCTCAGGAAAGTGTTCGTAGGGCTGATGCGCCGACAGCATGTCGTTATATGACGAAACAATTGCGACGTTGGCGGCGTTCATCATCCGCAGGCTGTTTTTATCTTCAGCGCCACACCCGGCCACGCCGTGGGCGAAGTTGGCACATTGCAGCTTGCCGCGTTGCGGGCCGTCACTGGCGGCACCGCGAATAAGCGTCAGGTACGCCTCACGGGTGGCACGACTGCGGGCAATAAGACGCTCGGTGACTTCAAGAACGCGGGGATGCATGTGTTGAACTCCAGGCTAACGGATGTGGCGACCTGTACGTGTCCTATGCTGACCGAAGGGCTTTGAGGAGCGACTTCGACCATTCGGACCCGTTGATTCAGGTCACTCGTTGTAGATAAAACAAAATATTGCCACTTAAATGGCTTGTTTTCTATTTTTATGCGAATAATCTTGTAATTCCAACAACAAATCGATGGCAGGCGCTTTCCATGACTCTACGAATCGCAATCAATGGTTTTGGCCGGATCGGCCGTAACGTCCTGCGCGCACTGTATACCCAAGGCTACCGTCAGGACCTGCAGATCGTCGCAATCAACGATCTGGGTGACAGTTCGATCAACGCTCATCTGCTCAAGTACGACACGGTTCACGGCACGTTCGACGCAACTGTCGAGCATGATCAGGAGAGCCTGACGGTCAATGGCGACCGCATCAGCGTGACCGCCATTCGCAACCCGGCCGAACTGCCTTGGGCGGCGCTGAAAGTAGATGTGGTGTTTGAATGCACAGGTTTGTTCACAGATCGCAGCAAAGCTGAAGCGCATATTAGCGCTGGTGCCCGTAAGGTGATTATCTCTGCACCCGGTAAAAATGCCGATGCGACTGTGGTCTACGGCGTTAACCACGACATTCTGCGCCAATCCCACCAAATTATTTCCAATGCTTCCTGCACCACCAACTGCCTGGCACCTGTGGCGCAAATCCTGCACCGCGAGTTCGGCATTGAAAACGGCCTGATGACCACCATCCACG
The DNA here is from genome assembly GCF_059862735.1 of Pseudomonas sp. MF06569. Taxonomy (NCBI): domain Bacteria; kingdom Pseudomonadati; phylum Pseudomonadota; class Gammaproteobacteria; order Pseudomonadales; family Pseudomonadaceae; genus Pseudomonas; species Pseudomonas sp. MF06569. The sequence goes on along the minus strand of NZ_JCBCUZ010000005.1, from coordinate 146,106 downwards.
CCTACACCAATGACCAGAACCTGACCGACGTTTATCACTCGGACCCGTACCGTGCGCGCTCGGCCACCCAGAACATGATCCCGAGCAAAACCGGTGCCGCCGAAGCCGTGGGCCTGGTATTGCCTGAGCTGGCCGGCAAGCTGACCGGCATGGCCGTTCGGGTTCCGGTGATCAACGTGTCGCTGGTTGACCTGACCATCGAGCTCAAGCGCGAAACCACCGTGGCTGAAGTCAACGCGCTGTTCAAGGAAGCCAGCCAGCACTCTAAAGTTCTGGGCTACAACACCCTGCCGCTGGTATCGAGCGACTTCAACCACAACCCGCTTTCGTCGATCTTCGACGCCAATCACACCAAAGTCAGCGGCAAACTGTTGAAAGTACTGGCCTGGTATGACAACGAGTGGGGCTTCTCCAACCGCATGCTCGATAACTGCCTGGCGCTGTGCAACGCGGAGTAACGCGATGATCGGTATCAGCTTCACCACGGCCACCCTGGCGGCGCGCAAGCGCATCGCCCTGGTGGCCCATGATCACTGCAAGGGTTTCTTGCTGGACTGGGCCGAGCGCCACAAATCGGAACTCAGCCAGCACGACCTGTGCGCCACCGGCACCACGGGCCTGCTCTTGAGCCAACGCCTTGGGCTGCCGATCGAAAGCATGATCAGCGGCCCGTTGGGCGGCGATCAGCAGGTGGGCGCCAGGATCGCGGAGCAGCGGGTCGACATGCTGGTGTTTTTCTGGGACCCGTTTGAACCCCAGCCCCATGATCCGGACATCAAGGCCTTGTTGAGGGTGGCTGCGGTCTGGAACATTCCGGTGGCCTGCAATGAGTGCAGCGCTGACTACATGCTCAGCAGCCCCCTGATGAGCCAGCCCCACGAATACCGCATCCCGGATTACAGCGCGTACCTCAAAGGCCGCGTTTAACCATCCCTCTGTAGCCGCTGACGAGTAGAACGAGGCTGCGTCCGAGCGCGAAGCGGTCGCAAAATCGGTAGCTGCGAAGTGTCTGAACGTACGGATTGCCCGGGTTTACGACGGCTTCGCCGCCGAACGTAGCCTCGGTGCGCTCCTCAGCGGCTACAGGTCAGGGGGCGTTCATCACGGGGCTAGCGTTTTTTGTTATTCATGGCTTTTCAAAACAGCGCTTGACCAACGGCATAGATGATAAGCATTATCATTCGCTAAAAATCGGTCGGGTAGCACTGTGAGTCAGTCCCACTTCAATCAAGTCTTCCTGACCCAGCGGGTCACCTTGCTGCGCACGCTGGAGCGGATGGTCAATAACCACAGCACCGCCGAAGACTTGCTGCAAGAAACCTACTTGCGCGTGACGCGGGCCTTGAGCGAGCGCTCCGTCGAACACCTTGAACCCTTTGTTTTCCAGACCGCACGCAACCTGGCGCTCGATCATCTGCGCGCCCGGCGCATTCAGTCACGCACCGTCGTCGAAGATGTGCCGCTGGAAGTCATCGAAGGCGTCGCCTCCCCTCTCAGCACCCCGGAAGAAGCCCATCAAGCCGCGCAATTACTGGAGCGTTTGAGTGTGAGCCTGAGCCAGCTAAGCGCCCGCCAACAGCGAATTTTCATCCTGAGCCGCCTTCATGGCTGCAGTTATCAGGAGATTGCCGAAGAGCTTGATGTGTCCTTGAGCACGGTTCAAAAGGAGCTCAAATTAATCATGGCAATCTGCATCGGGGTAGCCGACAGGCTGAATCGGCCTTAACCTTGACGGGCTATGCCTGTAAGAACGCTCTGTAACTGCCAAGGAACACCCGTGCCGGACACTCATAATTCTGCGCAAGACGTGCTGCAAGACAGCGCCATGGATCAGGCACTGGACTGGCTGATCACCCTTGAGTGTGCGAGCGACGAACAAAAAGCCGCCTTCCAAAACTGGCTCAATGCCGACCCTGCCCACGCCCTCGCCTTTGCCAAAGCCAATGCGATCTGGAATGGAGAGCCGGTTCTGGCTGCCGCGCAAACCCTGCAAACCCGCCGCACGCCACGCCTGTTGCAACGCATCGGGCGGCACTGGAAGCACCTGGCAACAGCGGCGGTCGTGATTCTTTGTGTCGGCAGTTACGGCAATGTGCCCTTGCGACTGCAAGCCGATCATCTGACCGTGGTCGGCGAGCGCCAGCGCCTGCAACTGGAAGACGGTTCAAAAGTACTGCTTAACACCAACTCCGCGTTCTCCAGCAAAGTGGTCAATGCCCAGGCCAGCGCTCGCCTGTACCAGGGCGAAGCGTACTTCGAAATCCCGGCCGACCTGGAACTGCCCATGGTCCTTGATGCTGGCCCCGTGCGTGTCAGTGTGCGCGATACCGACTTTGCCGTGAGCTACCTCAATGGCGAAGCCCAAGTGCGGGTGCAACGCGGCGATGTTGACTTGCGGGTGAGCAGTGTCGGCACCCAAATGCGTTTGTCTGCCGGTAACAGCGTGCGCATCGGCCCCAACGGATTCAGCAAGACCGCCAGGCTCAACCCCCAGACCGACCTGGCCTGGGTTCAAGGGCGCCTGGTGTTTGAAAACTGCCCGATGGGCAAAGTACTGGATGAAGTGCGCCGCTATTACCCCGGATGGATCGTCAGCAACAACGACAAACTGGCCAGCATTGCAGTGACCGGAAACTACCGGCTCGACCAGCCGCTGGACATCCTGCGCTCACTCGCCCACATCACCTCGAGCAACATCTCGGAATTCCCCGCGCTGGTCATTCTTAATTAGTTGTAAGTTTTTTTACGCGATAGCCACAGGTCGTTCGTCTCGTTGTAGTCAATGCAACTGATTCGCATTTTGAATCAGCTTCGCAACTATAAGATTCGTTCACCACGGAGCGCTATCAATGCCCACTCGTTTCAACAGCCGGTCCTCATCCAACGTCCGCACGGGCGGTTTGCAGCAGTGCACGTTGTCGTTGTTGACCGCTGCCATGCTCCTGGCCGGTGTACAGGCGGCTCCCGTCATGGCCGCGACCGATGGGCAGTCGGCCACCCGCTCCGTGGGCAATTACAAATTCGCGATTTCCCAGCAGCCGCTGGCGTCTGCCCTGAACGATTTCAGCGCCGTCACCGGCTGGCAGGTCGGGTTACCGGCAGAGCTGGCGCAGAATGTGTCCTCGCCCGGCGTACGCGGCTCCCTGCCCCCGGAAAAAGCCCTTGAACGTCTGCTCATCGGTACCAACCTGGGCTACCGCAAACTGGGCAACAACAACATTGTGCTGGAAAAGCGCAGCAGCTCCACCGGCACCCTGGCCTTGCAACAAGTGACCATCAGCGCCACTCGCCAGGAACAGGACGTGAACTCGGTGCCCAGCACCGTCACCGTCCATGACCGCCAGGAGCTGGACCGCGATAACGTCAATACCATCAAGGATCTGGTGCGCTATGAGCCGGGTGTCACGGTAGGTGGCGCCGGTCAGCGCGGCGGTATCAGCAACTACAATATCCGCGGTATCGATGGCGACCGGATTCTGACCCAGATTGATGGCGTTGAAATCCCCAGCTCGTTCTTCAACGGCCCTTACGCCAAGACCCAGCGCAACTACGTCGACCCGGAAATCATCAAGCGTGTTGAAATCCTCCGTGGTCCGGCGTCAGTGCTGTATGGCAGCAACGCCATCGGCGGCGCCGTCAGCTACTTCACCCTGGACCCGGATGACATCATCAAGCCGGGCCAGGATGTCGGTGCCCGCCTGAAAACAGGCTACAGCTCGGCCGATCGCAGCTGGCTGAAATCGGGCACGGTGGCCGGTCGTTCGGGTGAATTCGATGGCTTGCTGCACCTGAGCCAGCGCGACGGGCATGAAACCAAATCTTATGGCGATCACGGCGGCACCGGCCTCTCCCGGACCGCGGCCAACCCCGAAGACGTGAAAACCACCAACGTGCTGGCCAAGGCCGGCTGGAACTACAACGATGACGATCGCCTGGCCTTCACCTACGAGAAGTACAAGGACCGTACTGATATCGATGTGAAAAGTGCCGTCGGTGGCCCGTTCAACAACGGCCAGCCGCTGGGCATGTATCGCTCCCGAACCGGCCAGGACACCATCACTCGCGAACGTTTCGGTGTGGAAAACAGCATGGTTCTCGACACCATGCTGACCGATCACTTCAAGTGGAGCCTGAACTACCAGATCGCCAAGACCGACCAGAACACCCTGGAAAACTACTTCCCCTTCACCCGCAATGTGATGCGCTCGCGCAACACTAAATATGAAGAAAAAATGTGGGTACTGGACGTCCAGGCGGACAAGGCTTTCCATATTGCCGACACCGATCACCTGCTGACCTATGGCGCCACCGTCAAGCATCAGAATGTCACCGGTTCGCGCAGCGGCTCGGGCACCTGCCTGGCAGTGGGCAGAGGCTGCACGGCTGTTGGCGCCAACAGCCCGAGCGATTATCTGGTCAAGTCCAGCGACTTCCCCGACCCGACCATCAACACCTACAGCCTGTTCGCCCAGGATCAGATCAGCTGGAACGACTGGACCTTCATGCCCGGTCTTCGCTACGACTACACCAAGCTGACGCCGCACGTCACACAGGAATTCCTCAATACCGTCAACAGTGACCAGCGAGGCACGGTGAACGACGATGAAAAAGTCTGGCATCGACTGTCGCCCAAATTTGGCGTGACCTACGCGTTCAACGATAACTACACGTGGTACGGCCAATACAGCGAAGGCTTCCGCACCCCAAGCGCCAAGGCCTTGTATGGTCGCTATGACAACCTTCAGGCGGGCTACACGGTCGAGCCAAACCCGAATCTGGAACCGGAAAAAAGCAAAAGCTACGAGACGGGCCTGCGCGGCAACTTTGAGGCGGGGTCATTCGACGTCGCAGTTTTCTATAACAAATACCGCGACTTCATCAATGAAGACGCCATCACCCCCGGCTACAACGAACTTGCGTTCCAGAGCAATAACATCAAGCACGCCACCATCAGGGGGGCTGAAGTCAAAGGCCGCTTGAACCTGGACGCCTTCGGCGCACCGCAGGGCCTCTACACCAAGGGCTCGGTGGCGTATGCCCACGGCCGCAACAACGACACTGGCCAGCCGATCAACAGCGTCAACCCGCTGACCGCCGTCATGGGCCTGGGCTACGAACAACAGAACTACGGTGGTCTGGTGAGCTGGACACTGGTCAAGAGCAAAAACCAGGTCGACGACAACACCTTCTTTTCCCCGGATGGCACCAGCAAACAGTTCAAGTCGCCGGGCTATGGCGTGCTCGACCTGACCGGTTTCTACAAGGTCACCCAGGACGTCACCGTCAATGCTGGCCTGTACAACCTGACCGACAAGAAATACTGGAACTGGGATGACGTGCGCGGTTACGACAGCGTGGGCGAAGCCGGTGTGCTGAACCCGGCCAATATGGAGCGCTTGACCGCTCCGGGCCGCAACTTCGCAATCAATCTGGTCTGGGATATCTGACCGCGCGCCTCACTGCGCAGACTTTTGTTCTGCGCAGTGAGGATTTTTTACTGTGATCCGTCTTCCTGATCGTCTAGTTACAAAGCGCATCTCATTCTCAAGGATATTGGCATGACCACTCCAGATTCCGCACCGCGTCCTTCCGAGCGCTCCAAGCGCCTGACCCTCGCCACCCGTGAGACTCACGACACCCTGGGCGAGAAAGTCATGGGCCGCGACCCCTTTGGCAGCCTCGAAAACTACACCCACTTCGCGACCGCCCAGTACCTGTTCCTGACCGAGCTGGCCGCGCTGCACACCGATCCACGCCTGACCCAGCACATCCCCAACTTGCCTGAGCGCTGCCGTGCAGAGCAAATCAAGGCTGACCTGATCGACCTGGGCGTCGAGCTGCCGACACCGGTTGCCGGCGCGGTCAATGCACCGAGCAAGGCACAGGCACTGGGTTGGGTATTTGTGTCCGAAGGCTCCAAGCTGGGCGCGGGCGTATTGATCAAGCAAGCCCGCCTCCTGGGCCTTAGCGAGACCCACGGTGCCCGTCACATGGGTGAACCTGCCGAAGGCCGTGGTCGTAACTGGAAGAGCTTTATCGAAATGCTCGACAGCGTCGAACTCACCCCAGAGGAAGATGCCGAGCTGGAACAAGCCGCCAACGATGCCTTCAGCCGCTTTACCTTCCTGCTGGAACAGACCTACGTGAAACAGCCAGAACTGGCTTAAGCTTGTTGCCCGGCCAGCACTCGCTGACCGGGCGTCCTTTACGCGTCTTGAGCTTATGACCCGCCAAACCCAATCCTCGTCGAAAATCGCGCGCATCCTGTTCGGCTTGCTGGCCTACGTGAGCCTGGGCATTGGCTTGATCGCGATTGTGATTCCGGGCCTGCCGACCACCGAATTCATTTTGCTCGCCGCCTGGGCCGCGACCAAAAGCTCTCCGCGCCTGAGTGCCTGGCTGGAAAACCACCGATTGTTCGGCCCTATCCTGACCAACTGGCGCAACGGCAAGATCATCAAGCGCAACGCCAAAATCAGCGCCACTGTCAGCATGTTGTTGTGTGCAGGGCTGATGCTTTATGTACTGGATCACAACTGGCCGGTGTTTCTGGCGATTGCCGGCATGAGCATGGGCAACCTGTGGATCTGGTCGCGGCCGGAGAATATGCCCGCAACCATTGCGACGACTAAACAGCTGTAGTCGCTGCCGCAGGCTGCGAGGGGATCGCAGGGTTTTCGAGAAAACGGTTTGCTACGCAACCCTTCGCAACCATTGCGACGACTACACAGCCTGCCTACAACGCCAACGCCCCGCTATACAGCGCATAAGCTGCCGCCATGGCAGCCAGCAGCACCATCGCGAATATGACTTTCTCCCAGGGTGTGAACAGTGTCTCGCCCTGTTCGCGTTTGGCCTTGGCAAAAAAGATGATCCCCGGCGCATACAGCAATGCCGAGAGCAACAGGTACTTGGGCCCCGCCGCATACAACAGCCACATCGCGTAGATCAGCGCGACAGCCCCCACCAGCAGATCCTTGATGCGCCGCCGTCTCGCCCTCTCGTAAGTCTCACCCCTCACGCACAGCAGCACCCCATAGGCTGCCGACCATAGATAAGGCACCAGAATCATCGACGAGGCGAGGTAGATCAGGCTGGTGTAGGTCCCCGCTGACACCAAGGTAATCACCAGGAAAATCTGGATCATGGAGTTGGTCAACCACAGGGCATTGACCGGCACATGGTTGGCGTTTTCCTTTTTCAGGAACGCCGGCATGGTGTTGTCCCTGGCCGTGGCATACAGAATTTCGGCGCACAGCAATGCCCACGACAACAACGCGCCCAGCAGCGAAATCGCCAGGCCGATACTGATCAGGATCGCACCCCACTCCCCCACCACATGCTTGAGCACACCGGCCATCGACGGGTTTTGCAGGTGTGCCAGCTCCGGCTGACTCATGATCCCCAGCGACAGCACGTTCACCAGCACCAACAGCGCCAGCACCCCGAGAAAGCCGATGACCGTGGCCTTGCCGACATCCGAGCGTTTTTCCGCACGGCCCGAGTACACACTGGCACCTTCAATGCCGATAAAGACAAACACCGTGACCAGCATCATGTTGCGTACCTGGTCCATCACGCTGCCCAGGCTTGGGGTTTCAGTGCCCCAAAAGTCCCGGGTGAAAATATCCGCTTTGAAGGCCACGGCGGTCAGCACGATAAACATCACGATCGGCACGATCTTGGCCACGGTGGTCAACTGGTTGATGAACGCCGCCTCCTTGATCCCGCGCAGCACCAGAAAATGCACTCCCCACAGCAGCAGCGACGCACAGCCGATGGCGACAGGCGTGTTGCCCTGGCCAAACACCGGAAAAAAATACCCCAGAGTGCTGAACAGCAACACGAAATAGCCGACGTTACCCATCCAGGCACTGATCCAGTAACCCCAGGCGGACGAGAAGCCCATGTAGTCGCCGAAACCGGCCTTGGCGTAGGCATACACCCCCGAATCCAGTTCCGGCTTGCGGTTGGCAAGGGTCTGAAACACGAAGGCCAGCGCCAGCATGCCCACGGCAGTGATCGCCCAACCGATCAACACGGCACCACCCGCGGCACGCTCGGCGATATTTTGTGGCAACGAAAAAATCCCGCCGCCAATCATCGAGCCCACCACCAATGCAATCAAGGCGTTTAGCCGAAGCTTCTGCGTCTGTTGCGACATCGACACCTCTGAATGTGCTGGTTAGTTAATTCATCATTATCGGGTTTAAAACGTTCACCGACTAATTATATGTACCCGCCGAACGTTTAGTAGAGTTACGCAATAAGCCCGCCCTTATTAATAACGTTATTTTCTATTGAAACCTAAAAATCAGTACACATATAGATGACGATTTAATTTCATCGACAGGGGCATGAAACATGAAGATGACATTTGCAAATCTCAAAATACTGTCTAGCTTCAATCTCCACGACAACGCGATTAAGCAACGTATTAACACCTGCAAACATCTCTGGCGTAAGGCTTTGAGCAAGCGTCATAAAAATACGATATCGCGACCTTCCCCGCTCTACTGACAATGGAATGTAGTAATGCCCTGATCTATGTCAAATGGCTTGATTATCAATGGACTTAACTTCGAAGCCTCACTTCTCCTAGATTGGAGTCACTACAATGTCTGATACTCCTGGAAAACTGCGACTGGGTGCGCTGGTTGCTCTGGTAGTCGGTTCCATGATTGGCGGCGGTATTTTTTCATTGCCGCAAAACATGGCCGCCAGTGCTGATGTAGGTGCAATCCTGATCGGCTGGGCAATCACCGCAGTCGGTATGCTGACCCTCGCTTTTGTGTTCCAAACCCTCGCCAATCGCAAACCTGACCTGGACGGTGGTGTTTACGCCTACGCCAAGGCCGGCTTCGGCGATTACATGGGTTTCTCATCCGCATGGGGTTACTGGATCAGCGCCTGGCTGGGTAACGTCGGCTATTTCGTGTTGCTGTTCAGCACCTTGGGCTACTTCTTCCCGATCTTCGGCGAAGGCAACACCCCCGCCGCCATCATCGGCGCCTCGATCCTGCTGTGGGCCGTGCATTTCCTGGTACTGCGCGGGATCAAGGAAGCAGCCTTCATCAACCTGGTGACGACCGTTGCCAAGGTCGTACCGCTGGTCCTGTTTATTCTGATCGCCATCTTCGCGTTCAAACTGGACATCTTTACCAGTGACATCTGGGGCGTAAAAAACCCGGACCTGGGCAGCGTGATGGATCAGGTGCGCAACATGATGCTGGTCACCGTGTGGGTGTTCATCGGTATCGAGGGGGCAAGCATCTTCTCGTCCCGTGCCGAAAAACGCTCCGACGTAGGTCGGGCCACCGTGATCGGTTTTATCACCGTGCTGCTGCTGCTCGTACTGGTGAACGTACTGTCGCTGGGCATCATGACTCAGCCTGAACTGGCAAAACTGCAGAACCCGTCGATGGCGGCCGTGCTTGAGCATGTTGTCGGTCACTGGGGGGCGGTGCTGATCAGCGTCGGCCTGATCATCTCTCTGCTGGGTGCCCTGCTGTCCTGGGTGCTGCTGTGTGCCGAGATCATGTTCTCGGCCGCCAAAGACCACACCATGCCGGCCTTCCTGAAAAAGGAAAACGCCAACCATGTACCGGTCAACGCCCTGTGGCTGACCAACGCCATGGTGCAACTGTTCCTGATCATCACCCTGTTCTCGGCCAGTACTTATCTGTCACTGATCTACCTCGCGACCTCGATGATCCTGGTGCCTTACCTCTGGTCGGCGGCCTACGGCTTCCTGCTGGCAGTACGCGCCGAGACTTACGAGAACGCCCTGGCCGAACGCAAGAAAGACCTGATCATCGGTGGTATCGCGCTGATCTACGCCATCTGGCTGATCTATGCCGGCGGCCTCAAGTACCTGCTGCTCTCGGCCCTGCTGTATGCACCTGGCGCCATTCTGTTCGCCAAGGCCAAGCGTGAAAGCGGCCAACCTGTTTTCACCCACATCGAGAAAGTGATTTTTGCCGCAGTAGTGATCGGCGCCCTGGTGGCTGCCTATGGCCTCTACGACGGATTCCTGACCTTGTAACAACCTGTTTGTGTACTTTGGAGGATGACTGTAATGACCACGGAAAAAGTGAAGTTCGGCGTGCATTCCGAAGCCGGTAAGCTGCATAAGGTTATGGTGTGTTCCCCAGGCCTGGCTCACCAGCGCCTGACCCCAAGCAACTGCGATGAGCTGCTGTTCGATGACGTGCTGTGGGTCAATCAGGCCAAGCGTGACCACTTCGACTTCGTGACCAAAATGCGCGACCGCGGCATTGATGTGCTGGAAATGCACAACCTGCTGACCGATATCGTTGCCATTCCAGAAGCCCTGGACTGGATCCTGGACCACAAAGTGACACCGAATCAGGTGGGTGTGGGCCTGGTCAACGAAGTCAAATCATGGATCAAGAGCCTTGAGCCTCGCCAGGCAGCCGAATACCTGATTGGCGGTGTGTCGGCAGACGACCTTCCCGACAGTTTTGGTGGCAAGACCATCCAGATGTTCCGTGACTTTCTCGGTCACACCAGCTTTATCCTGCCACCGCTGCCCAACACCCAGTTCACCCGTGACACCACCTGCTGGATCTACGGTGGCGTGACGCTGAACCCGATGTACTGGCCGGCGCGTCGTCAGGAAACCCTGCTGACCACTGCGATCTACAAGTTCCACCCCGAGTTCACCAACGCCGACTTCCAGGTCTGGTACGGCGACCCGACTGTCGACCACGGCAATGCCAGCCTTGAAGGTGGCGACGTAATGCCCATCGGCAACGGTGTGGTACTGATCGGCATGGGCGAGCGCACCTCGCGCCAGGCCATCGGCCAACTGGCGCAGAACCTGTTCAAGCATGGCGCCGTAGAACGCGTGATCGTTGCCGGCATGCCCAAGTCCCGCGCTGCGATGCACCTGGACACCGTGTTCAGCTTCTGCGACCGCGACCTGGTCACCATCTTCCCTGAAGTCGTGAACCAGATCGTTGCGTTCTCGGTGTACCCGGACGACAAGAAACACGGCGGCGTGGACGTGCGCCGTGAAGAAGGTCACTTCCTCGACGTCGTGGCCAAGGCCCTGGGCGTGAAAAAACTGCGGGTCGTCGAAACCGGCGGCAACTCCTTCGCGGCAGAACGCGAGCAGTGGGATGACGGCAACAACGTGGTCGCCCTGGAGCCTGGCGTGGTAATCGGCTACGACCGCAACACCTACACCAACACCCTGCTGCGCAAGGCGGGCGTTGAAGTCATCACCATCAGCGCCTCCGAACTGGGACGCGGCCGTGGCGGCGGTCACTGCATGACCTGCCCGATCGTACGTGACCCAATCGACTATTAAGTAACCCATTTGATTGCTTGCACGGCCCCCAAAAGGGGCCGGTGCAAGCCGGTTAACCCGAAACCAAGGAGATCACCATGGCTTTTAACATGAAAAACCGCAGCCTTCTGAGCCTGGTGCACCACACACCACGTGAGTTGCACTTCCTGCTCGATCTGTCCCGCGATCTCAAGCGCGCCAAGTACACCGGTACTGAAGAGCCGCACTTGAAAGGCAAAAATATTGCGCTGATCTTCGAAAAAACCTCGACCCGCACCCGCTGCGCGTTCGAAGTGGCGGCCCACGACCAGGGCGCACACGTGACGTACATCGACCCGGTTTCTTCGCAGATCGGTCACAAAGAAAGCATGAAAGACACCGCCCGCGTTCTGGGCCGCATGTTTGACGCCATCGAGTACCGTGGTTTTGAACAGGCCATCGTGGAAGAACTGGCCAAGTACGCTGGCGTACCGGTGTTCAACGGCCTGACCGCTGAATTCCACCCGACGCAAATGATCGCCGACGTGCTGACCATGCGTGAACACAGCGACAAGCCGCTGCACAACATCAGCTACGCGTACCTGGGCGATGCCCGCAACAACATGGGTAACTCGCTGCTGCTGATCGGCGCAAAACTGGGCATGGACGTACGTATCGCCGCACCGAAAAGCCTGTGGCCAGAAGAAGCGTTCGTTAAGCAGTGCCAGGAATTCGCCAAGGAAAGCGGTGCCAAAATCACCCTCACCGAAGACCCTAAAGCGGCAGTCAAGGGCGTGGACTTTATCCACACCGACGTCTGGGTATCGATGGGCGAACCGGTCGAAGCCTGGAACGATCGCATCAAGCTGCTGCTGCCTTATCAGGTCAACAGCGACATGATCAAAGCGGCAGAAAACCCACGCGTGAAGTTCATGCACTGCCTGCCTGCGTTCCACAACTGTGAAACCAAAGTCGGCAAGGACGTGGCCGAGCACCATCCAAACCTGAAAAACGGCATTGAAGTGACCGAGGAAGTGTTTGAGTCCCCAGTCAATATCGCCTTCGAGCAAGCTGAAAACCGCATGCACACCATCAAGGCGATTCTGGTCGCGGCACTGGCTGATATCTAAGCCTGTCCACGGTAGTCATGTGAACGCATGACTACCGTGGGAGCGGGCTTGCGCGCGATGCAAGCCCGCTCCCACACACACGGCTCCCACACATTTAAAAGGATATTTTTTATGCGTATCGTCGTTGCACTGGGCGGTAACGCCCTCTTGCGTCGCGGACAGCCCATGACCGCAGAGAACCAGCGCGAAAACATCCAGACCGCTACCGCCCAAATCGCTCGCATAGCCCACGGCAATGAACTGGTAGTGGCCCACGGCAATGGCCCTCAGGTCGGCCTGCTATCGCTGCAAGCCGCCGCCTACACCGCCGTTGCTCCTTACCCGCTGGACGTGCTGGGCGCTGAAACCGAAGGCATGATCGGCTACATGATCGAGCAAGAGCTGGGCAACCTGCTGCCACCCGAAGCGCCTTTCGCCACGCTGTTGACCCAGGTTGAAGTCGATCCAAAAGACCCGGCGTTCCAGAACCCGACCAAGCCGATCGGTCCGGTGTACACCGAAAGCGAAGCCAAGAGCCTGGCCGCAGAAAAAGGCTGGAGCATTGCTCCGGACGGCGACAAATTCCGGCGCGTGGTCGCCAGCCCTAAACCCAAGCGCATCTTCGAAATTCGCCCGATCAAATGGCTGCTGGAAAAAGGCACCATCGTGATCTGTGCGGGCGGTGGCGGTATCCCGACCATGTACGGCGAAGACGGCAAGCTCAGGGGGATTGAAGCGGTGATCGACAAGGACCTGGCGTCCTCGCTGCTGGCCCAACAGCTGGACAGCGACCTGCTGGTGATCGCCACAGACGTGAATGCGGCCTTTATTGACTGGGGCAAGCCAACCCAGAAAGGCATTGCCCAGGCCCATCCGGACGAACTGGAAAAACTCGGTTTTGCCTCGGGTTCAATGGGACCGAAAGTCGAAGCTGCTTGCGAGTTTGCCCGTAAAACCGGCAAGACCGCAGTGATCGGCGCACTGGCGGATATCGAAGCAATCGTTCAAGGTAAGGCCGGTACTCGGGTCAGCACCGAAAAACCGGGTATCACTTACTTTTGAGCCCCAGGGCAGGCCCAGGGGCCTGCCCTTTCCCATAGCATCAAGGAGTAACCCTATGGCCTCGTTCGAACCCGGTCACCTGCATATTCATCGCGAACCGCTGCAACCGGGCGACTTTGGGTATGACATCAAGATTGATTACCAGGTCGTTCAGGATCCCAAGGAAGGCAAGTCGATGCAGTTCGACATGCATGGCCAGATCAACAAGAAGGACTTCAAAGAGTCGTTCACGCTGCCCAAGGACATGGCCTACAACTTTGCCCATGACGCTTTCCGGATTGCCGTCAAGCATGGCATTCCCAAAACCGCTGACATCCGCGCGATGCACGGTTACTACGACAAGATGTTTTCCGACGTCCTGGCCCAGCTCAACCACAAGCCGGGTGATCCGATCAAACCAGAACATCTGGAGTAATTCAGCCACTTGATGGTGGCTGCGCTTTTGTGGGAGCGGGCTTGCTCGCGCTGGTACCATCGCGGGCAAGCCCGCTCCCACGGAATTTCACCTATCTCCCCCACCAAGGCATACTGGCCATCCCTGCTGGCCAGAAGTGTTTGCCGTTCCCATGCGTATCCATGTCAGTTTCATCGACCGTGTCGGCATCACCCAGGAAGTCCTGGCGTTGCTGGGCGGGCGTAACCTCAATCTGGATGCGGTGGAGATGGTCCCGCCCAACGTGTATATCGACGCCCCGACCCTGAGCCCGCAAGTACTCGACGAACTGCGAGAAGCGCTGTTCGGGGTCAGGGGTGTGCAGACCGTGACCGTGGTCGATATCCTTCCCGGCCAGCGCCGCCACCTGCAACTCGATGCCCTGCTCGCCGCCATGACCGATCCGGTATTGGCGCTGGACAGCGAGGGCCATGTGCTGCTGGCCAACCCGGCACTGGTGGCCTTGTATGGCCGAGAGCCGACCGGCGAAAGTATCGGCGAGCTGTTCAGCGACCCCGGACTGCTGGCTGTGTTGCTGGAAAACGGCTTTCGCCTGCCATTGCGCGAAGTCACGCTCAATGGCCATCCGTTGATGCTCGATGCCACCCCGATAACCGATGCGGGCGCCCTGCTGACCCTTTACCAACCAAGCCGTATCGGCGAACGCCTGGCTGCGCTGCATCACGATCACACTGAAGGCTTTGATGCCCTGCTGGGCGACTCACCCGCCATTCGCACGCTCAAAGCCCGGGCGCAGCGTGTGGCGGCCCTGGACGCGCCCTTGTTGATCCAGGGTGAAACCGGCACCGGCAAGGAACTGGTCGCCCGTGCCTGCCATGCCATCAGCGACCGCTTTGGCGCGCCGTTTCTGGCCCTCAACTGCGCCGCACTTCCGGAAAATCTGGCCGAAAGCGAACTGTTCGGCTATGCCCCCGGGGCCTTCACCGGCGCACAGCGCGGCGGCAAACCGGGACTGATGGAACTGGCCAACAACGGCACGGTTTTTCTCGACGAAATCGCTGAGATGTCGCCCTACCTGCAAGCCAAGCTGCTGCGTTTTCTCAATGACGGCAGCTTCCGGCGGGTGGGCGGCGAGCGCGAGGTCAAGGTCAATGTGCGCATCCTCAGCGCCACTCACCGCAACCTCGAAAAAATGGTCAACGAGGGCACGTTTCGTGAAGACCTGTTCTACCGCTTGAACGTACTCAACATCGAAGTGCCGCCCCTGCGCGAGCGCGGCCAGGACATTTTGCTGCTGGCCCGCGCCTTCATGCAGCAGGCCTGCACCCAGATCCAGCGTCCGGTGTGCCGCCTGGCGCCCGGGACCTACCCGGCCCTGCTGGGCAACCGCTGGCCCGGCAACGTGCGCCAGTTGCAGAACGTGATCTTTCGCGCTGCCGCCATTTGCGAAAGCACCCTGGTCGACATTGGCGATCTGGACATTGCCGGCACGTCGGTTGCACGCCAAAGCGACGGCGAGGTTGAAACCCTGGAACACGCCGTTGAAACCTTCGAAAAGGCACTCCTGGAAAAGCTCTACGTCAGCTACCCCTCGACGCGCCAACTGGCTAGTCGCCTGCAGACCAGTCATACCGCCATTGCCCACCGATTGCGCAAGTACGGCATCCCGGGCAAAGCCTGAGGCTCACCCCCTTGTGGGAGCGGGCTTGCTCGCGATGGTATAAGCGCGGCAAGCCTGAAATACCTCGCCGAAGCATCGCAGGCAAGCCAGCTCCCACAGAAAAGCCCAAAGACTTGTATCGAATTCACTCCAGCGGAACGAATTCGATACACACCCTCTGCACCCATACTGCGCAAGGCTTTGATCCTCTTGGATTTTTCCATGCCCCATAGACTGTATCGATTTCGCTACACAGCTATCTGCCAGCGCCCTTCAACAAGCATACAAGCCATTGATAAATAACGACATTTTCAAACTGGCAACCATCTTGCAGTGAACTCCTCCATAAGCTCGAGCTGCACGAGCATTTACCTGTGACCACCAGACATGTCTGGCCCTGAGGAGTTTCCATGAGCGAATTGCGTTTTACTGAAGACCACGAATGGCTGCGCGCCGAAGCCGATGGCAGCGTAACTGTTGGGATTACCGCGTTTGCGCAAAACGCTCTGGGTGATGTGGTATTTGTGCAATTGCCTGAGTTGCAGCCCTACGACAAGGGCGCAGAAGCCGCCACCGTTGAGTCGGTCAAGGCGGCCAGTGGCGTGTACATGCCTCTGGACGGTGAAGTGCTCGAAGTCAACCCGGCACTGGACAGCAGCCCGGAACTGGTCAACGAAGACCCGCTGGGTCAGGGCTGGTTCTTCCGCTTCAAGCCCGCCGACGCCGACGCTGTAGGCCAACTGCTCGATCAGGACGCCTACGACCGCCTGATCAAAGCCCAAGACGACAACTGAGAAGCCTGCCATGACCCTTAATCTCAGCACTGCCAATGAATTTATCGCGCGCCACATCGGCCCGCGCCAGGCCGATGAGCAGGCGATGCTCGCCACCCTCGGCTTTGATTCCCTTGAAGGCCTCAGCGCCAGCGTAATCCCGGAAAGCATCAAGGGCACCAGCGTGCTCGACCTGCCGGCCGGTCTGAGCGAAGCCGACGCACTGGCTTCGATCAAGGCCATCGCCGCCAAGAACACAGTGTGCAAAACCTATATCGGTCAAGGCTATTACAACTGCCACACCCCTTCTCCGATCTTGCGCAACCTGCTGGAAAACCCGGCCTGGTACACCGCCTACACGCCGTATCAGCCTGAAATCTCCCAAGGTCGTCTCGAAGCCCTGCTTAACTTCCAGACCCTGATCAGCGACCTCAGCGGCCTGCCGATTGCCAACGCTTCGCTGCTCGACGAAGCCACCGCCGCTGCCGAAGCGATGACCTTCTGCAAACGCCTGAGCAAGAACAAAACCAGCCACCGCTTCTTTGCTTCCAGCCACTGCCACCCGCAAACCCTTGACGTGCTGCGTACCCGTGCCGAGCCGCTAGGCATTGAGGTTGTGGTCGCCGACGAGCGCGAACTGACTGACGTGACGGCCTACTTCGGTGCCCTGCTGCAATACCCGGCCAGCAACGGCGACGTGTTTGATTACCGCGAACTGGTTGAGCGCTTCCATACCGCCAACGCACTGGTGGCGGTTGCCGCCGACCTGCTGGCCCTGACCCTGCTCACACCTCCGGGCGAGTTCGGCGCGGACGTGGCCATCGGCAGCGCCCAACGCTTTGGCGTGCCACTGGGTTTCGGTGGCCCCCATGCCGCCTACTTCGCCACCCGTGACGCGTATAAGCGCGACATGCCGGGGCGTCTGGTCGGTGTTTCGGTTGACCGTCACGGCAAACCGGCACTGCGTCTGGCCATGCAAACCCGCGAGCAACACATCCGTCGCGAGAAGGCCACGAGCAACATCTGCACCGCCCAGGTGCTGCTGGCCAACATCGCCAGCATGTACGCCGTGTACCACGGTCCCAAGGGCCTGATCCAGATCGCGCAGCGCATTCACCAGTTGACCGCGATTCTGGCCCAGGGCCTGAGTGCGCTGGGGCTGGCCGTCGAGCAAACACATTTCTTCGACACCCTGACCCTCAACACCGGCGGCGACACCGCAGCCCTGCACGACAGGGCTCACGCACAGGGCATTAACCTGCGTGTGATCGACGACCAGCATCTGGGCCTGTCGCTGGATGAAACCAGCAGCGAGTCCGATGTGGTTGCCCTGTGGGCCCTGTTCGCCGCTGATGGCCAGGCCCTGCCTGACTTTGACGATCTGGCAAATACCGTCACTGGCACCCTGCCAGAGGCCTTGCTGCGCCAGTCGCCGATCCTCAGCCACCCGGTATTCAACCGTTACCATTCCGAAACCGAGCTGATGCGCTACCTGCGCAAGCTGGCCGACAAGGATCTGGCGCTGGACCGCACCATGATTCCGCTGGGCTCGTGCACCATGAAGCTCAACGCTGCCAGCGAAATGATCCCGGTCACCTGGGCCGAGTTCGGCAACCTGCACCCGTTTGCGCCTGCCGAGCAAAGCCAGGGCTACCTGCAACTGACTACCGAACTGGAAGCCATGCTCTGCGCGGCCACCGGCTACGACGCCATCTCCCTGCAACCGAACGCCGGTTCCCAGGGCGAGTACGCCGGTCTGCTGGCCATTCGTGCCTACCACCAGAGCCGTGGCGAAGAGCGCCGTGATATCTGCCTGATTCCGTCCTCGGCCCACGGCACCAACCCGGCAACCGCCAACATGGCCGGCATGCGCGTGGTGGTCACTGCCTGTGACGCTCGCGGCAACGTGGACATTGAAGACCTGCGCGCCAAGGCCCTGGAGCACCGCGATCACCTCGCCGCGCTGATGATCACCTACCCGTCGACCCACGGTGTTTTCGAAGAAGGCATCCGCGAAATCTGCGGCATCATTCATGACAATGGCGGCCAGGTGTACATCGACGGCGCCAACATGAACGCGATGGTGGGCCTGTGCGCACCGGGCAAGTTCGGCGGCGACGTGTCCCACCTCAACCTGCACAAGACATTCTGCATTCCCCACGGCGGTGGCGGCCCGGGCGTTGGCCCGATTGGCGTCAAGTCCCACCTTACGCCGTTCCTGCCGGGTCACGCGGCAATGGAACGCAAGGAAGGCGCGGTCTGCGCAGCACCGTTCGGCAGCGCCAGCATTCTGCCGATCACCTGGATGTACATCAGCATGATGGGCGGCGAAGGCCTCAAGCGTGCTTCGCAACTGGCCATCCTAAACGCCAACTACATCGCCCGCCGTCTTGAAGAGCATTACCCGGTGCTGTACTCGGGCAGCAACGGCCTGGTTGCACACGAGTGCATCCTGGATCTGCGCCCGCTCAAGGAAACCAGCGGGATCAGCGTCGACGACGTGGCCAAGCGCCTGATCGATTTCGGCTTCCACGCTCCGACCATGTCGTTCCCGGTCGCGGGCACGCTGATGATCGAGCCGACCGAAAGCGAGTCCAAGGAAGAGCTGGACCGCTTCTGTAACGCCATGATCTGCATCCGCGAAGAAATTCGCGAAGTCGAAAGCGGCGGTCTGGACAAGGAAGATAACCCGCTGAAAAACGCGCCCCACACCGCGGCTGAAATAGTCGGTGAATGGACCCACCCTTACAGCCGCGAGCAAGCGGTGTACCCGGTTGCATCCCTGATCGAAGGCAAGTACTGGCCACCGGTCGGTCGGGTCGACAACGTGTTCGGCGACCGCAACCTGGTGTGCGCATGCCCGTCGATCGAGAGCTATCAGGAGGCGTAAGCAAGACTTGTAGTCGCTGCCGCAGGCTGCGTTGGGGACCGCAGGGTTTTCAAAAAAACGGGTTGCTTCGCAACCCTTCGCAGCCTGCGGCAGCGACTACAGGTTATTTTTTGCCAATAAACCTATAAGAAACCGGAGAACCCTATGTCGTTAAGCGTGTTCGACCTGTTCAAGATTGGCATCGGCCCTTCCAGTTCCCATACCGTCGGCCCCATGCGCGCAGCTGCGCGTTTTGTCGAAGGTCTGCGCCGTGATGAGCTGTTGCAACACACCGCCTGCGTAAAAGTTGAACTCTACGGCTCCCTTGGCGCCACCGGCAAAGGACACGGCAGCGACAAGGCCGTGTTGCTGGGGCTTGAAGGCGAGCACCCGGACACCGTCAACACCGATACCGTGGCCGAACGTCTGGCTGCCATTCGCAACAGCGGGCGCTTGAACCTGCTGGGCGAACACCCCATCGATTTCAACGAAAAATCCCACTTGGCGATGATTCGCAAACCCCTGCCCTACCATCCCAACGGCATGATTTTCAGGGCGCTGGATGCCGCCGGCATCCAGATCCGCAGCCGCGAGTATTACTCGGTCGGTGGCGGCTTTGTGGTGGATGAAGGCGCCGCGGGCGCTGACCGTATCGTCGAAGACAGCACCCCGCTGCAATACCCCTTCAAGACCGCCAAGGATTTATTGCGCCATTGCGTCACTCATGACCTGTCGATCAGTGAAGTGATGATGGCCAACGAAAGCGCCTGGCGCCCCGAGGCCGAGACCCGCGCCGGCTTGCTGAATATCTGGCAAGTGATGCAGGACTGCGTGAGTGCGGGTTGCCGCAACGAAGGCATTTTGCCCGGTGGGCTGAAGGTCAAGCGACGGGCCGCTGCACTGCACCGTCAACTGTGCAGCAACCCCGAGGCCGCCTTGCGCGATGCGCTGTCGGTACTGGACTGGGTCAACCTGTACGCACTGGCCGTCAATGAAGAAAACGCCAATGGCGGACGCGTGGTCACCGCCCCCACCAACGGCGCGGCCGGGATCATTCCTGCCGTGTTGCATTACTACATGCGCTTTATCGGCGGAGCCAACGAAGACGGGGTGGTGCGCTTTCTGCTGACTGCCGCCGCCATCGGCATTTTGTACAAGGAGAACGCCTCGATCTCGGGCGCCGAAGTCGGCTGTCAGGGCGAGGTCGGCGTGGCCTGCTCAATGGCTGCAGGCGCGCTGTGTGAAGTGTTGGGCGGCACCGTGCAGCAAGTCGAGAACGCAGCTGAAATCGGCATGGAGCACAACCTCGGCCTGACCTGCGACCCGATTGGCGGCCTGGTGCAAGTGCCGTGTATCGAGCGCAACGCGATGGGTTCGGTCAAGGCGATCAACGCCGTACGCATGGCCCTGCGTGGCGACGGCCAACACTTTGTGTCCCTGGACAAAGTTATCCGCACCATGCGCCAGACCGGCGCCGACATGAAAAGCAAATACAAGGAGACCGCTCGCGGCGGTCTGGCTGTAAACATTATTGAGTGCTGATTTTCAAGGAGTCTGGAATGTCCACCGAACAACTGCTTAAAACCCCGCTGCACGCACTGCACCTTGAACTCGGTGCCCGCATGGTGCCATTTGCCGGCTACGACATGCCCGTGCAGTACCCGCTCGGCGTGATGAAAGAGCACCAGCACACCCGTGAACAAGCCGGGTTGTTTGATGTCTCCCACATGGGCCAGATTCGCCTGACCGGCGCTGATGCAGCCAGGGCACTGGAAGCCCTGGTACCGGTCGATATCATCGATCTGCCAGCAGGCATGCAGCGCTATGCCATGTTCACCAACGAACAGGGCGGCATCCTCGATGACCTGATGGTTGCCAACCTGGGTAATGACGAGCTGTTCCTGGTGGTTAACGCCGCCTGCAAGGATCAGGACCTGGCCCATCTGCGCAAGCACTTGAGCGCCCACTGCCAGATCCAGCCGCTGTTTGAAGAGCGCGCCCTCCTCGCCCTGCAAGGCCCGGCAGCCGTCAACGTGCTGCAACGCCTGGCACCGGAAGTGGCAAAAATGACCTTCATGCAATTTGCCCCGGTGACGTTACTAGGCGCTGACTGCTACGTCAGCCGCTCGGGTTATACCGGCGAAGACGGCTTTGAGATCTCAGTCCCTGCTGATCGCGCCGAAGAGCTGGCTCGTCGCCTGCTGGCTGAGCCAGAAGTGCAGGCAATCGGCCTGGGCGCTCGGGACTCCCTGCGTCTGGAAGCGGGCCTGTGCCTGTACGGCCACGACATGAACGACACCACCACGCCGATTGAAGCCAGCCTGCTCTGGGCCATCTCCAAGGCCCGCCGTGCAGACGGCCCTCGTGCCGGTGGCTTCCCGGGCGCCGAAACCATCTTCGCGCAGCAGCAGAACGGTGTTGCCCGCAAGCGCGTGGGCTTGTTGCCACAAGAACGTACACCGGTGCGTGAAGGCGCTGAAATTGTCGATGCCGACGGCACGGTGATTGGCACCGTTTGCAGCGGCGGCTTTGGCCCGACTCTGGGCTCGCCTCTGGCAATGGGTTATCTGGATATCGCGTTCACGCCAGTGGACACTGAAGTCTGGGCGATCGTGCGAGGCAAACGCGTACCGATGAAAGTGTCGAAAATGCCGTTTGTCGCGCAACGTTATTACAGAGGTTAAGCCCTCACTCTAGCGCGTTGCATGTTCCTGATACTTTCAGGGCATGCAACTGCTAAAACCGCCTTTAACTTTCGATAGCGAACACACTGTTTTAAACACGAAAACAATTGAACCCGCCTATGATTAACCTTCACTTATAACTTCATCGCCTATGTTAATAACCCGGTTTACGGGGTTATTCGAGGGGCTTGTTTTTTCAATTCCAGTTTCGTAGAGTTTGCCCACTGTGTTTGCATGGGTCGCTGGAATCGTGACCTGGGCAGTAGCTCTAAGTTTGCTACACCCGTTCTGCGTCTCTTACTTTCCTGCAACCCAGCACCAGTACTCTTTCATGTGAAAGAGGCTGTCATTAATTGTTAGCGTCAAGGAATTAAGAAATGTCCCAACGTCAGAGCGGTACCGTCAAGTGGTTTAACGACGAGAAAGGATTTGGCTTTATCACCCCGGAAAGCGGTCCGGACCTGTTCGTGCACTTCCGTGCCATTCAGGGCAACGGCTTCAAAAGCCTGAAAGAAGGCCAGAAAGTGACCTTCATCTCGGTTCAAGGCCAAAAAGGCCTGCAGGCTGACGAAGTTCAAGCCGAAGGCTGATCTCGTACACAAAAGCCTCTGATGGTGACATCAGAGGCTTTTTTATGGCTGTAATTCCGTAAGATGGCGTTTTTCCTTCACGAGACCCTGCCATGTCGAAACAACCACTTAGACCCCAAGGCGATTTTCCCGCCGTTGGCCTGGGGCGCCGCCTGGCAGCCATGTTTTATGACTTTCTGCTGTGTACCGCCTTGCTGATCGTCACCACCTTTATCTACAAGCTGATCATGATGAGCTTTATCGGCGAAGCCAAAATGAGGGCGCTGTCAGAAGCCGGCGCTCTGGATGGCGACCCGCTGCTCTCAACCATCCTGTTCTTTGTCCTGTTCGGTTTTTTTGCCAAGTTCTGGACTCACTCCGGGCAAACCCTGGGCATGCAGGTCTGGGGCATACGCGTACAGAACGCGGACGGCACGGCCATCAGCCTGTGGCAGGCCTTGCTGCGCTTTATCGTCTCTATCGGCTCATGGCTGTGTCTGGGGCTGGGGTTCATCTGGTCGGTATTCGACAAGCAAAACCGCACCTGGCATGACATGTATTCCAACACTCAGTTGGTACGGATCCCCAAGCCAAAGAAATAAAAAAAGCCCGTATCTCTCGATACGAGCTTTTTTGTTACTGCGTTGCATCTCATGACTCTGTAGGAGCGGGCTGCTTGAAGATCCGAAGGATCTTCAAGCAAGGGTTGCTGCGCAACCCATCGCAGCCTTCGGCAGCGACTACAGAGACTTACTCCGCCAGCTTGAAGGTAATGAAGCTGGCGCGACCCTGGCGCAGAACCCGCATCGACACTGAACGATTCTTCGGCAATGCCTTGGCAATTTCAGTGAACTCCTTGCCGTTGGTAATCGCCTGATTGTTCAGATGAGTAATCACGTCGCCTGGTTGCAGGCCGATCAAGGCAGCAGGACCGTCCTGAACGTCAGTGATGATCACACCGCCCTTGATGTCGTTGGCTTTCTTCTGCTCTTCGCTCAGGTCCGCCACGGACACACCCAGACGGTTGCTGCTTTGTTCGGCACCGGTGCCCGAAGCAATGTCTTTCGCGTCATCGGGGATGGCACCGACAGTCAGGTCCAGGTTTTTGCGCTTGCCGTCACGAATCACTTCAAGCGTTGCTTTGCTGCCGGCCTTGAGTGCGCCAACCAGATGCGGCAAATCTGCCGACATGACGATCGGCTGACCATTCATGCTCAGAATCACGTCGCCGACTTGCAGACCGCCTTTGGCAGCCGGACCGTTATCCAGTACCTGGGCTACCAGGGCACCGGCAGGTTTTTCCAGACCGAAGGACTCGGCCAGGTCCTTGTTGACCTCTTGAATCACCACGCCCAACCAGCCACGGCTAACCTTGCCGCCAGCCTTGAGCTGGTTGGCAACGTCCATCGCCACATCGATAGGGATTGCGAAGGACACGCCCATGAAGCCACCGGAGCGGGTGTAGATTTGCGAGTTGATACCCACCACTTCGCCCGCCAGGTTGAACAGCGGACCACCCGAGTTGCCCGGGTTGATCGGCACGTCTGTCTGGATGAACGGTACGTAGCTTTCATTCGGAAGGCTGCGACCGATGGCGCTGATAATGCCTTGGGTCACGGTGTGGTCAAACCCGAACGGTGAACCGATGGCAACCACCCACTGACCCGCCTTCAGATCCTGGGACTTGCCCAGCTTCAAGACAGGCAGGTTTTTGCCTTCGATTTTCAGCAACGCAACGTCGGAACGTGGATCCGTCCCCACCAGCTTGGCTTTCATTTCACTGCGATCAGACAAGCGCACGATGATTTCATCGGCGTCCGCCACCACGTGGTTGTTGGTCAGGATGAAGCCATCCGGCGAGATGATGAAGCCCGACCCAAGGGACTGGGCTTCGCGCTGGCGACCACCTTTGCCACTTGGCGGCAGGCTGCGCTCAAAGAAGTCACGCAGGCCAGGCGGCAAGCCTTCCAGGTCTGGCATTTGCCCCATGCTTGAGACCCGGCGCTCCGGCAGCTTTTGCGTGGTGCTGATATTCACTACCGCTGGCGAGGCTTGCTCGACCAATTGGGTGAAGTCAGGTAACTGCGCTTCTGCCATGACTGGCACTGCCTGCCCGAGCATCAGCACGGCTGCAAAAATAGGTAAATACGATTTCAATCGAGGCATCGACATACAGCTCCCGTTAGTAACTGCAGAGTTAAGCGACAGGCACCAAAAAACAAGACCAAAGCATAGACCGTTTTTTAGGCCCCGGAAAACAAACAAGGCCAGAGCCCGCTAGGGCCCTGACCTTCATAAAAAGACAATAAAATGGCAAATCAAAATGTGTCACCCGCCATGTCGGAGCAACCCTATGGTTTGGCCTGCGTATCGTCTTTACCGACACGCATCGAGAGCGCAATACGCTCTGCGGTCCCCAAAGGAATTTCACCGACCACAGTGGCCATCATGTCTCCCTCGGGAGTACTCAGGTGCCGAGTAACCGCAGCTGTAGGCCCCAGTTGGACACGGGCATCGGGAACGGCAGCGCCCTGCAAAGGTTCGAGAAACACAGAGAAGCGCGTCAAGCCATCGTCATACAAAAGACTGGTGACTTCAGACTTGGTCCGGGGATCACGATGCACTGTGCTGCTGACCTGCTCGAAACCGGGCGGCAGCCAGTCGGAGTGCCAGACATGAGCCGTGTCAGCGACAGGTGCTGCAGTATCAGCCACCGTAACCGGGCGGCATTTTCCTGCAGGCGTCAGCTGGTTGTCATCAGGGGGCGTCGTCACCAGGGTTGTAAACTGGTAACGTTCAAGCAACTGGCCCTTGTCATTAAGCAACAACGACTTGAGAGGCAAACCGGTTTCACGATCCAGGTACAACTCAAACCCATAACGGTGCTGGTCGCGAGGGGCGAGTGAGATCACCACCACCGGTCGACCTGCAACCCTGGAGTCACCCTGCTTTGTGACGGAGTACCAGTCATTGAGCTTCTGGGCATCGAACTGTCTTGCCGGGACGGCAGTGACATCTCCCAACGCCGAGGCCAACTTGCCAGTGACACATTCAGTGCGCCCATCCGTACGAATGACCTCTTGAGCAGAGCCATCCAACTGCATCAAACGTTCGCGAACTTTCCCATCCTGCACACGGTGCCAGATGCTATGGGTAGAAAAACTACCGTTACGCTCGTAAACGAAAGTGCCTTGATAGCTGTGCTGTTGCTCGGCCTGCCCAAGACGTTTGAGCCAGTCCTGGGCTTCATCGGCGTGGGCCGGTACTGCAAACCAGCCACTCAGCAGAAGAGGTAGCAAAGGTAGGACGCGCATATTGGTCCTTAACGGTTTTCAAGGCTCGCGGCACGAGCATACGGCAGCGGGCTTTCAGCCCCTTTCAACGCGGCTTGCTGTGCGTGCTGACGCAGGTAGCCTGGCAAGCGCTGATCCTGCCAGCCTGGCTGGCCTTGCAGAACACCGTTGGCCATGGGGCCTGTAGCCTTGTCGGAGCTTTCGCTGTAGTTGGCCAGTACCGCCGGGCCTTTAGCCATCGGCGCACTCAGGCTCTGCACAGCGTTCTGCTGAGCCAGCTGATTACCGACGATGTCATCCTGGTTGTACAGCCTTACACCCGCCAGAACAGCGACGGTAACCGAAGCGGCTACGGCCAGACGACCGATGCTGCGCCACGGGCCACGTACGACCTTGACCGGGGTTTGCTCTTCGGCCAGCGCGGCCGAAACGGCAGATGCGATGTCCAGGCGCGGAATCAACAGGTCCTTGTGCATCACAGCACGGGCCACCTGATAACGGGACCAGGTGTCACGGGTTTGTGTGTCGTCAAAGGCATTCAATACCCGACGTAGTTCCAGTTCGTCCGCTTCGTTATCCATCACTGCGGACAGCGATTCCTGCAGGGCTTCACGACTCATGGCGGTTCCTCTCTTGGCTGTCGCCGCTGTCTCAGTTTTCCTGCAACAACGGCTGCAGGGCTTTATCAATGGCTTCCCGAGCGCGGAAAATCCGGGAGCGCACGGTACCCACCGGACACTGCATGACGCTCGCAATGTCCTCATAACTCAGACCATCAAATTCACGTAAAGTTAACGCCGTACGCAAATCTTCTGGCAGTAACTGAATAGTGCGATGAACGGTGCTTTCGATCTCGTCACGGAGCAAAGCGCGCTCCGGCGACTCGAGATCCTTGAGACCATGATCACCATCGTAAAACTCGGCATCTTCCGAGCTCACATCACTATCCGGCGGACGTCGCCCCCGTGACACCAGGTAATTTTTCGCCGTATTGATGGCGATGCGATACAGCCATGTATAAAAGGCGCTGTCACCGCGAAAATTACCGAGTGCCCGGTAAGCCTTGATAAAGGCTTCCTGGGCTACGTCCTGGGCTTCATGGGTGTCGTGCACAAAACGCACGATCAACCCGAGAATTTTGTGCTGATACTTCAACACGAGCAGATCGAATGCGCGCTTATCGCCACGCTGTACGCGCTCGACCAGCTGCTGATCCTCTTCCTGGGCTAGCATGAATACTCCTCATAAGACCGGGAGGAAGATTGCTTTGCTAAATGATCAGGCTTGCAAACATAGACTCGGGCTTTACACAAAAGTTCTCTCCCCCCTGGCAAGTTTCCTGCGTGCTCGGATTTGGCACACACGAAAACGCAGCTCGGGCCTGGCCGGCTGCGTCAATAATCTTGTCGTCACATTCCGCTGTCAGGTCGAAACACAGACCCCGCATCAATCTGGACGCCGTACCCCTGCATCAAGGGCAGCCCTTAATGGAACCCCGGACCGTACGAAAAGTTCAATATCTTCGTACGCCACCGATGGCACCACATCAGCGCAACAGACCTGGCGTTACCACCAGCCCTGATCCCCCTTGCAGATTTTTTGTGCAAATCAACATGCAGACCCATCGAGTCTGAGGCACACTTTGCGCCCGCTGTAATTTCACAATGCCATAAAGGCCCGGCCATTGTGCCGATCCCCCCCTCTATATACTAGTGGGCGCTTTTTTGCGGATGTCAGAAGAATGAGCCAACATTTTCAACATGATGTGCTGGTGATTGGCAGCGGCGCTGCCGGCTTGAGCCTTGCGCTCACGCTACCCAGCCATATGCGTATTGCGGTCCTCAGCAAAGGCGATCTGGCCAATGGTTCGACGTTCTGGGCACAGGGCGGCGTAGCCGCAGTACTGGATGACACCGACACGGTGCAGTCTCACGTCGAAGACACCCTCAATGCTGGCGGCGGGTTATGTCATGAAGACGCTGTGCGCTTTACCGTCGAGCACAGCCGCGAAGCCATCCAGTGGCTGATCGATCAAGGCGTCCCCTTCACCCGTGATGACACCGTCGACCCCGAGCAGCCCGGCTTTGAGTTTCACCTCACCCGTGAAGGCGGCCACAGCCACCGGCGCATCATCCATGCGGCGGATGCCACGGGTGCCGCCATTTTCAAGACGTTGCTCGAACAGGCGCGCCAGCGACCCAATATCGAACTGCTCGAACAGCGCGTCGCCGTTGATCTGATTACCGAGCGTCGACTGGGCCTGGAAGGCGATCGCTGCCTGGGGGCCTATGTACTGGATCGCGCCACGGGCGAGGTCGACACCTTTGGCTCGCGCTTCACGATTCTGGCCACGGGTGGCGCGGCCAAGGTGTATCTGTACACCAGCAACCCGGACGGCGCCTGCGGTGACGGCATCGCCATGGCCTGGCGCTCGGGGTGCCGCGTGGCAAACCTGGAGTTCAACCAGTTCCACCCTACCTGCCTGTATCACCCGCAGGCCAAAAGCTTTCTGATCACCGAAGCGCTGCGGGGCGAAGGCGCACACTTGAAGCTGCCCAACGGCGAGCGGTTCATGCAGCGCTTCGACTCCCGGGGTGAACTGGCTCCACGGGATGTCGTCGCACGCGCCATCGACCATGAAATGAAGCGCCTTGGCATCGACTGCGTGTACCTGGACATCAGCCATGAGCCCGAAGCATTTATCAAGGCCCACTTCCCGACTGTCTATGAGCGCTGCCTGACATTCGGCATCGACATCACCAAACAGGCCATCCCGGTGGTGCCTGCGGCGCATTACACCTGCGGCGGAGTGATGGTCGACGAACATGGCCACACGGACTTACCAGGCTTGTACGCCATTGGCGAAACCAGTTTCACCGGTCTGCACGGCGCCAACCGAATGGCCAGCAACTCACTGCTGGAGTGCTTTGTATACGCCAAGTCGGCGGCGGCCGACATTCTCGCCCAACTCCCTGAAATCGCTGCGCCCGCAGCCCTGCCAAGCTGGGATGCAAGCCAGGTTACCGACTCTGACGAAGATGTGATCATCGCCCACAACTGGGATGAACTGCGGCGCTTCATGTGGGACTACGTAGGCATCGTGCGCACCAACAAGCGCCTGCAACGCGCCCAACACCGGGTGCGCCTGCTGCTGGACGAAATTGACGAGTTCTACAGCAACTACAAAGTCAGCCGCGACCTGATCGAACTGCGCAACCTGGCACAAGTCGCCGAATTGATGATCTGCAGCGCCATGGAGCGTAAAGAATCACGCGGCCTGCATTACACCCTGGACTATCCAGAGATGCTGGCGCAGGCGAAGGATACGATCCTGACCCCGACCCGGTGAGGCACGTCAGGTACGAGAACGCGGCACCGCTCGAGACAGCGTTGCTGCGTTTTTTTTTCACGGTGAACAACAGTCCCACCTGCAGCCAGGACAAGCGCGCCAGAGCGCAACCAGTCTGGCAACGCCCTCTCAAGCAGCATCCTGAATTAGCGACAGTTCCGGCAAGAACTAGGATACGTCCTACATATTTAACATCTAAACATTGCTAGCTTTTTCGGTTTTAGCTTTCCACGCGCACTACGGGCCAATCGTTCGCCCGCTCAGTGCCTGTGGTCCGCGCCATATGACTGAAAAAGGAACACTGGATGTTCAACCCACGCCCTCAAACCCGTTTCAACCTGACCGCAAGCGTCTTCAAGCACCCTTCCTTCACCCACCAAAAATCCTTTAGCGCGCCCTCTTGTTTTGATCTGGAACGGGTCACCGAACGTGCTGATCTGAATATCGAAAGCCTGCAACCTCAAGTCCTTGAAAAGGGCCTCTCCAGCAAAAAAGGTGTTTGCCTGATTGAAGGAGCCGCAGCATGACCCAGATTGCGGCGCAACAATGGATGGCCGAGCAACGCCACCTCGGGCGCTCTGTATGTTTGATTCTGGACTCACTGGACGAACTCACCGCCCGTAACGGCCTGTTGAACAACAGGGCACCTGAGCTGTATTGCAGCATTTACCGCGAAACGTCGGCTGCCGATATGGCAGACAATGGGCCTTTTCTGTTTCTTATCGACAACCCTGAAGACAAGCACTTGAGCGAGTTGCTCAAAGCGCCTGAAAGGAACTGGGGCTGGCTTGCCAGTGTTGCACCTGAGGCAGGGCTACAGGCGCTGGTCAAACATTGGCGCGACCGCATGATTTTCGGCGTCCGGCCCCATCGAGGGATTTATCGTTTCCATGACAACCGGGTGCTGGCCCGCGCACTGCAGCACTTAACCACTGCAACGGTTGCGGGGTATTTAGGGCCCGCTATCAGCGTCTGCTACTGGCAAGGGGAGCACTGGGAAACACTCGGCAACCCGGCACCGGGTAACCATCCAGTTCCTGAAAGCCCTGTCTGGAATGACTTTCCCATGGAGGCCGATCAGCGCGCTAGCACGCGCGAGGCCAATGCCCACCGTTACCTGCTGGCCAGGCATCTTGAAGCCTATGCCCGAATTGCCGAACAACAAGACCCGGAACTATGGCTCAGTACTCTATTGGCCCAGGCCAACACCTGGGGTTGGCAGGCGTCTGAGCAGTTGGAGTTTTTGCTCGTTCAGCGTTTAAAGACTACCACTGACCCACTTGCACAGCGCTGGGAGGCGCGCCCTGGTGAAAGTCCTGATGCTCATTTCCAGCGAGTTTTTCAGGAAGTGCAGTTTTGGCAAGGCGATGGCCCTTTATGAAAGCAATGATTAAAGCGCTGTTCCTGGGGACCTGCGCACTATCAACGACTGGATGTTTTGCTGACAAGTCAGACAGTTTTATTTTTACGGCTGATCTGCCTCCAAGTTTTGCTTATTACGCAGTGGCCAAGTACGCGCCCGCCAAGGGAGAAACTTGTACCGTCACCCTTGATGACAATCCATACCTCGGTTTCAACAGAGAGTGGCGAACAGCATACAAACCAGAATCTAAAATACCGATTTACCGCACAGTCAAAGGCTGCCGACTGGCCATCTATAAAATTGACCTGGAAATCAATGCCACTTATGGAGCTGACTATGGAAACTTCAGCGGAGATACAACCGCAGTCGTTATCAGGGAGGAACTGAAAATTCAATACAAAGGAACTTTTGATACTAATGGAGAAAGCACCATAAAGGGTCATTGCCAATGGTTGTTTCGGACAGTAGGCCCCAAGCGATATATAAGAAAACTCCTCGACTGCAAAAAAATTGACGATAAAGGTTTGGTGACTAAAGGACGACCCGTAGGGGCTTACACCCTGGATCAACTACCGGGGAAAACTGTGAAGCTGAAGATCACGTTGGACAAAGAGGAAAGACCCGGCTGGGGAGATACATGGTTCAAGGTCCCCAATGGCTGGAAACGCTGTATTGGGGAAGGCCTCGAAGATCAGCGAGGTTACTGTGATGGAAATCATAAGGACTTCAGCAGCTTTTTGATGCCTGACGGGCGTAGCTGCACTATTTATCCTGGCTGCACTGAATAAGGAAACTAAAAAATGACCACTTTTGATGAAGAGGTGAAACACCCTCTGAACAGTCGCATGTTCGCCTGCCCTGCCCAAGGAAATTGGACCAGCTTCAAGTTTGTTGATGAATTAGGTGAGGGACTGTCTTATGCGGGGCTGAACTACAGCGTTATTGATTCAGAAGGCCAATTATATAAAGGCACCTTGGACCGCTCAGGTGCAGGAAAAGTAGACAACCATTTTTCTGGCCCAATTTCCATAACTCTTGCACAGAATTATACCGACAAGGCCCTACCCTATAAGGACTTAATACAACGGGACCACTACCCTCTCCCCATAACAGAGCTGCAAGTTCGTGCCGAACAAACCCGTTACTTTCATAACGACGGCTCACGCACTCAAAGTAACCCCGCCCAAGCCAGTGCAGATTTTTTCTGCCAAGTTGAAGTTCGCCATCTGGTTAAACACGTCGCACATTTACCGCCCGAGGTTGAAGCTCACTATCCGCCCAATAAACACTGGGCCAAGCTGATGCGCGAGCATGGCAAACAAGGCGTCTGCCTACTTCCAAATAAACATAACGTACTGGAAGTGCGCCCTTTACGGGCCCTGCGCCCGATGCTCTCCACCGACTCGCAGTTCTGTGCGCTGAATCTGTATCAGCTCGCCCTTATGGCTACCTTGAGCTACAACCCGTTTGGTCAGCAGCCTGAGAAGCCGCCCATCAGAGAGAAGACTGTAAGTTTCCCTGTACAGCCGAGCATGGGTAACTGGTTTGGCGACGCTCTGGCCAGGTTTGATGAAATTTGGAAAGTAGACCCTGGGCAAACCAGTGCCTACTACCCGTTATACGAAGACGTTCCGTATTCAAAGCGCCTTGAAATCGCACCCTTCGACCCCGACCTGTACCCGGCTAATAGCCCGGATTTAGGTGAGGAGCAAGAAACCCCTGCCAAGATTCATTTTCTGGATGACCGCGGCCAGAAAAATGATACCGACACCCAAGCCTTTATCACCCATAACGACGAGTTGGTGCTGATTTCTGTGCGTGGTACCAGTGAATTACTCGCAGATGCGCTTCGAGACGCCGATGCTTTCCAAACCCCTTTTGGAAAAGAAGGCCTGGGCAAGGTCCACCGTGGGTTCTATGACGCTGCGCTGAAAGTCTATGAGCTTTCGATCAAGTACCTCGACAAGTTCCATACCGGACAGAAGCTGATCATTTGCGGCCATAGCCTGGGTGGGGCAATTTCCTTACTGCTCTCGGAGATGCTGCGGCGCCAGAAAGAATATGAAGTTGACATCGTGCTGTACACCTACGGCGCCCCAAGAGCAGCAGACAGCACTTTTGTAAAAAGCGCTGCCGATCTGGTGCATTACCGCATGGTCAACCATAACGACCCGGTACCCAGCGTGCCGGCACCCTGGATGAACACCAAGCCCAGGGTGTACCTCCCGGGAGCGGCACTCACTTTCTTTAACGCGCCTCTGGGCATCGCAGGCTTTGTCGCGGGCATTGCCAACTTGACCGGCGAGCCTTACGAGCATCACGGCACCTTGCAACACTTTATGCCGGTAGCGTTCGGCGCAAACAAAATGTCCTCGATTATGTGGGAACCCGGCTGCGACACCATTACCGAGCATGCGGCCTGTACTCTGGCCATTCATCAGAACAATGGGCTACCTGAAAGGTCGGGGTTCATTTCCCAGATTTTTGACGCGGACAACCATTCAATGGTCGGCGGCTATATCCCCGGTTGCTGGGCTGCCCTGCGGCGTTGGCAAGAAGCCCTGAAACTCAAGCGCTCTCTGGTGACCTATGATGAGTTCGAGCACATCAGAATTGCTCTGGCAACAATCACGGAACAACTGCGCTCCAAGCGCCGCATGCTCAGCGACTCTCCTACCCCCTACAACCGGGCCATCGAACTGACCATCGATGCGCTCAATCGTGAGATCGACAAGGTACACATGACCTTCGAGCGCTTGAAACGCCTGCAGCAAAGCACAATCAACGAGGCCCGTGTTTACGGCGCGTTTTCAACACAGCCCGACCTGCTGTCAGAGTGCCTGTTGCGCTGGGATGCTCATCCGGAAAACAAGGTCCCGGAACAACTGGCCATGGCCCCCACCGCAGACGCCAATCATGAACGGTTGGGCTTGCTCCACGGACGCGTCATTGGTACGCCCTTTACCGTCAGTATTGATTCACTGTTCTAGGCCCTGGGCACTATTCGGGTGCCAGCCACCTACGCCGACTGAACTTCAGTCGCACGCGCAAGCGTCGGTGCTGATCCGGCGCCAGCGCATCTGCCGGGATGCACACCGCCCGCACCCGCCACTCATCGCGTACACGAAAGCGCACGATCACGACCCAGGGCAGCGCCAGGCTGTCACGGCGCAACTGCACGGCCTGCCAGCCCTTGTCACGACTCCATAACTGCCAGCCATCGGCATCATGGCGCAATCGGGTTACGGCACTGGCGTGGGTCAGTCGAATATGCCGTGGCAGCGCCCAAACCCCATGGGCCAGGCACAACAAAGCGCCAAGCACACGTGCCCAGACAGGTATTGAAAGAAGGCAGATTGAGATCAGCGCCAGGGCCTGGGCTGCAAGATAAGCCGCCAGCAATTGCCCGC
This sequence comes from Pseudomonas sp. MF06569, assembly GCF_059862735.1. Lineage (NCBI taxonomy): Bacteria > Pseudomonadati > Pseudomonadota > Gammaproteobacteria > Pseudomonadales > Pseudomonadaceae > Pseudomonas > Pseudomonas sp. MF06569. The sequence continues at coordinate 112,278 of NZ_JCBCUZ010000005.1, read as the reverse complement.
AGGCATGCCAGCGGCATTCAAAATAATTACTTGGGCTGGACACGATCCAGAATCATGCGAACCATGCGCTGCAGCTCAGGGTCTTCAGACTCGGCGCGCTCCATGAACCAGCCAAACATGTCCTGGTCTTCACATTCCAGCAGCTTGCGATAGCATTCGCGGTCCACGTCGTTAAGGGTGGCATACACCTCCTTGACGAAAGGCACCAGCAGCACGTCCAGTTCAAGCATGCCGCGACGGCTGTGCCAGTAGAGACGATTGAGTTCAACATCTTCGACCATGGAGCGCTCCTCAAATAGAGCGCAAGTATACAGGCCGATCCGTCATAGAACAGTCGGCTTTGGTCGGCCCCTGGAACTACCCATTTGCAGGGCACACCTCTATGATGTGTCCCAGACATTTTTTACCTGCGATGACCCATGGCCGACTCTGCTTTTTTCTGCACTCTGAACCACGAAGGCATTCTTGCTGTGATCGGCAACGACGCCAGCAAGTTTCTGCAAGGCCAGTTGACCTGCAACCTCAACTACCTGAGTGAAACCCGCTCGAGCCTGGGGGCCCGCTGCACGCAAAAAGGCCGCATGCAGTCCAGTTTTCGCATCGTGCTGCAGGACAACGGCTGTCTGCTGGCGATGGCTCGCGAGCTGGTTGAACCCCAGTTGGCAGACCTGAAAAAATACGCGGTGTTTTCCAAATCCAAATTGACCGACGACAGCGCCAACTGGGTTCGCTTTGGCCTGTACCAGGCGGACGCGGTACTGCAAAGCCTGGGCCTGAACCTGCCTGCCGAAACCGACAGCGTTGCTCGTGCCAGCGATTTGATCGCCATTCGCGCCTCCGAAGACCGTGCTGAGCTATGGGCTCCTGTGGAGCAGACCGAAAGCCTGGTCCAGCACTTGAAAACGCAACTGGTTGAGGCCGATCTCAATGAATGGTTGCTGGGCCAGGTACGCGCAGGCATTGGCCAGGTCATGCCCCAGACCCGCGAACTGTTTATTCCGCAGATGATCAACCTGCAAGCCGTGGGCGGTGTCAGCTTCAAAAAAGGTTGCTATACCGGCCAGGAAATCGTCGCCCGCATGCAATACCTGGGCAAGCTCAAACGCCATCTTTACCGTTTGTCGCTGGAGGCGGGTCATGATGTCCCGGCGCCCGGCACCCCTCTGTTCTCCCCTACCCACACCAGCTCCGTAGGCGAAGTGGTGCTTGGGGCCAAAGCAGAGAACGGGATCGAGTTGCTGGCCGTCCTGACCTCCGATGCCGCGCAAGCGGGGGATATTCACGTGGGCGACTTGCAAGGCCCTGGCCTTTCGCTGCTTGAGCTGCCGTATCAACTGGACCGTGATCGTGAGATCCAGCGTTGATTGCCACACATCGAAATACCCCCTAGAGAAATGAGCATGCTGGCGCGCAGAGTCCAAATGGACTTGATCAAGGCCATTGATAGAGATGATCTGGTTTTACCAACGCTGCCTGAAGTGGCGTTGAACATCCGCAAGGCAGCTGAAAACCCTGAAATCAGCGTCAGCCACTTGAGCAAGGTCATCGGTCGCGACACCGCGCTGTCCGCACGCCTGATCAAAGTGGTCAACAGCCCGATGCTGCGTGCCACCCGGGAGGTCACTGACCTGCACACCGCGATCACGCGCCTGGGAGTCAACTACAGCAGCAATCTGGCGATCGGGCTGGTCATGGAGCAAATCTTCCATGCCCGCTCGGAAGTCGTTGAGCAAAAAATGCGCGATGTATGGCGTCAAAGCCTGGAGGTGGCAGGGATTTGCTACACCCTGTGCCGCCGCCATACCTCGCTCAAGCCCGACCAGGCGGCACTGGGTGGCCTGGTGCATCAAATCGGCGTGCTGCCCATCCTGACCTACGCCGAAGAGAACAACGAACTGCTCTCCGACCCGATTTCACTCAATCACGTCATTGAAAGCATTCACCCGCTGATTGGCGACAAATTGCTGGCGGGGTGGGAGTTCCCGGAAATGCTGTTAAAGGTTCCGGGCCAGTATCAGGACTTTTCTCGCGAATCCAAAAACATCGACTACATCGACCTTGTTCAAATCGCGACCGTGTTCATGCAACAGGACATCGACAAGCTGAACGCCCTGCCCGCCTTCAAGCACCTGGGGCTGGATGCAGGCGATGCAAAATTTGAACAGCAGCTCAATGACGCACGCGGAATGTTTATCTAGGCCAGCAGCTGGCTTTGTGGGAGCGGGCTTGCTCGCGATGGCATCAGCGCAGTCTTTCAGTCAAACCGGGTCGCCTGGATCGCAGGCAAACCGGCTCCCACACAAAACACGCCTGCTACTGCACCCGCCCGCCATTGGCCGGCACGAAACTGACCCGCACTTTCAACCCGCCCTGGGCACCGTCATGCAGGCTGATGTGTGCCAGGTGAGCGCGACAGATATCGCCCACAATCGCCAGGCCCAACCCCGACCCCGCCACGTGTGAATTGCGTCGATAGAAGCGTTCAAAAACCCGTTCGCGGTCTTCAAGAGGAATCCCCGGACCGTCATCTTCGACTTCCAGTATCGCGGGCGAATTGACTCGCAAAATAATATTGCTACCCGATGGCGAGTGGGCCATGGCGTTGTCCACCAGATTGCTCAGCAGTTCATGCAGCAACGTGGGCTCACCGTACAACCACACCGGCTGGTCGGCCTCAAGCGCCAGCGCAAAACCCCGGGCATGGGCCAGCGGTGCCATTGCCATCCCCAGCTCGCGGGCCAACTGGCTGAGGTCGAGCAACTGCGCCCCCCCTTCGGCGATGGCGCGGGCGCCATTTTCAATACGCGCCAGCGACAGTAGCTGATTGGCCATGTGGGTCAGGCGGTCAGTGCCCTGGGTCGCCTGCTCGAGCGTATTGCGCCAGGTCGACGGATCATTGGCGCGCAAACCCAGCTCAAGCTGGGCCTTGAGCACCGCCAGGGGTGTACGCAGCTCATGGGCGGCATCTGCAATAAACTGCGCCTGACGCTTGAATTGACTGCGCAAGCGCTCGGTAAAGTGATTGAGCGCCTGAACCAATGGCCGCAACTCTCGCTGTACCGAGACCAGCGGCAAGGGTCGCAAGTCATCCATCTCACGCTCCTCAACGGCTGTGCGCAAACGCTCCAGCGGGCGTAAAGCGGCACTGACGGCAAACCACACGACCAACAACGCCCCCAGCCCCAGCATGCCCAAACGCAGCAAGGTATCCGCCATCAAGCTGCGCGCCATGGCCACCCGGGCCTCATCGGTTTCGGCGACGCGGATTTCCGCCATGCCATTCATGCTGGGTTCGGTGACGGCCTTGAGCAAACTCACGACCCGCACGTTCTGCCCCAGGTAGGTGCCGTTATAGAAACGCGCCAACGCCGGGTAATCATCGGTACGCGGCGTGCCCGGTGGCGGAGCAGGCAGGTTTTCATAACCTGAAATCAGGTGCTGATGGATATCGTTGACCTGATAATAGATTCGGCCCGCACTGTCGTAGGCAAACGTATCAAGGGCAACGTAGGGAACATCTGCGCTCAGGGTGCCATCACGTTGCGAAAGGCCTGCAGAAATGGTTCGGGCCGAGGCCAGCAAGGTTCGGTCGTACGCCGTGTCGGCGGCCTCACGACCATTGAAATAGGCGCTCAGCCCACTAGCCAGCATCAAGACAACCAGCAACAGCGTGAGGTGCCAGAGCAGGCTCCAGCGCAAGCTGTCGAGTTTAAACATCGCGGCTTTCCAGCAAGTACCCCAGGCCCCTGAAGGTCACAATCGCCACCGCCTGGCCGTCGAGCTTCTTGCGCAAGCGGTGAATATAGATTTCGATGGCGTCAGGACTCGCTTCCTCGTCCAGGCCAAACACTTGAGCCGCCAGCTGCTCCTTGCTCATGACCCTTCCCGGCCGTGCAATCAGCGCTTCGAGCACGGCTTGCTCGCGAGAGGTCAGGGTCAGCAGCTCATCACCCAGGGAAAAGCGTCGGGTGCCCAGGTCGTACACCAGGGACCCGCATTGCTGCTGGCGTTCGCCGCCCAACACGCTACGGCGCAACAGCGCTTTGACCCGCGCCTCCAGCTCGGTCAGCTCAAAAGGCTTGGCCAGGTAATCATCGGCCCCAAGGTTGAGCCCATGAACCCGGTCCTTTACGTCGCTGCGCGCCGTCAGCATCAACACCGGCAAGGTTTTGCCACGGGCACGCAAACGCGCCAGCACTTCAAAACCATTCATGCGAGGCAATCCCACATCTAGGATCGCCACTGCATATTCTTCGCTGCTCAAGGCCAGGTCGGCCGCCACGCCATCGTGCAGTACATCCACGGTCAGGCCAGTGCCTTTCAAGGCCTGGGCAACACTCTCGGCCAGCTGTAGCTGATCTTCGACCAAAAGCACACGCATCGTGTTTACCTCAATTTTTTTGTCCGGGCCGCAGCCTTTTGTGCGCGGAGTGTACAGACGACAGGAGTGCTGTGAAGCCCAAAAACAGGGAATGTCTACTGAAAGGTTAGCGAAAGGTTGACGAGCTAGCATCGCGAGACTGACAGGAATCTCTGTTGCCGTTATGCACAGCACAACGGCCCGAAAAACGCCTTGAAGCGTTTTCGTCAATAAGAACAATAACGGAGCACCCCATGCTGACTTATCAGTCCAAGACCCCTCGCTTCTGTATTTCTTGCGTGTCCGATACTCCCCTCGCGGCCCCTGCGAGTGGCTGTCTGCCGTCTGCACGTTCTACGTAACGCGGGTGGAGCACGGCTCTGCGCCAACGATTCCAAGCAACAAAAAATGCCCTATAAAAACAAAAGCTCCTGAGGAGACGATATGAAACTTCCCCTGCGCACCCTGGCACTCGCTGCCGGCTGCATGCTGTTCACCGGCCAGCTCATGGCCGAGCCAAAACGTCCTGAATGCATTGCCCCGGCCTCCCCCGGCGGTGGCTTCGACCTCACCTGCAAACTGGCGCAAAGCGCACTGGTGAACGAAAAGCTGCTCAGCAAGCCGATGCGCGTGACCTACATGCCCGGTGGCGTGGGCGCCGTTGCCTATAACGCCGTGGTCGCCCAGCGCCCGGCCGATGGTGGCACCCTGGTCGCCTGGTCCAGCGGCTCATTGCTCAACCTGGCGCAGGGCAAATTCGGTCGTTTCGATGAAGGTGCCGTGCGCTGGCTGGCTGCTGTCGGCACCAGCTACGGAGCGATTGCGGTGAAAAACGACTCGCCCTACAAAAATCTCGACGATCTGGTTCAAGCACTGAAGAAAGATCCGAGCAAAGTGGTGATTGGTTCGGGCGGCACGGTAGGCAGCCAGGACTGGATGCAAACGGCACTGATTGCCAAGGCTGCCGGGATCAACCCCCGCGACCTGCGTTATGTGGCACTGGAAGGTGGTGGTGAAATCGCCACAGCGTTGCTGGGCGGCCATATCCAGGTCGGCAGCACGGACATTTCCGACTCCATGCCGCATATCCAGAGCGGCGACATGCGCCTGCTGGCGGTGTTCGCCAACGAACGCCTGGACGAGCCGGAGATGAAGGACATTCCGACCGCCAAAGAGCAGGGCTATGACATTGTCTGGCCCGTGGTGCGCGGCTTCTACCTGGGGCCGAAGGTCAGCGACGAGGATTACGCCTGGTGGAAAGCGGCTTTCGACAAGCTGCTGGTCTCCGAAGAGTTCAACACCCTGCGCGATCAGCGAGAGCTGTTCCCGTTTGCCATGACCGGCCCGGAGCTGGACACCTACGTCAAAAAGCAGGTGGCTGACTACAAAGTCCTGGCCCAGGAATTTGGCCTCATTCAGTAAGCCTTACTGACCGGTAACCGGGCCACGATCCTTCGCAGGCCCGGTTCAGGAGTGAACCATGCTCTTCCAACGCATTTTTGCCTCAGTGCTGCTGCTCGCGTGTGCCGCACTGGCGCTGATGGCCTGGCCCTATCAGGCGCAGTTTTCCTATGAACCCGTTGGCCCGCGGGCCTTCCCGCTGCTGATGCTCGGCCTGATGGGACTGGGGCTTGTCTACATGATTTTTCGCCCCACGCCCGTCGTCCACAGTGAAGACGACCCGCAGCTGGACCGCGAAACCCTGACCAAGATCGCGCTGTGCACCGTGTTGCTGCTGATCTTCGCCGGTACGTTCGAGCTCTTGGGTTTTATCCTTAGCAGCATCCTGATCGGTATCCCGATGGCACGCCTGTATGGCGGACGCTGGCTACCCAGTTGCGTGATCGTCAGCCTGATAAGCGTCGGTCTTTATCTGCTGTTCGATAAAGCGATGGACGTCCCACTGCCGCTTGGCCTGCTCGAAGCTCTGGAGAACTGATATGGATACTTTTGGCTATTTGGGCCAGGGCTTTGGCGTCGCACTCAGCCCGTACAACCTGGTCACCGCGCTTTGCGGGACTCTGATCGGCACGGTGGTCGGCCTGTTGCCGGGGCTTGGGCCGATCAACGGGGTCGCACTGCTGATTCCAATCGCATTTGCCCTGGGCCTGCCACCGGAGTCTGCCCTGATTCTGCTGGCCGCGGTCTATCTGGGCTGTGAATACGGCGGCCGTATCAGCTCAATCCTGCTGAACATCCCGGGCGAAGCGTCCACCGTGATGACCACCCTCGACGGCTACCCTATGGCCCGCAAGGGGCTGGCCGGGGTGGCGCTGTCGCTGTCCGCGTGGAGCTCGTTCATCGGCGCCTTCATTGCCACCTGTGGAATGGTGCTGTTCGCCCCGTTATTGGCCAAGTGGGCGATTGCCTTCGGCCCGGCGGAATATTTCGTGCTGATGGTGTTCGCCATCGTTTGCCTGGGCGGCATGGCTGGGGACCGCCCTCTCAAGACCTTTATCGCTGCACTTATCGGGCTGTTTCTGTCTACAGTCGGGATTGATGCCAACAGCGGTGTTTACCGGTTCACCGGCGACAACATCCACCTGACTGACGGCATTCAGTTTGTCGTGCTGGTACTGGGCCTGTTTTCCATCAGCGAAATCCTGTTGCTGCTGGAGAAAACCCACCGCGGCCAGGAAGCCGTTAAGGCCACGGGCCGCATGATGTTCAACTTCAAGGAAGCGTCTGCTGTATTTGTCGTGAACATCCGTTGCGGCTTGCTCGGCTTCATCATGGGCGTACTCCCGGGGGCAGGCGCAACACTGGCCAGCGCCGTGGCCTACATGACCGAGAAACGTCTGGCAGGCGCTAGCGGAAAATTCGGCCAGGGCGACATGCGTGGTCTGGCAGCACCTGAAACCGCAATCGGCGCTTCGGCCTGCGGCGCACTGGTGCCCATGCTGACTCTCGGCGTACCGGGTTCCGGCACCACGGCGGTGATGATCGGCGCCCTGTCGCTGTACAACATCACCCCGGGCCCGCTGCTGTTCCAACAGCAACCCGATATCGTCTGGGGCCTGATTGCGTCGTTGTTTATCGCCAACATCATGCTGGTCATCCTCAATATCCCGATGATCCGCATCTTCACCCGCATTCTCTCGGTGCCAAACTGGGCGCTGGTGCCGGTGATCGCAATCATTACCGCAATCGGTGTCTACGCCGTGCACGCCACCACGTTCGATCTGTTCCTGATGATCGGTATCGGCATCTTCGGCTACATCCTGCGCAAGCTCGACTTCCCGCTCTCTCCGGTACTGCTGGGGTTCATCCTGGGTGGTTTGATGGAGCAGAACTTGCGTCGTGCGTTGTCGATTTCCAACGGTGCGCTGGAGATCCTGTGGGCAAGCCCGATCACCCTGGGTGTCTGGGTACTGACGGCGATCATGTTGCTGCTGCCTGTGCTGCGCATCTGGCGCAAGCGTAGTGCTCAACGTCGCGCCTTGGCCGATGCTTGATTCAGGATTCAGGCACTGGTGGGGCACGCCACTGGTCGGTCTGGCCGGTGGCTACCTCGCCAGCCTGATCGGCTGGCCGTTGCCGTGGATGGTCGGCTCCTTGCTGGCCATCATCCTGGTGCGCTGCCTGACACCCTGGCAGTTGGCCGAGATCCCTGGCGGACGTAAATGCGGTCAGTGGATTGTGGGCATCGGTATCGGCCTGCACTTCACGCCCGTGGTCATGGAGCAGGTGCTGGCACACTTCTGGCTGATCCTGGCGGGCGCCCTGCTCACCAGCGTATCGAGCGTCATCGGTGTGTGGCTGATGCGCCGCAGTGGTGAGGACCGCGCCACGGCGTTCTTCTCCAGCATGCCTGGTGGTTCGGGTGAGATGGTCAACCTCGGCGCCCGCAACGGCGCCGTGTTGAGCCGGGTTGCTGCTGGCCAGAGCCTGCGGGTGCTGACCGTTGTACTGTGCGTCCCGGCAGCCTTCAAATACCTGATGGGCGAAGGCGCTCCCGCCTTGCAGCCCGCACCTGTCAATTTTTACTGGTTGGCGCTGCTGTTTCCGGCAGGGGCTTTGCTGGCCTGGATCTGGCAACGCTTGCGCCAGCCCAATCCGTGGCTGTTCGGGCCGCTGCTGGTCAGCGCCAGCGTCAGTATCCTGTGGGATTTGCACACTGGCCTGCCGGACGGCAGCAGCCAGATGGGCCAGTGGCTGATTGGCAGCGGGCTGGGTTGTCACTTCAACCGGGCGTTCTTTCGTCGGGCGCCGTCCTTTCTCGGACGAACCTTGCTCGGCACCGCGGTGACAATGCTGATCGCCAGCCTGTGTGCGCTGGGCTTGAGCACCCTGACCCAGCTCGATCTGCGCTCCATGACCCTGGGCATGATGCCCGGTGGTATCGCAGAAATGAGCCTCACGGCAGAAACCCTGCAACTGTCAGTCCCGCTGGTCACGGCCTTGCAGGTCATGCGGCTGATCTTCGTGCTGTTTTTAGCCGAACCCCTGTTTCGATACTGGGTTCGCCAGGACCACAACGGGTCATCTCTGTAATCCTGGGCACACCCGATGTCGCGGGTGTGCCTCCTCCCATGCACTTAAACCGGCGGCAGTTTCCAGTCGATCGGGGACAGGCCGTTTTGCTCAAGGAACTTGTTGGTCCGACTGAAGTGGCCGTTACCAATAAAACCCCGATAGGCAGACAACGGTGAAGGATGCACCGAGGTCAGCACCAGATGCTTGGTCGCATCAATGAGTTTTTGCTTGCTCTGGGCATGGGCACCCCACAACAGGAAAACCAGCTTGGGCTGCTGCTCGCTCACCACCTGGATAATCCGGTCAGTGAAGTGTTCCCAGCCTTTTTTGGCATGGGAGGCCGCATTGGCGCGCTCCACCGTCATTGTCGTGTTGAGCAGCAATACACCCTGCTCGGCCCAATGCTGCAGGCAGCCGTGGGGGGCGATATCGATGTTCAGGTCACGTTTGAGCTCTTTATAGATATTGACCAGCGAAGGCGGCGTCGGGATACCGGGCTGCACTGAAAAACACAGGCCATGCGCCTGGCCCGGGCCGTGGTAAGGATCCTGCCCCAGAATCACCACCTTGATCTTGTCCAGCGGCGTCAGGTTCAGGGCGTTGAAAATAAGCGGACCTGGCGGGTAGATCTCTTTGCCGGCGGCATGCTCCTGGCGCAAGAATTCGCGCAGCCCGGCCATGTAAGGTTTATCGAACTCCTCACGCAAAGCCTGCTTCCAGACAGGTTCAAGTTTTATACGGTCATCCGACGTCATGGCTACATCCTGAAAAACAATGGGGCGGACACTAGAAAAGCCCGCCCCCATTGTCAACTGCCCTAACGGCCCCGCCACCCTCCGCCATTATCGGGGCCCCTGCCATAACCAGGCCCGTGGCCAGGATGATAGCCTCGCTCGCGGTAGTAGCCCCGTGGTGCAGGGTAGTAACGCGGCCCCTGATAGTAGCGTGGAGCTGGCGCGTAGTAGCCACGCGGGTAAACATAGTAAGGACGGTAACCGCCTTCGTAATAAGTGACCGGAGCCGAGTACACCTCAGAGCGGTAGTAACCGGAACTGCCCGAGTAGTAAGGCACGCAGGCTGTCACAGATAAGCTGATGGCAATGATAGAAAGTAGGCGACGATACATGGCGGCCTCCTGGACCGCGAAAGAGCACCCCCAGCGACGCTGGGGGGCGACAAACAGCAACAGCGTCTGACACCTGTTAAGACAGCAAAAATGATATTCAGTGCCGTTGATAAAACGCGTCAGACCTGCAGATCCGACCAAGGGTGAGTGCCATCCCTGGCACCTCTCGCAGGTCGACCCGCCGTCAGTTAATCAAGCACTCAGTCGAGCACCGAAAAAGCACAGGCACCAGCGTTTGCGGCAGTGCACTCGTACACTATCAGCCCCACGCCGCTTTCAATCATTGTCCAGCTGTCAATATTGGCAAGACGCATTGAATGTTCATTCGCCGTACTTTGACGATACGACAAGTTGATCCGGGAGCGGTCCTGAGCTTTATATTCACAATATCCGATGCGACCGGCAGTGCCTTGCAGATTGTTCAACGGATAAAAAACAGCGCCCTCAAATGACGTCAGCCGCGAAGGTGACAATGCACTGGAGACCGCGATCCATTCATCCCCGGCCCTGTGGCTCGGCGCCGTGTAGACGCCCTCCCTGAGGGTCACATTATCAACACTCGGACAACTTTCGGCCGCACTTACCAGTGAACTTGCCGACAGAAACAGTGCGCACAAAAAAACATGAACTGACTTCATAAACAGACACTCCAGAAGATGAATTTTAATGTTGATATTTACGAACAGGCGTTGCCTGCCGATAACTTCAAGAGTAATCAACCAAGACTATTTAACAATGCCGTTATACGTAGCTACTTTCCGATAATGTTGCGTGAAGTTCTTTAACAACTAACTATTCGCCAATGAGCGGGTGTACACACCTGAACGACTCGAGCAACAGAACCCTGCGTACACCTCCAACAGCGATTACCATAGCTCGAGTAAACGCCTGCCCCACAACGGACATCTGAAATGACCACGCCCGACCTTTGCCCAGCCTGTGGCGCCCGTAACGACTGCACCCAGGCCAACCCTGACACCCTGGGCCAACCCTGCTGGTGCTACGGCGTGACTATCGACCCAGAAATCATCCGTGCCTTGCCAGTTGAACAGCGCAATCTGACGTGTCTCTGTCCTCGCTGCGCGAAAGTTCTGAGCCAATTGCAGCCAGCGCAAACGTAACACCTCACGTAAGATGTTCGGCTGTATTCCTTGTGATTGATCGCTATGCGTGTAGACCGTTTTCTGAGCAACCTGCCCCAGTTCAACCGCCAACAGGTTCGCTTGCTCATGATTGAGAAGCGCATCCAGGTCGATGGGCAGGTCATCAGCGATCCGCGCCACGAAATCAATGCATTCAGCCGTATCGAGCTGGATGAGAACATCCTGCAGGCCGGAAAACCTGCCCGGTACTTCATGCTGCACAAGCCACAAGGTTGCGTAAGCGCCACCCGGGATGCGGAGCATCCCACTGTGCTCGACTTGCTGAATGAGCCGGACAAGCATGACCTGCATATCGCCGGTCGACTGGACTTCAATACCAGCGGGCTACTGCTGATCACCAATGACGGGCACTGGTCGCGCCATGTCACCCAGCCGCAGACCAAGATGCCCAAGGTGTATTACGTCGAGACCGAGCAGGAAATAACCGATGCCTACATCAGCAAATTTCGCGAGGGCGTCTATTTCGCTTTCGAAGACTTGACCACCCAGCCCGCCGGGCTGGAACTGCTGGGCCCATTCAGTGCGCGCCTGAGTATCGTTGAAGGTCGTTACCATCAAGTCAAACGCATGTTCGGCTTCTTCGACAACAAGGTCATGCGCCTGCACCGTGAGAGCATCGGGCCACTGGTGCTCGACAGCCAACTGGCCCCCGGCGAGTACCGGGCGCTGAGCGAGCAGGAAGTGCTTCAATTCCAACCCGCACCTGCGAGTTAGCCAGCAACGGGTCCTACCCCTTTCTGTAACAATCACGGAGCACCATCAGTCAGACCGACGCTCGATTCACCGGAGTCTGACGCCATGATAAAGCCCGAAATCGCTGTGCTCGATATTCAAGGCCACTATCGAATCCACACCGAGTTCTATCGCTGCGACACCGCAGAAAACACCATTATTCTGGTCAATGGCTCGATGGCCACGACCGCCTCGTTTGGCCAGACCCTGAAAAACCTGCACCCCCATCTGAACGTCGTTCTATATGACCAGCCGTACGCGGGCAAGTCAAAACCCCACAACCCTCATCAAAAGATGCTGACAAAAGAGCTGGAAGCCCAGGTGCTTCTTGAGCTGATAGAACACTTTGACGCGAATTATCTGCTGTCATTCTCGTGGGGGGGGACTGCGGCACTCACAGCGTTGGCAAACACACCACGGCGTATCGAAAAAGCGGTGATCAGTTCCTTTTCACCGCTGATCAACGAAGCCATGCGCGATTACCTGGAACGTGGCCGCAATTGCCTGGCAGCCTGCAATCGCACTCAGGTCGGCAACCTGGTCAACGACACGCTGGGCAAACATTTGCCGCCCCTGTTCAAGCGCTTCAACTTCCGCCATGTCAGCACGCTGGCCGCCCATGAATACGCGCAGATGCATTTTCATATCAACCACGTCCTCAATAATGACCAACCATGCTTTCTCGATGCTGCCAGGGGCATTGATATTCCGGTGTTGTTTATCAACGGCGCATGGGACGAGTACACCGTGGCCAACGATGCCAGGCGCTTTGCGCACCCCATCGCCAACAGCCAGTTCATCAGCCTGGAAAACACCGGGCACTTTCTGGACATGGAGCACAAATCTGCCAGCCACATCAGCAGAACCGCGCTGCTCAATTTTTTAGAACCTACACAAAGTGAACACCGGCAACAGTCCCTGTGAAGCGTTCCAGGTAACCCGGAAATTGAAAAAACACTGCAAAATTACGCATTTGAAGAATAAAACTTCTCATCAAGGCTGACATCTGGTACAAAGTCAGCCGCTCTGAGCGGGTGTCGTATAATGGTATTACTCCAGCTTCCCAAGCTGATCACGCGGGTTCGATTCCCGCCACCCGCTCCACTTCTTCAAGGCTTTCACCCCTCTGAAAGCCTGGCCTGTACAGCAGCAAACTCCCCCTTCGCGTTTTACAGCTTGCACACGATGTTCACCCGCGCCCCCTCTTTTTGACTCGATACATCGCCGTATCTGCATGGTGCAGCAATTGCTGGGCCTGCTCTCCGTGCTCGGGGTAAACCGCAATGCCAATGCTGGGAATGATGTTCAGCGTGTGATTGCCAATAAAGACAGGCTGGCTGAGGTTGAGGCGAATTTTTTCAGCCACGATCAGCGCATGCGATGGCAGTTTGAGCCTCTCCAGCACCAGCACAAATTCATCCCCGCTCATCCTGGAGACCGTATCGCTTTCGCGCACGCACAGCGTCAGGCGCCGCGCCGTCTGCTGCAACAAGTCATCACCCACCGCATGCCCATAGTTGTCGTTGACGAGTTTGAAATGGTCCAGATCGACATACAGCACGGCCAGGCATTCATTGTCCCGTTTGGCAGCGGCCAGCGCGCGGTGCAGGCGATCATAGAGAAGGTCGCGATTGGGCAAGTGAGTCAAGGCGTCGTACTGCGCCAGATACTGCAGGCGGGCATGCAATTGCTTGCGCTCAATGGCCGTTGCCACCTGGGTCGACACGTATTGCAGCAAGTCTTTGTGTTGCTCGGTGTAGCGCTCTTCACCCGGCAGGCTTTTGACCACCAACGCACCCATAGTGCCGTTCTGAGTGGCCAGCGGAACACCCAGCCATGACGGCCCATGGTCAGGCACACGCATGACGGGCTGGCCACTGAGCATGACCTCCTCACTCAGGTGGCGAACGGGCGAGTGCTGCTCAAGTGGATGATCGTCGACGTAATAGGGAAACGTCAGCGAACCCTGCTCCCGAAGTGCGACCGAGAAACTCACCGCGGGCAACCACTGCCCGATGAGCTGGTGCACACATTTGAACAGCGCCAGCAAATCCTCGGCCCCATGGGCAGCCTCCGAAATCGCAAAAAGAGCCGCCTGGCGTGACTCCGCCAGTTTGCGCTCGGTGACATCGCGGGCCACGGCAATGCGCATTTCATGGGTTTCAGACCAGCATGCAGACCATTGGATATGCACCACATGCCCGTCCTTGTGCACATAGCGGTTCTCGAAATTGAGCTTGGGCTCACCGGCCATGATGTCGCTGGCCGCGAGCAGCGTTCGCTCACGGTCAGCGGGGAAGACCAGATCGATCATCGACTGGCCTTTAAGCTCGTGGGGCTCATAGCCCAGGATACGTTTGCAGGCTGCACTGACATAAACGAAGCGACCATTGCGGTCCACCACACAGACAGCGTCAAGCAACAGGTCAATAAAACCTGCCTGGAGCAGGTAATTCTTGATGTCCATAGGGCAACTCGATGCCTCAGGGTTAAATGGAAACATTCATCCCTGACTCACACACCGCACCGCATTCCCTGCCACCTACGTCAAACGATAGTTCGTAACAACCCAGGCAGTGCATGCATCAACGCACTGATGGCAAAACCGATGAACATGACCCCGCACAGCCGGGTAATCAGTAGCTCATGACGCTGATAGAGTGCCCTGACATGCCCCGCTCCTACAATACCAACCAAAATCGCGTAGGCCATCGCCCCACCGACAAAACTCAATGCGATCAACCAGGGCAGCATTTCCCAGGTCAGAAGCTCTGCCCGGCTGGACAGCAGCGCCGTAAACGTCGCCACCGCCACGGGATACGCCTTGGGATTGGTCAGGCCGAAGAAAATCCCGTGAGCAAACGGCTGTCGCGCCGGTCCTTGCCGGGCAACGCTGCTGCGCTGGGCGCGCACCGCGCGCAATCCCAGCCAGAACAGGTAGAGCCCGCTGATCAAGCCCAACACATTGAAGGCGGTGCTGCCAAATTCACGCGCGCCCACGATGGCGATCAGCGCCGTGCTGCACCAGATCACATCACCCAGCAAATGCCCGCACAGAAATCCGGCTCCGGCACGTCGCCCACGGGCCGCACCAATGCCAAAAACAGCGAGCACGCCTGGCCCCGGGGTGATGCCATAGATAAAACCAGAAGCCAGAACGGCCAGTAACAACGAAGGTGTCATGCACACAGCTCCAAAAATCATGCCTCACGCTTTGCGTGACCCGTGAGGTCGCCCGATTTTGCACGTTCTTGAAGCGTCTGTAACCGCGTCTAGTGTCGACGCCCCAAAACATTAACCACCAGCCGATCGACCCAGCCCCAGATACGCTGTTTTACCCGTCGCCAGAGTGGTCGTGACTGCCAGTCTTGCAAGCTGACAGGCAGGCTTTGGGCAAAGTCCGCGTTAAAACTGGCGACCACCGCCTGCGTCAGCGCCGGATCGAGCGCCTCGAGGTTGGCCTCAAGGTTGAAGCGCAGGTTCCAGTGGTCGAAATTGCACGAGCCAATGCTGACCCAATCGTCAGCCAGCACCATCTTCAGGTGCAAAAAACAGGGCTGGTATTCCAGTATCTGCACACCGGACTTCAGCAGGCGCGGGTAATAGCGATGACCGGCGTAACGCACGGAAGGATGGTCGGTGCGCGGCCCCGTGAGCAACAGCCGTACATCAACGCCCCTGGCCGCCGCGCGACGCAGAGAGCGGCGCACACTCCAGGTGGGCAAGAAATAAGGCGTGGCCAGCCAGATACGTTGGCTGGAACTGTTGATCACCCGCACCAGCGATTGCAGGATATCGCGATGTTGATGAGCATCCGCATAGGCGACACGGCCCATGCCTTTGGCCTCTTGGGGCAGGCCAGGCAAGCGTGCAAGCCCGAAGTGAGTGGCGGGCTTCCATGCCTTGCGACTGATATTGGCGCGCCATTGACGATCAAACAGCATCTGCCAGTCCATGACCAGCGGGCCTTGAATGTTGACCATGACTTCATGCCATTCACAGGTGTCGTCACTGGGGCGCCAAAACTCATCCGTAACGCCAGTGCCCCCGACCACGGCCAGTTGCTGATCCACCAACAACAGTTTGCGATGATCGCGATACAGGTTGTTCAGGCCACGGCGCCAGCTAAGCGGGTTGTAATGCCTGAGTTCAACTCCGGCATCGGTGAGCCTTCGGCGCAAACTCAAACCCAGGCCCAGACTGCCATAGGCGTCAAACAGGCAGCGCACTCGCACCTCGCGCCAGGCGGCGTGTTCCAGCGCCTGCACGATGGCTTCGGCGCAGCCACCCGCCTCAACTAGATACAACTCCAGATCAATCTGCTCTTGTGCCTGCTCGATGGCTGCCAGTATCCGGGGGAAAAACCGGGAACCATCGATCAGCAACTCGAACTGGTTGTCGCTGCGCCAGCCAAACACCGCGCCGGCCATCTTAGCGAGCCGTGAAAATCAGTACCGCACCCACCGGCACTGAAAAACTGATGGCTGACAATCCAGCCAATTTGCGCAAGGTTTCGAGCTCCGGCTGCAGGCCAAAATCTTCGGCTTGCAGCATCAGCGGCTCCAGGGTTACGACCTGAAAGCGCCGTTCATCAAGGCGGGTGGCCAACAGTTCGGCCTCATAGGTGTGTTGTTTGCCGCGCAGGCTCACCGTGACAGGCAAGTGCAGTTCCAGTTGCGCACCGGGGGCAAGATCATTGATCGGTTGCAAGTCAATCTGCGCCGTAATCTGTGCTTCCGGGAAATGCTTGAAATCGAACAGCACGTCGCGCATGCGCTCATCACGCAGCGGTACGGCACTGTTGACCGAATCCATTTCTATACGCAATTGCGCCAGGCCTTTACGGTCGACCTTGCCGTGCAGGACCAAAAAGCGATGCACGTTCGCGATATTGGCATTTTGCGTGGAGACAAACGAAAGCCGTGATGACTCACCGTCCAGATACCAGTTGGCCTGGGCAGAAAGGCTCACGCCAAGGGTCAACAACAAGGCGCAGGCAGAAGAAAACAACACTTTAAGCATAAAAACTCATCGACAAATAAACGTGGGCGAACATTAACCCTGGCGAGCGGTTTTGGCTGGACTTTTTAACACAGTGTTAGGACGCCGTCAGACACCGACAGTTCCTCCGGGGCTCCTGTCATACAAGCATCATCCAAACGTCACAGGGGTGACATTGCACCTGCCTAGCCTGAAGTTGCACACCTCAGTCGATTGGCAGAAACCCAAGGCGGGCCCGGTGCCTGCACGGAGATTCGCAATGTCCCAGATCGTCCGTATCCGCGACACCGCTCCAGAACGCCGTCTGCAGGCAGAGCGCCTGATCGGGCCCGACGCTTTGCGCGAGGCCCAGACCCTGCGTTTTCGTGTGTTCAGCGGCGAGTTGAAGGCCAGGCTCAAAGGCGCCGAACATGGACTGGACGAGGACGGTTACGACGCGCATTGCGAACATATCGGGGTCCGCGACCTCAATAGCGGCCAGTTGGTAGCCACCACTCGCCTGCTGGATCACAGTGCCGCCCGAAACATCGGCCACTTTTACAGCGAAGAAGAATTCAACCTTCACGGCCTGGCCAATCTGCAAGGGCCCGTACTTGAAATTGGAAGAACCTGTGTCGACCCTGCCTACCGCAACGGCGGCACCATCGCCGTACTCTGGGGCGAGCTGGCAGAAGTCCTCAACCACGGCAATTACCGATACCTGATGGGCTGCGCCAGCATCCCCATGCAGGACGGCGGCATCCAGGCTCAGGCAATCATGCAGCGCCTGCGCGAACGCTACCTGTGCACGGAACATTTGCGCGCCGAACCGAAAAAGCCGTTACCGGCCCAGGAAATACCCGCCAACGTCATCGCCGAAATGCCGCCATTGCTCAAGGCCTACATGCGCCTGGGCGCCAAGATTTGCGGTGAACCTTGCTGGGATGAAGACTTCCAGGTGGCAGACGTGTTTATTTTGCTCAAGCGCGATGAGCTATGCCCGCGTTATGCGCGACACTTCAAGGCGGCCATGTAATGAGCCGTTTGCGCCGATATGGCCGAGTGGCGCGTGTGCTGGCCGTTGTCAGCCTGGGGCTGGGCATGGCCAGTGCGTTCGCCGTGCTTGAGCGCTTGAATCTGAGCAGCACGATGGACCGTCGCCAGCGCTGGTCGCAATTTTTCATGTCTCGCCTGAGCAACGCCCTGCCCTTTCGCATCACCGTCGTCGGCCAGTTACCGGCAACGCCCATGCTGTGGGTCAGCAACCACGTGTCATGGACCGACATTGCGCTGCTGGGGCAACTCACCCCGCTTTCGTTTTTGTCCAAATCAGAAGTCCGCGGCTGGCCCGTTGCCGGTTGGCTGGCGGCCAAGGCCGGGAGCCTGTTTATTCGCCGGGGCGCAGGAGACAGCCAACTGATTCGCGAGCAAATGAGCCAGCACTTGAAGCACCCGCTTTCTCTGCTGATGTTTCCCGAGGGCACCACCACTGACGGGCGTTCGATACGTACCTTTCATGGTCGGTTGTTATCGGCGGCGATAGACAGCCAAGTGCCCCTGCAGCCGGTGGCCATACGCTATTTACGCAATGGCGAGATTGATGGGATAGCACCGTTTATTGGCGACGATGACTTGCTGTCACATTTACTGCGCCTGTTTAGCCATGAACAGGCCGAGGTCGAGATCCATCTGCTAGAGCCCATCGCCAGCCAGGCGCAGGAGCGCGCCGTGCTGGCGTTCAGGGCGCAGGAGGCGATACGGCGGGTGGTGACAGCGCCGGTGACGCAAACAGCTCCTCTGGGGGCGACGATCTGAACTGCCCTGTGTAACTGGAATAAAGGTTCCGCCCTCATTCCGGCACTGTTATGGGCATTCGTGGCGTTCAGGTAATCGAGTGGCTACAAATGCGTCGCAGACGTCACAAAACCTTGCGCAAAACTCCGTAGTCGCTGACGAGGAACGAAGGCTGCGTTCGGTTTGGTGCGCCACTGCGACGCGGCAGTCGTAAAGCCGGACACAGCGATCGTTCAGGTAAATCCCGGACTCAGGTTTTACGGTCGCTTCGCAACCGGACGCAGCCTCGCACGGCTCGTCAGCGACTACAGATTGAGCCGCGCAGACTTACACCAAACAGGCCGGCCGGTCGGCCGCTTCGGGGCGCAGTGCTTTTGATCTGCCCGCCCCTTCGGGAGGCCGAGAGGAGGTTCTGCGCAGTGGGCATCCCGGCATGGATGCCGGGAGAGCCGTGTTGGGCCAGGGATGGCCCGTCACGGCGGGCCCACGGAGCGGGACCGGAACGAGGGAACCTGAGCGAAGCGAAGGCCGTACGCTGGGGCGAGGACTTTTTGGTTCCTTTTTGGTCCTTCAAAAAGGGACTCGCTGTAAGAGCGAAACCAATATTCCAGTTAAACGCTGATGCCGGATATGTACTCAATACATCAGTAATAAAAACGGTATCAAACAGGCCGCAAGCGCCAGCCCAAGACATCAAGCATGTCACAACCGTCGCGCAGCAATTGCGCCGAAACCGTGGCCAGGTGTTTGAGGTCGACAGAATCGGCCTGCTGCACTTCGCGGGCGAAGAACATTTCCATCAACTGGGTGACGGCCAGAACGCGGGCGACGGCGTTGGCGTGAAGTACGTCCAGGGGAGCGTTGCGGTCGATCAATAAGGCGGGGATGGTGCAGTCGATAGCGGTGAGGGGGATAAACTGGGAATGAGTCATAAGTAAACCTCTGATGCTATATGTAATAGCCATCCGTTTTCGTCGCCAAACAAAAACAGGTGGCCGCTGTACGCGGGTTGGCGAACCGGTCATCCCCAAAACCCGGCAGACCCGAAGGTCTCCCACGTACAGCCGCCATAAAACACAGCGCGCAAAATACACGCTCCGCCATATATAGCAATTGCACATATTTTTGAAAATGTTCCAAGTCGCCAAACCCGGTCGCCTTATCGGCGAGCACCGACTATAGGCCGCGCACCAAGCCCCAGCAATTGCCAACCCTGTGCGAAAAATCCCGAAAAAACGTGAGCGTTAAGCAACGCGGGCAATCCCATGGCCAAGGGAAATCGAGTCCACATCAATGCACGTGTCAACATAGGGTTTTTGCTGCTGCTTCGCAGCAGATCGCAGCCTTCGGCAGCGACTACAGAGATCCCTGCCGGTAGCAGCCCGCTGCAAACCCCTGCAACTGCGGATAAAACAACCGGAAATCCTCACTCAACGGCTCATACAACGCCTTTAAATCCTGCATCGCCCCCGCCAGTTCTTCGGGTCGCGACAAACGCCGCGCAATCCCGTTGAACACCTGCTCCAGCACGTCAAAATCCCGGTACGAACCCAACCAGTCATGGGCCGCCATGTGCGGTGCAATACTGGCCAGCCTGCGCGGCAACTGCTGCTCAGCCACCAGCACGCGATAAAAATCCGAGGTAAAACGCTCCAGCGGCCCCTCGGCATACTGCCCCCAGTCCCGGGCCAGGCAGTGGTCGAAAAACACATCCAGCACGATGCCGGCATAGCGCCTGCGAGTGCGGGTAAAACGCGTCAACGACTGATCAACCAACGGGTGATTGTCCGTGAAGACATCAATGCTGCGATGCAGTTGAATCCCGTGTTCAATCTCGGGGCTGTACTGACCGTGCAGCCGACCTTTGACGAAATCGCCATAAAGACTGCCGAGTAATTCTTCAGGGCGCTGGCCGCCCAGGTGCAGATGTGCGAGATAATTCATGGCGCGCAGTTTAGCACTGCCACACCAATATCGTTATAACCCGATATACCGATTTGAACCGACCTAAGATCAAATCCATATTTGTATATCGCGATATAACGATTTAAAGTTCGCCTCATCGCGATATAACGTTGTACCCATTGAGCACTGCCACCATGCCGATCGACCTCGACGAAATAATAAAAGCCCTGGCACACCCAGTACGCCGAGAAATTCTCAACGCACTCAAAAACCCTGATGCTTCGTTCCCTGACCAAATCCACTCCACCGAACACGGTGTGTGCGCCGGGCAGTTTGATCAACTCTGCGGCCTGTCGCAGTCGACGGTCTCTGCCCACCTGGCAACGCTGCAACGAGCGGGCCTGATTACCAGTCAGAAGCACGGCCAGTGGCACTTCTTCAAACGTAATGAGGAAACCATCAAGGTCTTCCTCGAAAAAATCAGCCAAGAGCTTTAACAAGGACTTCCATGCCACTCTCGCTACTCATTCTGGCGCTCAGCGCTTTCGCCATCGGGACCACCGAGTTCGTGATCATGGGCTTGCTGCCTGATGTAGCAGCCGATCTTGGCGTATCGATCCCGGGTGCGGGTTGGCTGGTGACCGGTTACGCGCTGGGCGTGGCCATCGGTGCTCCGTTCATGGCACTGGCCACGGCCAAGTTGCCGCGCAAAGCCGCTCTCGTCGCCTTGATGGTGATCTTTATCATCGGCAACCTGCTCTGTGCCCTGGCCAGTGATTACAACGTGCTGATGTTTGCCCGTGTCGTTACAGCCTTGTGTCACGGTGCGTTCTTCGGCATCGGCTCGGTCGTGGCTGCAGGCCTGGTACCTGCCAACAAGCGCGCTTCGGCGGTAGCACTGATGTTTACCGGCCTGACCCTGGCCAACGTGCTGGGCGTTCCCTTGGGCACCGCTCTGGGGCAGGCCGCAGGATGGCGTTCAACGTTTTTTGCAGTCACCGTGATTGGTGTCGTGGCGCTGATCGGCCTGATCCGCTTTCTGCCCGCCAAGCGTGACGAAGAAAAGCTCGACATGCGTGCCGAACTGGCCGCACTCAAAGGCGCCGGGATCTGGCTTTCCCTGAGCATGACTGCGCTGTTTTCCGCGTCCATGTTCACCCTGTTCACTTACGTAGCGCCCCTGCTCGGTGATGTCACCGGCGTATCGCCAAGCGGCGTGACCTGGACCTTGCTGCTGATCGGCCTTGGCCTGACGGTAGGCAACATCATCGGGGGCAAGCTGGCGGACAAGCGCCTGGCCGCTACATTGATCGGTGTTTTTATCGCGATGGCCGTGATGTCGACCGTACTGACCTGGACCAGCGTCGCCGTGATCCCGACCGAAATAACCCTGTTCCTGTGGGCCGCCGCTTCGTTTGCCGCCGTACCGGCGCTGCAAATCAACGTCGTGACCTTCGGCAAGGCCGCACCCAACCTGGTTTCAACCTTGAACATCGGCGCTTTCAACGTCGGTAATGCGCTGGGCGCCTGGGTCGGCGGCAGTGTCATCGCCCACGGTTTCGGCCTGACCAGCGTTCCCCTGGCTGCTGCAGCGCTGGCGATTCTGGCACTGCTGGTCACCCTGATTACTTTTCGCCAGAACGGTAATGCCGAGCTGGCAACTGCCACACATTGATCCCTGAGAGGGCTGCATAAATGACCACGATTTTTGATCCGATCAAGCTGGGTGATCTTGAACTGCCCAACCGCATCATCATGGCTCCGCTAACCCGCTGCCGCGCCGATGAAGGTCGGGTTCCCAATGCGCTGATGGCTGAATACTACGTTCAGCGCGCCTCTGCGGGCTTGATTCTGAGCGAAGCAACTTCGGTGACGCCGATGGGCGTCGGCTACCCCGACACCCCAGGAATCTGGTCCAACGACCAGGTCCGCGGCTGGACCAACATCACCAAGGCAGTACACGCTGCCGGTGGCCGGATCGCTCTGCAGTTGTGGCATGTCGGGCGCATCTCGCACCCGATGTACCTGAACGGCGAAGCGCCAGTCGCCCCAAGCGCCATTGCCGCCAAAGGCCATGTCAGCCTGGTTCGCCCCAAGGTTGAATACCCGACACCTCGCGCACTGGAAACGGCCGAGATCGCCGATGTTGTAGAGGCCTACCGCACAGGCGCAGAAAACGCCAAGGCTGCCGGCTTTGATGGTGTAGAGATTCATGGCGCGAATGGCTACCTGCTCGATCAGTTCCTGCAAAGCAGCACCAACAAGCGCACCGACCAGTACGGTGGCAGCGTAGAGAATCGCGCTCGCCTGTTGCTTGAAGTCACCGACGCAGCCATCGAAGTCTGGGGTGCTGGCCGGGTTGGCGTGCATCTGTCGCCACGGGCCGACCTGCACGATATGGGTGACGACAACCTGGCTGAAACCTTTGGTTATGTAGCCCGCGAACTGGGCAAACGTGGCATTGCGTATATCTGCGCCCGTGAGCACGAAGCAGCAGACAGCCTCGGCCCACAACTCAAGCAAGCCTTTGGTGGCCCATACATCGCCAACGAAAGCTTCACCAAGGACAGCGCCAATGCATGGCTCGCTGCGGGCAAGGCAGATGCCGTAGCCTTCGGCGTACCTTTTATCGCCAACCCGGACTTGCCTGCACGCCTGAAGGCCGATGCGCCACTCAATGAAGCACACCCTGAAACCTTTTATGTGAAAGGTCCTGTGGGCTATATCGACTATCCAGCGCTGTAAGTACTGAACCGTCGGCCTGCAGAAACAGGCTGGCTGGCACCACAACGCAAAACGCCCGAGGTCTGTGACCTTGGGCGTTTTGCGTTGCACGATTCGGTAAAGCGTTTTTCGCGAGTCTTGAGGCTCTAAAGCAGCACACCCGGTTATTATTCAGGCAAAAAAAAGGGGCGGTTTGACCCGCCCACATTTTTTCCCTAGTCCCTTTTTTCCTTCTCATCATCCTGATGAATCGCATCCCGCGATGTCCGTCTGCGTTCTTCCTTGAGCGCCGTGTCGATCCGTCGACACAATTCAAATACTAGAGTTTTATAGGATTGCTGCAAGCGCATCAGTTATAGATTTTTATTACGCAGCCTCTTTGGATTTGTATTAAAAAACCTTATTTTTCATTGAGTTATGAAAACAATGAAGTAAGAAAAAGGTGCTTGCCTGACCTATTTAAGCCCTTGGCTTACGTGAAAGGTAAGTAAAGGCTTACAGCACTACGCAGATAATAATCAATCTTGTCCGTGACATCCCATTTCCAAACAAACCGATAAGGCACAAGACAAAACGGCAATCGAAACATTTTCCATCACACACAAAAAACCCCGAAAAGCTCGGGGTTTCAAGTCAGCCTGTTGTGAGTTACTGGAACAGCGACTCACTCGACAGACCGTTGCGTTCAAGGATTTCCCGCAGGCGCTTGAGACCCTCGACCTGGATCTGGCGCACGCGTTCACGTGTCAGACCGATTTCCAAACCTACATCTTCAAGGGTGCTGCTTTCATGACCACGCAGCCCGAAACGGCGAATCACCACCTCACGCTGCTTGTCTGTGAGTTCAGACAACCACTGATCGATACTTTGCGACAAATCATCGTCCTGGAGCAGCTCGCAAGGATCTGTAGGACGATCATCGGTAAGGGTATCAAGCAGCGTTTTGTCTGAGTCAGGGCCTAGAGAAACGTCTACCGAGGACACCCGCTCGTTGAGCCCAAGCATGCGCTTGACCTCTGCGACAGGTTTTTCGAGCAGATTGGCGATTTCTTCAGGGGAAGGTTCATGATCGAGCTTTTGCGTGAGTTCACGCGCAGCCCGTAGATAGACATTGAGTTCTTTAACGACATGGATCGGCAAACGGATGGTGCGGGTCTGGTTCATGATCGCCCGTTCAATCGTTTGGCGGATCCACCAGGTGGCGTAAGTCGAGAAGCGAAACCCTCGTTCCGGGTCGAATTTCTCGACGGCCCGAATCAGTCCCAGGTTGCCCTCTTCAATCAGGTCAAGCAACGACAACCCACGATTGACGTAGCGACGTGCGATTTTCACCACCAGCCGCAAGTTGCTTTCAATCATGCGTTTTCGCCCGGCGGGATCGCCACTTTGCGACAAACGAGCAAAGTGGACTTCTTCTGCAGGGGAGAGCAACGGAGAGAAGCCTATTTCATTGAGGTACAGCTGGGTCGCATCGAGCGCCCGCGTGTAGTCAATGTACTTATGCTGTTTTGTAGCGGGTGCTTTTTTGGACTTGGTTCGAGCTGTAGGGGTTGAATCGTCTTCTTCTGACATCAAGTCGCTGTCGGTGTTGGAGTCCATAAGGAGCACCTCATCGTCGATGTCAAACCCCGGCGCTTCTTTGTTGAGAGCCATTGCTATAGTCCTTTGATGAGTTCGACCTCAAGCTCAAGCATCGCCCAAGTCCTTGGCAACGCTGGAGCCTGTTCCTTATCCACATCAGGAACAGGCTGGTAAGCGATCAACGGCGAGGAAGGAATTGCAATGGATCTACAGGTTTACCTTGACGGCGAATTTCAAAGTGAAGCTTCACCCGGTCTGTACCAGTTGACCCCATTTCGGCAATTGTCTGTCCGACCTTGACCTGCTGCCCCTCCCGAACCAACAGCCTACGGTTATGACCGTAAGCACTGACGTAGGTATCGCTGTGTTTGATGATGATCAGTTCGCCGTAGCCCCTCAATCCACTGCCAGCGTATACAACCGACCCATCAGACGCAGCTAAAACAGGCTGTCCCAAATCACCGGCGATATCAATACCTTTATTCAAACTACCGTTTGAAGAAAATTTGCCGATCAAAATACCGTTCGAAGGCCATCCCCAACCCTTGGGTGCGGGGCCTGCTGGCAGCGGCGCGGCGGCTGCAGGCGCAGCTGCGACAGTGCCGGTACGCTTGATAACCGTGGTCTTGCTGCCCGCAGAAGACGAAACCACGGCGCTGGTCGTGCCACCTGCTGGCTGGCTCCCAGAGCGTCCGTCAAAACGAATCACCTGGCCTGGGACAATGGTGAACGGGGCGCCAATATTGTTACGGGCGGCCAGAGCCTTCCAGTCCCAGCCGTAGCGAAAAGCAATCGAAAACAAGGTATCGCCACGACGTACGGCGTATTGCCCTGTGGTCACTGCCGGACGCTGGGCTACCCCGTTACGGTCAACGACATTTACGCCACTTTTGGGGCTGCTGGAGCACGCGGCCAACAATGCCAGTGTGGCACTCAGGAACAGACCGACCACCAGCCTCTGAAGGCTTTTGCTGCTCATACGCTGCGCAATGACTGTGAGACTCACCCGCCGCTCCCTTTGAAGATGGCTAAATAGTAAAACGCCAGTACTGGCCATGGTTTAGCGCAAGTATAACTGGCTACAGGGCTTTTACAGACTGCAAAGCCGAATCATAAACACACTGTATAAAA
This sequence comes from Pseudomonas sp. MF06569, assembly GCF_059862735.1. Classification (NCBI taxonomy): domain Bacteria; kingdom Pseudomonadati; phylum Pseudomonadota; class Gammaproteobacteria; order Pseudomonadales; family Pseudomonadaceae; genus Pseudomonas; species Pseudomonas sp. MF06569. The sequence continues at coordinate 86,306 of NZ_JCBCUZ010000005.1, read as the reverse complement.
TATAAACAAACACTGGGCAGGGCCCGGGTGACGGGCTTTATGACCCGCAGCTCACCCTATAATTCACCCGACGCCAATAAAGACTCAGGCCAGCGGCCCGTTAAGCAGTGGCACAAAGCGCACATTACCGATTACCCGTCGGGCAAAGCCGTGCTCTTCGCGTACGATCAACATCAACTGCTGGACCTCTCCCGCACCGACCGGGATCACCATGCGTCCACCGGGGGCCAGTTGGTCGAGCAATGCCTGAGGCACATCGGTCGCGACGGCCGTCACGATGATGCCGTTGTAAGGCGCCAGCGCAGGCCAGCCTTCCCAGCCATCGCCCCAACGGAACACCAGGTTGCGCAGATTGAGTTCAAGCAATCGTTCCTTGGCCCGATCCTGCAGCACCTTGATGCGCTCGACCGAGAATATCCGTTCAACCAGCTGCGAGAGCACGGCGGTTTGATAACCCGATCCGGTGCCGATCTCCATCACCTTGTCCAACGGCCCGTCCTCAAGCAGCAGCTCGCTCATGCGCGCCACCATGTAAGGCTGGGAGATGGTCTGGTTATTGCCGATGGGCAGCGCCGTGTCTTCGTATGCCCGGTGGGCCAGGGCTTCATCCACAAACAAATGACGTGGCGTGCGGCGAATGACCTCAAGCACGTCCTGGTTAACGATGCCCTCTTCACGCAGGCGCTGGATCAGCCGCTCTCGTGTGCGCTCAGAGGTCATGCCAATGCCACGGTGCATCATGCCATCCTGCTCGCGCGCCATCAGCCCATGCCCTCCAGCCAGTCATTCAGGCTTTTGAAACCATCCCCAAAGGTGCGATCCAGTTGCAGCGGCGTGATCGACACATACCCCTGCATCACGGCATGAAAGTCGGTGCCCGGACCGCCATCTTCGGCGTCACCTGCCGCGGCAATCCAGTAGCCGGCCTTGCCTCGCGGATCAACTACCCGCACCGGCGCCGCAGCGCGTGCCCGATGCCCGAGGCGGGTCAGTTGAATGCCGCGAATTTTCTCGAGCGGCAAGTTGGGAATATTCACATTGAGGACCGTACGCGGCGGCAAGTCCAGCGATGCGTGGGCTTCAAGCAGCTTGCGGGCAAAAAATGCCGCAGTCGCCAAGTTGTCCACCTGGCGCGACACCAACGAAAAGGCAAAGGATGGACGATCCAGAAAACGCCCCTCAAGTGCCGCCGCTACAGTGCCGGAATACAACACGTCGTCACCCAGATTGGCACCCAGGTTGATCCCTGACACCACCATGTCCGGTTGCGGCTCCAGCAAGCCGTGAAGGCCCAGGTGCACGCAGTCGGTGGGTGTGCCATTAATGCTGATAAAGCCATTGGCCAAGGTGTGTGGATGCAGGGGACGATCCAGGGTAAGCGAACTGCTCGCCCCGCTTTTGTCTTGATCCGGGGCAACCACCACGCACTCGGCGTAGTCGGCCAGCGCACCGTAGAGCGCAGCCAACCCCGGAGCGGTGACCCCATCATCGTTTGAAATCAGAATACGCATAGGCTATCCGCTTGATCCAAAGGCACCAGATCAACAAGCTCGCGCACCAGAACAGTGGCGAAGCATCCGGCCGGCAGAACAAATTCCAGTTGCAGAATGTCAGGCTGCGGATAATGCCACGTCAATCGTCCAATGGGCAGTCGCAGGATACGTCGCTCATGGCTCATGCCTGCGCGAACCAGCCAGTCACGCAATTGGGCTTCACGCTCTGCAATCGACTGTTCCAGCGCATGGGTCACGCCGGTGGTCGGTGACTCACCCTCGCCCCACTGGGGACCGGTGGGGTGCAGATCGAGAATAGCCAGCCGCGGATCGCTGCATTCAGCCTCGCCTGCCGGGAAAAAACTGCGACTGTCGGTAAAGGCCAGCAAATCGCCGACCTGTGCCCGCTGCCAGCTACCATCCGCCACCCGTGCGGCCAGCACCTGATTGAACAGATAGCTGCGGGCAGTGGATAACAGACGCGAGCGAACGTTGCGCTGCTCAGGCAAGGCCTTGCGCGCAGCATAGTCACGCGCCTCGCCCACATTGCCACCCTGCCAGCCGAAACGCTGGGTGCCGAAATAGTTCGGCACACCCTGTTTGGCGATCAATTCAAGGCGTTGCTGCAGCGCGTCCTTGTCCCCGGCCAGTTGCGTCAGGCGCAGTGTGAATCCGTTGGCCGCATGGGCACCACGCTGCAATTTACGTTTGTGGCGTGAGGTCTTGAGAATTTTCAGGGTTTCGTTTTCAGCGCCCGACAAGTCAGGGTCTGCCTTGCCCGGCAGCTGCACGCTGAACCATTGGCGAGTTAACGCCTGGCGGTCCTTGAGGCCCGCGTAACTGACCGTGCGCAAAGGCACGCCCGCCGCCTTGGCAATGCGACGCGCTGCTTCTTCGGTATTCAGGCCACGCTTTTCAACCCACAACCACAGGTGCTCGCCGTCCCCGGACAGCGGTATATCAAGCACCTCGTCGACTTGAAAATCTTCAGCCGTCGCTTTGAGCACGGCAGTGCCCAATGCCTCGCCGTAGGCCCGAGGGCCGAGCAGATCCGACTCGTTCATGAGCGAACCAACAACGCAATGGAATGCACCGCAATACCTTCTTCACGACCCACGAAGCCAAGCTTTTCGGTGGTCGTGGCCTTTACGTTTACCTGGTCCAAGTCAACCTCTAGATCCGCGGCAATCAGCGCACGCATCGTTTCAATATGCGGCGCCATTTTTGGCGCCTGGGCAATGATGGTGTTGTCGACATTGCCGACTTTCCAGCCCTTGGCATGGATCAGACCCACGACATGACGCAGCAGGACACGACTGTCAGCGCCCTTGAAGGTCGGATCGGTGTCCGGGAAATGTTTGCCTATATCGCCAAGCGCCGCAGCCCCCAGCAAGGCATCGCTGAGGGCATGCAAAAGCACATCGCCATCAGAATGGGCCAGCAGCCCGAATTTGTGGGAGATCCGCACGCCGCCCAACGTAATGAAATCGCCTTCAGCGAAACAGTGCACATCATAGCCGTGGCCAATACGCATAAAAAAACGCCCCGATTAAGTCAGGGCGTGATTCTACCTACTTTGACCAACATTGGGCGCTATTAGCTCAGTGCATTGGCGTGATGACGCAAGTGGTCATCGATGAAACTTGCGATGAAGAAATAGCTATGGTCGTAGCCTGGCTGCAGTCGCAGGGTCAGCGGGTAGTCGGCCAGTTTGGCGGCCTGCTGCAGCACCTCAGGCTTGAGCTGGACAGCCAGGAAGTCATCCCGATCACCCTGATCAACCAGCAGCGGCAGTTTTTCGCGCGCTTCGCCAATCAACACGCTGGCATCCCACTCACGCCAGCGAGCACGTTCCTCGCCCAAATAGTTGGAGAACGCCTTTTGCCCCCATGGGCAGTCCATCGGGTTACTGATCGGCGCGAAGGCTGACACCGACTGATAGCGTCCTGGATTGCGCAATGCACAAACCAATGCCCCGTGCCCGCCCATCGAGTGCCCGCTGATACCGCGCTTTTGCGAAGCGGGAAAATGCGCTTCGACCAAAGCCGGCAACTCCTGCACTACATAATCGTGCATCCGATAATGCTGCGCCCAAGGCTCTTGCGTAGCGTTAAGGTAAAAACCTGCACCCAATCCAAAGTCCCAGGCGCCCTGCGGGTCATCCGGTACACCTTCGCCACGGGGGCTGGTGTCCGGCGCCACGATGATCAGCCCCAACTCGGCAGCCATCTTCATTGCACCTGCCTTGTGCATGAAATTCTCGTCGGTACAGGTCAAGCCAGACAGCCAGTAAAGCACCGGCAACTTTGCCCCCTGCTCCGCCTGCGGCGGCAAGTACACGGCGAATACCATGTCGCAGCCCAGCACTTCAGAACGATGCTTGTAACGCTTGTGCCAACCGCCAAAGCTTTTTTGGCAGGAGATATTTTCCAGTGTCATGGGCAACTCCAGTCCGCAAGCAAAACACCCCACCTGTGGGAGCGGGCTGGCTCGCGATGCAGACAACTCGGTCTTTCAGTCAAACCGGGTAGCTGCAATCGCGAGCAAGCCCGCTCCCACACGTGTTTAGCGGTGTTTAGACTTACCGCTGTTAATTAGAAATGGATGACGGTACGAATGCTTTTGCCTTCATGCATCAGGTCAAATGCCTTATTGATATCTTCCAGGCCCATGGTGTGAGTAATGAAGGTATCCAGCGGAATCTCGCCGCTTTGCGCCATGTCGACATAGCTTGGCAGTTCCGTACGACCACGCACGCCACCAAACGCCGAACCACGCCAGACGCGACCGGTCACCAACTGGAATGGACGGGTGGAAATTTCCTGGCCTGCACCGGCTACGCCGATGATCACAGACTCGCCCCACCCTTTGTGACAGCACTCCAGCGCCGCACGCATCAAATGCACATTGCCAATGCATTCAAAGGAGAAATCGACACCCCCATCCGTCATGTCGACGATCACTTCCTGAATCGGGCGATCGAAGTCTTTCGGGTTGACACAATCGGTCGCACCCAACTGCCGGGCGATTTCAAACTTGGCCGGGTTGATGTCGATGGCAATGATCCGTGCAGCCTTGGCTTTCACCGCACCGATCACCGCGGACAGGCCAATACCGCCCAGACCGAAGATGGCCACGGTATCACCCGGCTTGACCTTGGCGGTGTTGAGCACCGCGCCGATCCCGGTCGTCACGCCGCAACCCAGCAGGCAAACCTTCTCAAGCGGCGCATCTTTCTGAATCTTGGCGACCGATATTTCCGGGAGCACGGTGTATTCAGAAAAGGTCGAAGTCCCCATGTAGTGGAAAATCGGCTGACCCTTGTAGGAGAAACGCGTAGTGCCGTCCGGCATCAAGCCCTTGCCTTGGGTCGAGCGAATCGCCTGGCACAGGTTGGTCTTGCCCGACAGACAGAATTTGCACTTGCCGCACTCGGGGGTGTACAGCGGGATGACATGATCACCGACCGCAACGGAGGTCACGCCCTCGCCAATCGCTTCAACGATGGCGCCGCCCTCATGGCCCAGGATCGACGGGAAAATGCCTTCCGGGTCCGCGCCTGACAAGGTGTAGGCATCGGTATGGCAAACACCCGACGCCACAACCCGCAGCAGCACTTCGCCAGCCTTGGGCATGGCAACGTCAACCTCTACGATTTCCAGGGGCTTTTTGGCCTCGAAAGCTACGGCAGCACGTGACTTGATCATCGATCGTCTCCAGCAAAGTAAAAACAAGACGACGAGTGTAAATCAGCGCTGAGTGATTAATAATCCAGACAAAAGCAAAACATTATTGCCATGCAGGGATAATCAGCCGTGAATGAAAACCGCTGGGAAGGTATCGATGAGTTTGTCGCCGTGGCCGAGTGCGGCCAATTTACGGCGGCGGCCGAGCGCCTTGGCGTCTCCTCATCCCATATCAGTCGCCAGGTCGCGCGCCTCGAAGAGCGCCTGCAGACCCGTCTGTTTTATCGCAGTACCCGCAAGGTAACGCTGACAGAGGCAGGGCAAACTTTTTTGCAGCATTGCCAGCGCCTGCAGGACGGACGTGAAGAAGCACTGCGAGCGGTAGGAGATCTGGCCAGCGAGCCCAAGGGCATGTTGCGCATGACCTGCGCGGTGGCCTATGGCGAACGATTTATCGTGCCATTGGTGACGCGCTTCATGGGGCTGTATCCGCAGTTGCGGGTCGACATAGAACTCAGCAATCGACCACTGGACCTGGTACATGAAAGCCTGGACCTGGCGATTCGACTGGGACGCTTGCAGGACTCAAGGCTGGTGGCCACGCGGCTCGCACCTAGGCGCATGTATGTCTGCGCGTCACCTTCCTACCTGGAACATTATGGCCGCCCCCACAGCCTGTCAGAGCTGAGCCGACATAACTGTCTGATTGGTAGCTCGGATCTATGGCAACTGCAGCAGGACGGGCGTGAGTTTTCGCAACGGGTGCAGGGGAATTGGCGCTGCAATAGTGGGCAAGCGGTATTGGATGCGGCACTTCAAGGTGTAGGGCTTTGTCAGCTGCCGGACTATTACGTACTGGAGCACTTGAAGACAGGGGCCCTGGTGTCTTTGCTCGACACGCACCAGCCGCCAAACACTGCTGTCTGGGCGCTTTATCCGCAACAGCGGCACTTGTCGCCCAAGGTTAGAAAGCTGGTGGATTACCTGAAGGAAGGTTTGGCCAAGCGGGAGGAGTATCAGGGGTAAGCCGCTGCTGCTTTTACCTGTAGGAGCGGGCTTGCTCGCGATGCAGACGCCACGGTCTGCCGGGTAAACCAGGTGATGTCATCGCGAGCAAGCCCGCTCCCACAAGTCCCCGGGACGCGCTGATCAGCGAGTGGCCCAACGCAAACGCAACCACTCAAGGTCTTCCGGGCGAGTGACCTTGATATTGTCCCCACGCCCTTCGATCAGTCGCGGGGCCAGGCCGGCCCATTCCATTGCCGAAGATTCGTCCGTGATGGTCGCATCGGCCACAAGGCTGTCCGCCAGAGCGCGATGCAATGGCCCCAGGCGAAACATCTGCGGTGTATAGGCTTGCCAGATCAAACTGCGATCAACGGTTTCAACCACACGACCTTTTTTGTCCACTCGCTTGAGTGTGTCCCGCGCAGGAACAGCCAGCAAACCACCCACCGGGTCGTCAGCCAACTCACCCAGCAGCTTGTCCAGGTCTTCACGGGACAGGTTTGGACGTGCCGCATCGTGGACCAATACCCAGTCGTCATCCGCCGCACCTTGCGCATGCAGGTACAGTAACGCGTTGAGTACGGAGTCCGCCCGTTCCCGCCCGCCGTCCACCCGCACAACCCGCGGATCAGAAGCACACGGCAATGACGGCCAGAAGGGATCATCAAAAGCAACGCTGACCACCAGCCCCTTGAGGCCTGGATGATCGAGAAAACAGCTGATGCTGTGTTCGAGAATACTGCGCCCGCCCAATTGCAAATATTGCTTGGGACGGTCCGCGGCCATACGGGCACCCACGCCCGCGGCAGGAATCACGGCCCAAAAGGCCGGTGATGAATGACTCATTGGGCCAACTGATAGAGGGTTTCACCCTCCTTGATCATGCCCAACTCATGGCGAGCGCGTTCTTCAACGGTCTCCATGCCTTTTTTAAGCTCCAGCACTTCCGCATCCAGCACGCGGTTACGCTCCAGCAAAATTTCGTTTTCAGCACGCTGATCGGCGATTTGCTGAGTCAGGTCGGTAACCTGCGCCAAACTGCCATTCCCCACCCACAGGCGATACTGTAGGCCAGCCAGCAGCAAGAGCAGGACGAGAAACAACCAATAGGGACTGCGCATCGAATATCAGGTATCCAGTAAAAAGACAGCCATGCCGACAAACGTAAACATCGAATAGTACAAAGCCTGGAAGAACCAGGCTTGTATACAGAAGCATCAGATTAGTGTCAAAAGACCCGCATTGACGAGCTTTTCAACACAATCTGCTGACTTTTTACGATTCAGTACTCAGCCGCGGAACTCGCCACGACCGTTGTACTTGGCTTTTGCACCCAATTGCTCTTCGATACGCAGCAATTGGTTGTACTTGGAAACACGATCAGAACGGCACAGAGAGCCGGTCTTGATCTGGCCAGCCGAAGTACCCACCGCCAGATCGGCAATCGTGGAATCTTCGGTTTCGCCGGAGCGGTGCGAGATCACAGCCGTGTAACCAGCAGCCTTGGCCATCTGAATGGCTTCCAGCGTTTCGGTCAGGGTACCGATCTGGTTGAACTTGATCAGGATCGAGTTGGCAATGCTCTTGTCGATGCCTTCTTTCAGGATCTTGGTGTTGGTTACGAACAGGTCGTCACCCACCAGCTGAACCTTCTCACCGATTTTGTCGGTCAGGATTTTCCAGCCATCCCAGTCAGACTCGTCCAGGCCGTCTTCGATGGAGATGATCGGGTAGCGCTGAGTCAGACCCTTGAGGTATTCAGCAAAACCTTCGGAACTGAAGACTTGACCTTCGCCCGACAGGTTGTATTTACCGTCTTCGTAGAATTCGCTGGCAGCGCAGTCCAGAGCCAGGGTCACGTCAGTGCCCAGGGTGTAACCGGCGTTTGCAACGGCTTCGGAGATCACTTTAAGTGCATCTTCGTTGGAAGCCAGGTTCGGTGCGAAACCACCTTCGTCGCCCACTGCGGTGTTCAGGCCACGAGCCTTGAGCACAGCTTTGAGGTGATGGAAGATTTCGGTGCCCATGCGCAGCGCGTCAGAAAAAGTCTTGGCGCCAACCGGCTGAACCATGAACTCTTGAATGTCGACGTTGTTATCAGCGTGCTCGCCACCGTTGATGATGTTCATCATCGGAACCGGCATCGAGTAAACACCCGGAGTACCGTTCAGGTTGGCAATGTGTGCGTACAGCGGCAGGTCCTGGTCCTGGGCAGCGGCTTTGGCAGCAGCCAGAGACACGGCCAGGATGGCGTTGGCGCCCAGGGAGCCTTTGTTCTCAGTGCCGTCCAGCGCGATCATCGCGTGGTCCAGCGCCTTTTGGTCAACCGGGTCTTTACCCAGCAGCAAATCACGAATCGGGCCATTGATGTTGGCAACGGCTTTCAGCACGCCTTTGCCCAGGTAACGGCTCTTGTCGCCATCACGCAGTTCCAGCGCTTCACGGGAACCAGTGGATGCACCGGACGGCGCGCAAGCACTGCCGATGATGCCGTTGTCGAGAAGCACGTCCGCTTCCACAGTGGGATTGCCACGGGAGTCGAGAACTTCACGACCTTTGATGTCGACGATTTTTGCCATTGTTGTAAACACTCCAAAGTTGACGAAAACGACGCAGCTGAGGGAAATATTGTTATCGGCGGCAAGGGGCAAATAGCGGGCAGCCTTGCGGGCGATAAGGCTCGGGCCCTGAGGCCCGAGAAATCGTGCGGTACTTTACCGGAGAAACGAGGTTTACGCGGTTTCTATTGTCGGAAAACTTTTAACCAACTCATCCAGAGACTTCAGCTGGGCCAGGAAAGGCTCCAGCTTGTCCAGACGCAAGGCGCAAGGGCCGTCGCATTTGGCATTGTCCGGATCCGGGTGCGCCTCAAGGAACAGGCCCGCCAGGCCCTGGCTGATGCCAGCCTTGGCCAGGTCGGTCACTTGGGCACGACGACCACCGGCTGAGTCCGAGCGACCACCGGGCATTTGCAGCGCGTGGGTCACGTCGAAAAAGACCGGGTATTCGAACTGCTTCATGATGCCGAAGCCCAGCATGTCTACAACAAGGTTGTTGTAGCCAAAGCTGGAACCACGCTCGCAAAGGATCAACTGATCATTGCCCGCTTCTTCGCATTTGCTCAGGATGTGCTTCATTTCCTGAGGCGCAAGGAATTGGGCCTTTTTGATGTTGATCACGGCGCCGGTCTTGGCCATGGCCACGACCAGGTCAGTCTGACGCGACAGGAACGCCGGCAACTGGATGATGTCGCAGACTTCGGCGACCACGGCTGCTTGCGCAGGCTCGTGAACGTCGGTGATCAGCGGCACACCGAAAGCAGCCTTGATGTCCTGAAAAATCCGCATGCCTTCTTCGAGGCCGGGGCCACGGTAAGAGCTGACAGATGAACGGTTGGCCTTGTCGAAACTGGCCTTGAACACGTAAGGGATGCCGAGCTTTTCGGTAACCCGTACGTATTCTTCGCACACCTGCATGGCCATATCACGGCTTTCCAGCACGTTCATGCCACCGAACAAGACCATTGGCTTGTCGTTGGCAATTTCGATATTGCCTACACGGATAATCTTTTGCGCCATTCTGATTACGCCTTCTTCTCGTGTTGCGCCAGTGCAGCTTTGACGAAACCGGTGAACAGTGGATGGCCATCACGTGGCGTGGAGGTGAACTCCGGGTGGAACTGGCAAGCGACGAACCAAGGATGATCCGGAGCTTCAACCACTTCTACCAGCGCGCCGTCACCGGAGCGACCGGTCACTTTCAGGCCTGCTTCAGTCAGTTGCGGCAGCAGGTTGTTGTTCACTTCGTAGCGATGACGATGACGTTCAACAATCACGTCCTTGGCATAGCAGTCGTGAACCAGGGAACCGGCTTGCAGCTGGCAATCCTGCGCACCCAGACGCATGGTGCCGCCCAGATCCGACGTTTCGGTACGGGTTTCGACTGCACCGGTGGCATCTTCCCACTCAGTGATCAGGCCCACAACCGGATGGCCGCTGCTGCGATCGAACTCGGTGGAGTTGGCGTCTTTCCAGCCCAGCACGTTACGTGCGAACTCGATTACCGCTACTTGCATGCCCAGGCAGATACCCAGGTATGGAACCTTGTTCTCGCGAGCGTACTGAACAGCAGTGATCTTGCCTTCTACGCCGCGCAGACCGAAGCCGCCCGGAACCAGAATGGCATCACAGCCTTCAAGCAGTTCAGTGCCTTTGTTTTCGATGTCTTCGGAGTCGATATAACGCAGGTTGACCTTGGTACGGTTGGAAATACCGGCGTGACTCATCGCTTCGATCAGCGACTTGTACGCGTCCAGCAGTTCCATGTACTTGCCCACCATCGCGATGGTGACTTCGTGCTCTGGATTGAGCTTGGCATCGACAACCTGTTCCCATTCGGACAGGTCGGCGCTGTTGCATTCCAGGCCGAAACGCTCGACAACGAAATCATCCAGACCCTGGGCGTGCAGCATGCCCGGGATGCGGTAGATGGTGTCGGCGTCTTCCAGCGAAATAACGGCACGCTCTTCAACGTTGGTGAACAACGCAATCTTGCGACGCGAAGAAATATCAACGTGGTGATCGGAACGGCAGATCAGGACATCTGGCTGCAGGCCGATGGAGCGCAATTCTTTAACCGAGTGTTGCGTTGGTTTGGTTTTCGTTTCGCCAGCAGTGGCGATGTACGGAACCAGCGTCAGGTGCATCAGCATGGCGCGCTTGGCGCCCACTTCGATGCGCAACTGACGGATAGCCTCGAGGAACGGTTGGGACTCAATGTCACCCACAGTACCGCCAATCTCAACCATCGCTACGTCGGCATCGCCGGCGCCCTTGATGATCCGACGTTTGATTTCGTCGGTGATGTGCGGAATCACCTGGATGGTTGCACCCAGGTAATCACCACGGCGCTCCTTGCGCAGGACGTGTTCGTAAACGCGGCCCGTGGTGAAGTTGTTGTTCTGGGTCATGGTCGTGCGGATGAACCGCTCGTAATGCCCCAAGTCCAGGTCGGTTTCGGCGCCGTCGTGAGTGACGAACACTTCACCGTGCTGGAACGGGCTCATGGTGCCCGGATCAACGTTGATGTAGGGGTCCAGCTTCAGCATGGTGACCTTAAGTCCCCGCGCCTCCAGGATGGCTGCCAATGAAGCCGAGGCAATGCCTTTCCCCAATGAAGAAACAACACCGCCCGTGACGAAGATGTAGCGCGTCATGAAAAACCCTAGAAGTCTGCGTTAAAGCGGTCAGAGCCGCCGGGGAAAGCGAAGGAAGGCCGAAGCCCCCAATCACCAGCATTAGTCACAGTGCACCTTTCGAAAAACTGCTGCGTTGAAACAGACCGACGTAAATCATCGGTTCGATGCAAGCCACACATTTTTTTAAAATCGCCCAGCAAAGACTGCTTGGTAATCGGCAACTTCTGTAATTCCGGTGAATCCACAGAAGTTGTATCAAGAAGGGAGCGTAGTCTACCGGAAACCCCCTTTCAGCTCAAACCTTGATCGCTCGAAGTTGGCAGCCACTGTAATTGCCAGCGTCCACAGGGGCTGGAGTCCAGTCCATTGAGGTTTGCCACGGCCAATAACTGATCATTGCGGTACAGAAGCGGCAATCTGCCACGGGCAAACAACGGAACACCCCGCTCGTTGAACAACCGCTTCAGATCACGGTGACCGCGCTGTTCCAGCGCCATCACTTCGCCCCCTTGACGATAGCTCACTTGCAAGGGGCCATCGGCCGTCGTCCCGACAAAGCGCACCTGACCATTACCCGGCAGGGTCAGCGCCTGGTCGGGTTGCGTCCACAATCCTGGCACAGCGGGCGGGAGCAACCAGTCACCGGACAACCACCAGATGCGGCCGCCAGCGCGATGCAGCTCACCGCCGGCGAGTTTCCAGAGCGGTTGGGCACCCTCACGGGCGTCACGCAGGGCATTCCACCCAGCCCAGTGATCGGTATCAGGCAATGGGGTGAATGCTGCCAGCCAGTGACGCAATGCGTTGCGCTGACGTGCAGGCGACAGACGGACGATGGGCGCAAGCGCCAGCGAGGGCACCCCGAGCCAGGCAAATTCGGTGTCTGTACCCGCATCGCGAAGATCCTGTTGCGCCAACTCATCAAGCAGGCCTTGAGCCTCGGCACAATGGGCTGCACTACGGGCCAGGCTGGCAGCCGCCTGTGGCCATCGCTGTGCGAGGACTGGAAACACTTCATGGCGCAAATAATTACGGGAAAAATCTGTTTGGGCGTTGGACGGGTCTTCGATCCAGCCCAGCCCCTGCTCAAGGGCGTAAGCCTCAAGCTGAGCGCGAGAAACGTCCAGCAAAGGCCGGCACAGGTGCCCTGCCCCCAAACGTCGTTGACGAGGCATGGCCGCCAACCCGTTGACCCCTGCCCCTCTCAGCAGGCGAAACAGCAGGGTTTCAGCCTGATCGTCACGGTGCTGCCCGACCAGCAGCACCTCTTCAACACCCGTCAGCGCAGCAAACGCCTGATAGCGCGCATCCCGCGCCGCACGCTCGACACTTGCGCCTGCCTGCACCTGCACGCGAATCACCTGCAACGGCACGCTCAACCGGTCACACAGCGCCTGACAATGATCCGGCCACGCATCAGCCGCCGCCTGCAGGCCATGATGAACATGGACAGCGGTAATGGGCGGTAATGGGTGGGTCTGGCGCAATTGAACGAGAAGGTGAAGCAGCACAGTCGAATCGAGACCGCCGGAGAGCGCGACATGCCAGGCCTTGGCGTTGCGCCAGGGGCTGAGGGCTTGCAGCAGCGGAATCGATAGACTGGGCATTACGCAATCCTGTAGGAGCGGGCTTGCTCGCGATGCTGACTACTCGATCTTTGAGCCAAACCGCGCAGATGCCATCGCGGGCAAGCCCGCTCCCACACTAAATCCGAATCAGAGACCGTAGCTCATCAGACGATCGTAACGACGCTTGAGCAGTGTTTCGTGATCCAGCTTGTTCAGCATGTCCAGCTGGGAAATCAGGTCGGCACGAATGCTGGCAGACGCAGCAGCCGGGTCACGGTGTGCGCCACCCAATGGCTCGCCAATCACCTTGTCCACGATACCCAGGCCTTTGAGGCGCTCGGCGGTAATGCCCATGGCCTCAGCGGCGTCCGGTGCTTTTTCTGCGGTTTTCCACAGAATCGATGCGCAACCTTCCGGCGAGATCACCGCGTAGGTCGAGTACTGCAGCATGTTCAACTGGTCGCAAACACCAATCGCCAAGGCACCGCCCGAACCGCCTTCGCCGATAACGGTGGCGATGATCGGGGTTTTCAGACGCGACATGACACGCAGGTTCCAGGCAATGGCCTCGCTCTGGTTACGCTCTTCAGCGTCGATGCCAGGGTAAGCACCCGGCGTGTCGATGAAGGTCAGGATCGGCATTTTGAAACGCTCGGCCATTTCCATCAAACGGCAGGCCTTGCGATAGCCTTCAGGACGCGGCATACCGAAGTTGCGGCGTACCTTTTCACGGACTTCACGGCCTTTCTGGTGACCAATCACCATCACTGGCTGATCATCCAGGCGGGCAATACCGCCAACGATGGCCGCATCATCCGAGAAATGACGGTCGCCATGCAGCTCATCGAACTCGGTGAAGATGTGATCGATGTAGTCCAGTGTGTATGGACGACGCGGGTGACGGGCCAAACGGGCAATCTGCCAGCTGGTCAGCTTGCCGAAAATATCTTCAGTCAGCGTTTTGCTTTTGTCTTGCAGACGAGAGATTTCATCACTGATATTCAGCGAATTGTCATTACCAACCAAGCGCAACTCTTCGATTTTGGCTTGCAGGTCAGCAATCGGCTGTTCGAAATCAAGAAAATTCGGGTTCATAAGCATCCGTCTTGGGTCGGCGGCAAAGCATGCCAGAAGGTCTGAAACCCAGCATTTACTGGCGTTTCGAACCGAGCTGGGGCAGCCGGTTGATCTGTATCGCGCCTACCTTAAGGGACAGGCGCTCTCAGGTCGAGATTAAAAATTCAGGTCGAGGTCAGGGCGCAGCTGTAGCCCCTGACCGTCAACGGTATTGGAGGAAGACGTTGTCTCGCCCGAACTGGTCACGCAGGGCTTGAATCAAGCTGTCTGCCGGATCGATCCGCCAGGTCTCGCCAAACTGCAACATGGCCTTGGCGTCTTCGCCGGTGTAATCCATGGTGATCGGGCACGCACCACGATGTTTCTTGAACAATTCGCCCAACCAGCGCAACTGATCGCCCTTGAGTGCAGCCCGATTCACTTTCAGGCGCAAGCTCTCGGCCAGGCTGGTGCGGGCATCTTCCATGCTCATCACCCGCTTGACCCTCAGGCGCAGCCCGCCAGAGAAGTCATCATTACTGACCTCCCCTTCGACCACCACCATCGCATCGGTCTGCAACAATGACTGTGCCGAATGGAAGGCCTCGGCAAACAGCGAGGCTTCGATACGCGCCGATCGGTCGTCGAGGGTGATAAAGCCCATCTTGTCGCCTTTTTTGTTCTTCATCACCCGCAACGCAATGATCATCCCGGCAACGGTCTGAGTATCGCGCGCAGGCTTGAGATCAATAATGCGCTGACGCGCAAAACGACGGATTTCGCCTTCATATTCGTCAATCGGATGACCGGTCAGGTACAGGCCCAACGTGTCCTTCTCGCCTTTGAGTCGCTCCTTGAGCGTCAGTTCCTTGGCCTTGCGGTGATTGGCGTAGACGTCCGCGTCCACTTCGACAAACAACCCGCCAAACAGGTCGGCGTGACCGCTGTCATGGGTGCGCGCGGTTTGTTCGGCCGCCTTGATTGCTTCTTCCAGGGCCGACAACAACACCGCGCGGTTCTGGTCGATGCTGGCTTGCCAGGCTTTGGGCTCGTCATGAAAGAACGGCCCAAGACGGTCCAGTGCACCACTTCGAATCAGACCGTCGAGGGTGCGCTTGTTGATGCGCTTGAGGTCAACCCGGGCACAGAAATCGAACAGATCCGTGAACGGACCGTCCTGACGCGCTTCGGTGATGGCCTCTACAGGCCCCTCGCCAACACCCTTGATCGCCCCAAGGCCGTAAATGATCCGGCCTTCATCGTTTACGGTGAATTTGAACTCCGAGGCGTTCACGTCCGGCGCGTCCAGACGCAGCTTCATGCTGCGAATTTCTTCGATCAGGATCACGACCTTGTCGGTGTTATGCATATCCGCCGACAGTACCGCGGCCATGAAAGGTGCCGGGTAGTGGGTTTTCAGCCAGGCAGTCTGGTACGACACCAGGCCGTAGGCAGCGGAGTGGGATTTGTTGAATCCGTAACCGGCGAATTTCTCTACCAGGTCAAAAATGTTACCGGCCAGGTCGCCATCAATGTTGTTGTTGGCACAACCTTCAATAAAACCACCGCGCTGCTTGGCCATTTCTTCGGGTTTTTTCTTACCCATTGCCCGACGCAGCATGTCGGCGCCGCCGAGGGTATAACCGGCCATGACCTGGGCAATCTGCATCACCTGTTCCTGGTACAGGATGATGCCGTAGGTCGGCGCCAAGACTGGCTTGAGACCTTCGTACTGATAGTCGGAATGCGGGTACGCCAATTCGGCGCGACCGTGCTTGCGGTTGATAAAGTCATCAACCATGCCGGACTGCAGCGGACCCGGACGGAACAGGGCCACCAGTGCGATCAAGTCTTCCAGGCAGTCGGGCTTGAGCTTTTTGATCAGCTCTTTCATGCCGCGCGACTCAAGCTGGAACACCGCAGTGGTCTCGGCCTTTTGCAGCAATTGATACGTCGGCTTGTCATCGAGCGGGATAAAGGCGATATCCAGTGGCGGCTCATCAACCTTGGCTCGATCGCGGTTGATGGTTTTCAGCGCCCAGTCAATAACCGTCAGGGTCCGCAGCCCCAGGAAGTCGAACTTCACCAGGCCGGCAGACTCAACGTCATCTTTATCGAACTGGGTAACCAGACCGCCGCCCTCTTCATCGCAGTAAATCGGCGAGAAGTCGGTCAGTTTGGTCGGCGCAATAACCACGCCACCGGCGTGCTTGCCGACGTTACGCACAACGCCTTCAAGTTTGCGGGCCATTTCCCAGATTTCAGCGGCTTCCTCATCGACCTTGATGAAGTCACGCAGGATTTCTTCTTGCTCAAAGGCTTTTTCAAGCGTCATGCCGACTTCAAACGGAATCATCTTCGACAGACGATCCGCCAGGCCGTAAGACTTGCCCTGCACCCGCGCCACGTCACGAATTACCGCCTTGGCAGCCATCGAACCAAACGTGATGATCTGGCTTACAGCGTTGCGGCCATATTTTTCGGCCACATACTCGATCACCCGGTCACGACCGTCCATGCAGAAGTCGACGTCGAAGTCGGGCATCGATACCCGTTCCGGGTTAAGGAATCGCTCGAACAGCAAGTCATATTCCAGCGGGTCGAGGTCAGTAATCTTCTGCACATAGGCCACCAGCGATCCGGCACCCGATCCACGGCCCGGCCCCACAGGCACGCCGTTGCTCTTGGCCCACTGGATAAAGTCCATCACGATCAGGAAGTAGCCCGGGAACCCCATCTGGATGATGATATCCAGCTCGAAATTCAGCCGGTCGACATACACCTGCCGCTTGGCGTCGTAATCCTCGGTGGTGTCCCTGGGCAGCAGAACGCTCAGACGGTCTTCCAGACCATCAAACGACACCTTGCGGAAATACTCATCGATGGTCATGCCATCGGGAATCGGAAAGTTGGGCAAAAAGTGAGTGCCCAGCTTCACTTCGATATTGCAGCGCTTGGCAATTTCAACCGTGTTGGCCAGCGCCTCAGGCAAGTCACTGAACAGCTCGGCCATTTCCTCGGCGCTTTTCAGATACTGCTGATCGCTGTAATTCTTTGAGCGGCGCGGGTCATCCAGCGCCCGGCCTTCACCGATGCACACACGGGTTTCGTGGGCTTCGAAATCCTGCTGCTTGATGAAACGCACATCGTTGGTCGCAACCAGTGGCGCGCCAATTTTGTCCGCCAGGGCGACGGCAGCATGCAGATGCTCTTCATCGTTGGGACGCTTGGTGCGCTGAACTTCGATGTAGAAACGATCCGGGAACACCGCCATCCATTCGCGGGCCAGGGCCTCGGCTTCTTCAGTGTTGCCACTGATCAGCGCGACGCCAATCTCGCCCTCTTTCGCCGCCGACAACATGATCAGGCCTTCTGCAGCCTCGGCAACCCATTCGCGCTCAATGATGACCTGGCCATTACGCTGGCCATCGATGTAACCACGGGAAATAAGCTCGGTCAGGTTGCGATAACCCAACGGGTTCATTGCCAGCAGGCTGATTCGGCTGAGCGGGTTTTCCGGATCCTTGTTCGACAGCCACAGGTCCGCACCACTGATCGGCTTGATCCCGCCCCCCATGGCGGCCTTATAGAACTTGACCAGGGAGCACATGTTGTTCTGATCGGTCACCGCAACAGCGGGCATATTCATGCCAGCCAGGGTTTTGATCAGCGGTTTGATCCGCACCAGGCCATCGACCAGGGAATATTCAGTGTGCAGGCGCAGGTGAACGAATGAAGCCGGCATGGTGATCCTGTCTATAAGCTTTGAGAAACAACAAGGCCCGGATTGTACCGGGCCTTGGCAAAAACATCAGCCTTGCGGCTAAACCTTGGCAAGACCTTCAAGCGCCTCATACGCACGACGAACCGGGCCAAACGAACGCCGGTGAATCGGTGTCGGGCCCAGACGTTCAAGCGCTTCGAGGTGAACAGCCGTTGGATACCCCTTGTGTCCACCAATCCCATAGCCCGGGTATTGCAGCTCAAAGGCAGCCATTTCACGGTCACGACTGACCTTGGCCAAAATCGATGCTGCCGCAATCGCAGGCACCTTGCTATCGCCCTTCACCACGGCCTCTGAAGGCATTGTCAGCTTGGGGCAGCGATTGCCGTCGATCATCGCCAGTTTAGGGGTAATGCTCAGCCCTTCGACAGCGCGCTGCATGGCCAGCATCGTGGCGTGCAAAATATTCAGCTCATCGATTTCTTCAACTTCGGCCCGGGCAATACACCAGCTCAAAGCCTTTTCACGGATTTCGTCGTACAGCTTTTCGCGACGGGCCTCGGTGAGTTTTTTCGAGTCGTTGAGCCCGGCTATAGGCCGGTTGGGATCAAGAATAACGGCCGCCGTCACGACAGCGCCGCACAATGGGCCGCGCCCCACTTCGTCGACACCGGCCACGAGGTCTTCGACCAGATTGAAATCCAACCCGATTTGCATGGTTACTTTACTCATTTGGATTGTGCAATCAGGTCCAGTACCGCTTTAGCGGCCTGATTGGAAGCGTCGAGACGCAATGTACGATGAATTTCGTCAAAGCCGCGGGTCTGCTCTTCGCCACCCTCGAGCAAAGGCAGCAACGTGCGGGCCAGCGCCTCAGGCGTGGCGGCATCCTGCAAGAGCTCGGGCACCAACATGCGCTGAGCCAGCAAATTGGGCAGGGACACGTAAGGGCTTTTGACCAGCCGCTTGAGGATCCAGAACGTCAGACGTGCAAGGCGATAAGCCACCACCATTGGCCGTTTGTAGAGCAAGGCCTCAAGCGTCGCGGTACCGGATGCAATCAATACCGCATCACAGGCCGCCAGTGCCAGATGGGATTGACCGTCAAGCAAGGTCAGCGGCAGATCACGCCCCACCAGCATCTGCTCGATCTGCTCGCGACGTGCGGCGCTCGCGCATGGCAATACAAAATGCACATCTGGCCGGGCCTCTCGAATTATCTGCGCTGCATCGAGAAACAGACCGCCCAGCTTGCCCACTTCTCCGCCGCGGCTGCCCGGCATCAAGGCGACCAACGGCCCGTCAGACAGGCCCAACTCGGCTCGGGCACCGGTTTTATCGGCTTCAAGGGGGATAGTGTCGGCCAATGAATGACCAACGAAGCGCACGGGCACGCCGTGCTCTTCGTAGAATTTGGCTTCAAACGGCAGCAGCGTCAGCATCAAATCGCAACCTTCGCGAATTTTCAGCACTCGCTTCTGACGCCACGCCCATACTGACGGGCTGACGTAATGCACGGTCTTGATCCCGGCACGGCGCAATTGAAGTTCAATATTGAGGGTGAAATCGGGCGCATCGATACCGATAAACACATCGGGTTTTTCGGCGATCAGGGTCTGGACAAGGAGTTTGCGGCGCTTAAGCAGTTCTCGCAGACGACCCAACACTTCGACCAGGCCCATTACCGACAGACGCTCCATCGGGAAGTAGGAGCTCATGCCCTCAGCTTCCATCAATGGACCGCCAACGCCGATAAATTCGATATCAGAATGCTGAGCCTTGAGCGCTCTCATCAATCCTGAGCCCAAAATGTCGCCCGAGGCCTCTCCCGCCACCAGCGCGATACGCAATCTGGCCATGACTAGCGCGTAATGCCGCGGGAGGAAGAACGAATGGACTCTACAAACATGGCAACTTCCGGGAACTGCACCGCAGGCTCAGCCAGCTCGGCGAGCGCCTGGTCAACGGTCAAGCCCTGGCGATAAACCACTTTGTAGGCACGACGCAACGCATGAATGGCATCTTCACTGAAGCCGCGACGACGCATACCTTCGAAGTTCATGCTGCGTGCTTCGGCAGGACTGCCAAACACGGTCACGAACGCAGGCACATCCTTGCCGATTGCAGTACCCATGCCCGAAAAGCTGTGGGCACCAATGTGGCAGAACTGATGAACCAGCGTGAAACCTGACAGGATCGCCCAATCACCCATATGCACATGACCCGCCAACGCGGCGTTATTGACCAGAATGCAATGGTTGCCGATGACGCTGTCATGGCCGATGTGAGCATAGGCCATCACCAGATTGTGATCACCCAGGGTAGTTTCGGCACGGTCCTGAATCGTTCCGCGATGAATAGTGACCCCTTCACGAATAACGTTATGGTCACCGATCACCAGGCGAGTTTCCTCCCCCTTGTACTTGAGATCAGGAGTGTCTTCACCTACCGAAGAAAACTGGTAGATGCGATTGTGCTTACCGATTTTGGTTGGGCCTTTGAGAATTACATGCGGCCCAATCACTGTCCCCTCGCCGATTTCCACACCAGCGCCGACGATCGACCAAGGGCCGACCTCGACGTCGTCGGCCAAAATGGCCGTCGGATCGATGATTGCGCGAGGGTCAATCAAACTCATAGTTTGCGTTCCGCACAGATAATTTCAGCTGAGCATACCGGCTTGCCATCAACCGTTGCCTGGCATTCAAACTTCCAGATGGAGCGTTTGCAGCTCAGGAACTTGGCCTCCAGGATCAGTTGATCACCTGGCAGCACAGGTTGACGGAAGCGTAGTTTGTCGGAGCCTACGAAGTAGTAGAGCGTACCGTCAGCCGGCTTGAGGTCCATCATCTTGAAGCCAAGGATGCCAGCAGCCTGAGCCATGGCTTCAATGATCAATACACCGGGCATGATCGGGTGCGCCGGGAAGTGACCGTTGAAAAATGGCTCGTTGATGCTGACATTCTTGTAGGCACGAATGCGCTTGTTCTCGACATCCAGATCCACCACTCGGTCCACCAGCAGGAACGGGTAACGGTGGGGCAGATATTCGCGAATCTCGTTGATGTCCATCATTTCGTGGGGAAGCCTGTAATAAAGATTGGGCGCGCGCGACTAAGGCGCGCTCCTCTAGCAAATCAAGGAAGCAAACCAGAGGCTCTGCATGCTTGATATGGAAATTGTATTAGCCTTTTGAAGAAGCATTACCGTCGGGGGTCACTTACCGACGCGCTTTTCCAGTTGTTTCAACCGCCGGGCTATATCGTCCAACTGACGAATACGTGCCGCACTTTTGCGCCACTCAGCGGCTGGCTGCATGGCGGTGCCGGAAGAGTAGGCGCCAGGCTCGGTAATCGAGTGGGTCACCATCGTCATGCCAGTCAAGAACACATTGTCACAAATTTCAATGTGCCCCACCAAACCGACACCCCCCGCCAACATGCAGTGCTTGCCGATTTTAGTGCTACCGGAAATCCCTACACAGGCGGCCATAGCCGTATGGTCACCGATCTGAACGTTGTGCGCGATCTGGATCTGGTTGTCCAGCTTGACGCCATTACCGATCAGCGTGTCAGCCAAAGCACCGCGATCGATAGCGGTATTGACACCGATTTCGACATCATCACCGATGGTCACGCCACCGATTTGCGCAATTTTTTGCCAAACACCCTTCTCATTGGCAAAGCCAAAACCTTCGCCTCCCAGCACAGCACCCGATTGAATGACGACTCGCTTGCCGATGCGGACATCGTGATAGAGCGTCACTCGTGGAGCCAGCCAGCCGCCTTCGCCAATTTCGCAACGAGCCCCGATGAAGCAATGAGGCCCGACCGTGACACCGGCAGCGATGCGAGCACCGCTTTCGATCACGGCAAAAGCACCAATGCTCGCCGCAGGGTCAACCACCGCGTCAGCAGCAATGACCGCCGTTGGATGAACGCCGGCAGCCGCCTTGGGCTTGGGATCGAACAGATGGGAGATGCGTGCATATGCCAGGTAAGGATCAGGTACAACCAGGGCATCACCGACATACTCTTCGGCGTCAGCAGCCTTGAGCAATACAGCTCCAGCCTGGCAATCGACGAGAAATTTCCGGTACTGGGGGTTGGCCAGAAAGCTCAACTGAGCTGGGCCAGCCTCTTGCAAAGTGGCTAGCCCAGTGATTTCTTTCTCCGCAGAGCCACGCAAGGTGGCGCCGAGGAACTCGGCCAATTGGCCGAGTTTTATAGTCGCAGTCATAATTACTTCAGCTGGTTCATGCGCTCGATAACTTGGCGAGTGATGTCGTACTGAGGCTTAACATCAATCACAGCACCACGCTCGAACACCAGGTCAAAGGCGCCTTTTTTGATGACTTCTTCAACAGCGCTGTCCAGTTTTGGCTTCAGCTGTTTCAGCATTTCGCGGTCAGCAACGGCTTTGGCTTCGTTCAGTTCCTTGGACTGGAACTGGAAGTCACGGGCCTTTTGCTTGAATTCAAGCTCCAGACGCTCACGCTCGCCCTGCTGCATTTTGTCGCCGCCCTTCACCAGGCGGTCCTGAATACCTTTGGCGCTGCTTTCCAGGCTTTTGAGCTTGGTCAGTTGCGGGCCAAATTTCTTCTCGGCATCTACGGCATAACGCTTGGCAGCGTCCGATTCAAGCAAAGCCATCTGATAGTTCAGTACGGCAATTTTCATATCGGCGAAAGCCGGGCCAGCTACCAAAACCGAAGCCAGGAGAACCAATTGAGTCAACTTACGCACGATGCACTCCTAAAAAATCCGTTGTCTGTATCTAAGGTCAGGCTTTAGAAAGTCTGGCCGAGGGAGAATTGGAACACTTGAGTGTCTGCGTCATCCGGTTTCTTGATCGGCATGGCCAAGCTAAAGCTCAACGGGCCAAGCGCAGTCACCCAGGTCACACCAACACCAACAGAACTGGCCATATTGCTGAAGCTGATATCGCAATCCTTGGTTTCGCCCTTGCAGTTGGTGTCAAACACGTTACCCACATCCCAGAACACGGAGGTACGCAGGGAACGCTGGTCTTTCACAAACGGCATAGGGAACAGAACCTCGACACCACCCTGGATCAGCACGTTACCACCAAATGGCAGCGGGTCCTGGTCCGGGTCAGCAATGGTGCCCGGGTTTTTACCGGTACTTGGCGTACTGCGAGGGCCAAGAGCGCTGTCCTTGAAGCCACGTACCGAGTTGAAACCACCGGCGTAGTAGTTCTCGTAGAACGGCAAGCCCGCAGTCGAGCCGTAACCATCACCATAGCCCAACTCTGTGTGCAGACGCATGGTGTAGGTATCGGTCAACGGCTGGAACAACTGGGCGCGATAATCAAGTTTGTAGAACTGCAGGTCGCTGCCCGGGATTGTCGTCTCGAGCACCAGGCTTTGCGAGCTGCCGCGAGTTGGCAATACACCTTTGTTCAGGGTCGACTCAGACCAGCCAACCGACGCCTTGAAGTTGAGGTACTTGTCACCTTCACGGTTTACGAAGTCGAAAATCTCGTCAACGGTGTACTGACCCGTGCTGATTTCATCCTGCTGCACAGTCAAGCCGTAGGTCAGACGCGATGTGTCGCTGATCGGGTAGCCCATGGTGATACCAGCGCCCAGGCTGTCCACCGAGTAGTTTGCTACGTCAACGTCGAGATCTTTGTAGTCGGTGGTGCGGTAGAACGCGTTGTAACCCAGGCTCACGCCATCAGCAGTCCAGTACGGATCAACGTAGCTGAAGTTGTAGCGACTCTGGTATTCGCTGCGCGTCAAACCAAGGCTGACCTTGTTACCCGTACCCAGGAAGTTGTTCTGGGTGATCGAGCCGCCAAGGATCAAACCGGCGCTCTGGGCAAAACCGACGCTTGCAGTGATCGAACCCGACGCCTGTTCTTCAACTGCATAGTTTACGTCCACCATATCGTCAGTACCCGGTACTGCCGGTGTTTCGACGTTCACTTCCTTGAAGAAGCCCAGGCGCTCGAGGCGGACCTTGGACTGATCAATCAGGTAAGTCGACGCCCAGCCACCTTCCATCTGACGCATTTCGCGACGCAGCACTTCGTCTTCCGACTTGGTGTTACCGCGGTAGTTGATGCGGTTTACGTAAGCACGCTTGCCCGGATCAACCACAAAGGTGATGGCAACGGTGTGATTTTCAGGGTTTGGCTGAGGTACGCCGTTAACGTTGGCGAAGGTGTAACCCTCGTTACCCAGACGACGGGTAATCAGCTCGGAGGTGGTGGTCATCAGCTTGCGCGAGAACACCTGGCCCGGCTGAACAAGCAACAGCGACTTGATCTGGTCTTCCGGAACCTTGAGGTCACCGCTCAGTTTCACTTCGCCGACGTTGTATTTCTCGCCTTCATTCACGTTGACGGTGATGTAGACGCTTTTCTTGTCGGGAGTGATCGACACCTGGGTCGAAGCGATATCCATATTGATATAGCCACGATCGAGGTAGTAAGAGCGCAGGCGCTCAAGGTCACCCGACAGTTTTTCACGTGCGTACTTGTCGTCGTTCTTGAAGAACGACAACCAGTTCGTGGTTTTGAGCTCGAACAGGTCAACCAGGTCAGATTCCGGGAAAACCGTGTTGCCCACCACGTTGATGTGCTGGATAGCGGCAACAGTGCCTTCGTTGATGTTGACCTTCAAGGCAACGCGGTTACGCGGCTCGGACACCACTTCGGTGTCGACAGTCGCCGAGTAGCGGCCCTGGGCAACATACTGACGTTGCAGTTCGTTACGCACACCTTCAAGGGTAGCGCGCTGGAAAATTTCACCTTCGGCCAGCCCCGACTGTTTAAGACCTTTCATCAGGTCATCAGTGGAGATCGCCTTGTTCCCGTCAATGGTGATGCTGGAGACAGAAGGACGCTCGACAACCGTGATAACAAGCACGTTGCCATCACGACCCAGTTGGATATCCTGAAAGAACCCGGTTTTGAACAACGCACGAGTGGATTCCACCAAACGGCGGTCATCCGCTACCTCACCCACGTTCAGGGGCAACGCACCAAACACGCTACCTGCGGAAACCCGCTGGAGCCCGTTGACACGGATATCAGAGATAGTGAAGGACTCGGCGTGAACTTCGGCGATCATCAGTACGGCGAGAACCGCAGTTAGCAGCAGACGTTTCATGAAGTCCTTTCTTATTCCAACTGGCAATAAACAAACTGCCGCAAAATGCGGCAGATTCGCAATTCAGCGAAGCGTTTACAGACGGCCCAGATCGTTGATCAAGGCAAGCAACATCACCCCGACCACCAAACTGATACCGATCTGCATTCCCCAACCCTGTACCCGATCCGACAAGGGACGACCACGCGCCCACTCGATCAGATAAAACAACAAATGCCCCCCATCCAGTACTGGTATGGGCAACAAGTTCAGAACCCCCAGGCTTATGCTCAGATAAGCCAGAAAATTCAGGAAATCCGCAACACCCGACTGGGCAGAAGCGCCCGCCACTTTAGCAATGGTTATCGGTCCACTCAAGTTTTTTACCGAGAGCTCACCGAACAACATTTTCTTGAGTGAGTCGAGCGTCAATATGCTCATGGTCCAGGTACGTTTTGCCCCTTCCCCGATTGCAGCAAGCGGGCCGTAACTGACCTCCCGGATCATCGCTGGTGGCCAGTCGACACCTTTAACCCCGGCTCCCAGGTAACCCGTAGCGTCCTTGCCTTCGCCCCGAGCAGCCAGCGTGACAGGAATATCAACAGGGACGCCATCGCGCTCGACGTGCAGCACAACACGACTGCCTGGACGCACACGCACCCAGTCCACGACTTGCTGCCAATCCTTGATAGCCTGATCGTTCATCGCCAGCAGTTTGTCGCCAGCTTTAAGCCCGGCAGCCTGGGCAGGACCTTTCGGATCCAGCTCCGCCAGAACCGCAGGCAACTCGGGGCGCCACGGATGAATCCCCAGAGAGGTGATCGGGTTCGGTTCGTCAGCGCCCTTGAGCCAATCTTTTAATACAAGCTGATGCGAGGCCTGGGCGGTGGAGCCCGGCTCACTCACAACAACCTGCAGAGAACCACTCTCACCCAGACGGCGAACCAGTTGCAGATTAACGTTGGACCAGCCCGTCGTCGGCTCGCCATCAATGGAAATGATTTCCTGACCCGCTGCCAAACCGGCCTGGGCCGCCAGACTGCCGCTCTCTACCGAACCAATGACAGGGCGCACTTGCTGGCTGCCCATCATTGCCAGCACCCAGAAAAAGGCCATCGCCAACATGAAGTTGGCAATTGGCCCCGCCGCGACGATGGCAATGCGCTGACCCACGGTCTTGCGATTGAAAGACTGGTCGAGCTGGTCGGCCGGTATTTCGCCTTCGCGCTCGTCGAGCATTTTTACGTAGCCACCCAACGGTATGGCTGCGACAACAAACTCGGTGCCCTGGCGATCATGCCAGCGCAGCAAAGGCGTACCGAAGCCCACGGAGAAACGCAGAACCTTGACGCCGCAACGGCGCGCCACCCAAAAGTGACCGAATTCATGAAAAGTGACCAGCACCCCCAATGCCACCAGGGTGCCAACAATCATATAGAGCGCGCTCATCTACTTTCTCCGCGATTCTGTCCGGGTCCGGCAATCACCACTTTTAGCCGTTACGACTCAACCACTGTTCAGCCAGCATCCGGGCTTTGCCGTCAGCGGCAAATACCGCTTCCAATTCATCTACGGCAACCACAGGCTCGCTATTCAATACATCTTCGATGATACGGGCGATCTGTGGGTAACGGATGCGCCCGTCCAAAAAGGCAGCCACTGCCACCTCGTTTGCCGCATTGAGCATCGCCGGGGCGCTATTGCCTGCCAGCGCAGCCTCTCGAGCCAAACGCAAACAAGGGAAACGTTGCTCGTCAGGACGCTCGAAGTCCAGCCGCGCGACCGCAAAAAGATCCAGTGGCGCAACACCCGAATCAATACGTTCAGGCCAGGCCAGGGCATTGGAAATCGGTGTTCGCATATCCGGATTACCCAACTGCGCCAGTACCGAGCCATCCACGTAATCAACCAGCGAATGAATCACGCTCTGCGGATGAATCACCACTTCAACTTGATCCGGTCGGGCATCGAACAACCAGCACGCCTCGATCAGCTCCAGCCCCTTGTTCATCATGCTCGCAGAATCTACGGAAATCTTGCGCCCCATCGACCAATTGGGATGAGCGCAGGCTTGATCCGGCGTGACGTGCTCAAGCTCTGCCAGCGGTGTTTCACGGAAAGGGCCACCAGACGCCGTCAGCAAAATGCGACGAACGCCCACATTACCCAGTCCGCGCGCAAAGTCTTGCGGCAAGCACTGGAAGATCGCGTTGTGTTCACTGTCGATAGGCAGCAAAACCGAACCGCTGCGACGCACAGCCTGCATGAACAGGTCGCCCGTCATCACCAGCGCTTCTTTGTTGGCCAACAGGATCTTCTTGCCGGCATTGACCGCTGCCAGCGTCGGGCGCAGACCTGCAGCACCGACGATTGCCGCCATCACCGAGTCGACTTCAGGGGCAGACGACACCTGGCACAAGCCCTCCTCACCCACCAACACCTCGGTGTTGAGCCCGGCAGCGCGCAGATCTGCCTGCAACTGGACGGCAGCACCTTCATGGGGCACCACAGCAACCTGAGGCCTGTGCTTGATGCACAAGGCCAGTAACTCGGCGAGACGACTGTAGCCACTCAGGGCAAATACCTGATAACGATCAGGGTGACGCGCAATAACATCCAGGGTACTCAGGCCAATGGAACCCGTAGCCCCCAGAACAGTAATCTGTTGTGGACGACTCATGAGGCAGCCATCCACAGCAATACAGCAAATACAGGGATCGCCGCCGTCAGGCTGTCGATGCGATCCAGAACACCACCATGGCCCGGCAGCAGGTTACTGCTGTCTTTAACACCGGCCTGGCGCTTGAACATGCTCTCTGTGAGGTCACCCACCACCGAAATCAGTACGATCAAGGCAGCACCTACCAGCGCAGCAAACATCTGTGAGGCGCTCCAGTCACGCACAATACCTACTGCAGCGGTGATCAGCAGGCTCAGTAACAGACCGCCAAAAACACCTTCCCAGCTTTTACCCGGGCTGACTTTAGGGGCGAGCTTGCGCTTGCCAAATTTGCGACCTGAAAAATAAGCGCCGATATCTGCGCCCCACACCAGAACCATCACTGCCATGATCAGCCAATTGCCCAACGGCATCGCCTTGATCAAAACCAGACCTTGCCAGGCTGGCAACAGGATCAACAGGCCAATCACCAGCTTGGTTGCAATACTCGACCAATGCACAGCGGATTGCGGAAAGGTCAGCACCAGAAAGGTTGCCAGCGCCCACCACAACACCGCCGCACCCAGCACCCACGGCGCCAGATCAGGAAAAATGTGCAAACCAAAGAGCAGCAAGGCCACTACCGCTGCAAATAAAACCCGTGCAGATTGAGCCTCAAAACCTGCAAGACGGGCCCACTCCCAGGCCCCCAAGGTAACGACCAGGCCTATAAACAGCGCAAAGCCGCTACCCTCAAGCAGGAAAAAGCCGCACAAGGCAATTGGCAGCAAGATAAGTGCAGTGATGATTCGTTGTTTAAGCATTAAATCCGGGCTCCAGCCTCAACCTGCTCGCTCGTTTTACCGAAGCGGCGCTGGCGAGAAGCGAAATCAGCCAATGCATGACGCATGGCCTCGTGTTTGAAGTCCGGCCAGAACAGGTCGGAGAAGTACAACTCGGAATAGGCGAGCTGCCACAGCAAGAAATTGCTGATGCGATGCTCGCCACCGGTGCGAATACACAGGTCAGGCAAAGGCAGATCGCCCGTTACCAGACAGGTTTGCAGCAACTCCGGAGAAATGTCCTCAGGCTGCAAGTGGCCTGCCTGGACTTGACGCGCCAGTTGCTGCGCAGCCTGGGCAATGTCCCACTGACCACCGTAGTTAGCGGCAATCTGCAAGACAAAGCGACCTTCGCCCACCGTCATTTCTTCCGCTTCACGCATCGCCTTTTGCAAGTCGGGATGAAAGCGTGAGCGGTCGCCGATGATCCGCAGGCTGATCTCGTTTTCGTTGAGGCGCTTGGCCTCACGACGCAGTGCCCTGAAGAATAAATCCATCAAGGCACTGACTTCAGCCGCAGGACGCCGCCAGTTTTCACTGGAGAACGCGAACAAGGTGAGTACCTCGACCTTGGCCTCGACACACACCTCAATGACCGCACGAACTGCATCCACACCTGCTTTATGCCCGGCAACACCCGGCATAAAGCGTTTTTTCGCCCAGCGATTATTACCGTCCATGATGATCGCGACATGTCGCGGAACAGATGACGGATCAGCCTGCTTCGTCTTTTCCATAAAACGCCCTGACCCTTATACGGCCATCAGGTCCGCTTCTTTCTGCTTGGTGGCCACTTCGATATCAGCCACGGCCTTGTCGGTCAGCTTCTGAATGTCATCAGCAGCACGACGCTCTTCGTCTTCGCTGATTTCCTTTTCCTTGACCAGGTCTTTCAACTGGCTCAACGCGTCACGACGGATATTGCGCACGGCAATACGCGCATCTTCAGCTGCGTCACGAGCCTGCTTGGCGAAAACCTTACGGGTTTCTTCAGTCAGGGCAGGCATGGAGATCAGCAACAATTCGCCCAGGTTGGTCGGATTGAGGTTCAGGCCCGCGCTCTGGATTGCCTTGTCTACTGCGCCAAGCATGTTGCGCTCGAATGCAACAACTTGCAGGGTGCGCGAATCTTTAACCGTGATGTTGGCTACCTGGCTGATCGGAGTATCCGAACCGTAGTAAGGCACCATCACGCTGCCCAGGATGCTTGGGTGAGCCTTGCCGGTACGAATCTGGCCAAATGAATGGGCCAGGGATTCCAGCGATTTCTGCATGCGCGTTTGAGCGTCTTTCTTGATTTCGTTGATCATTGTTGACCTTCCTCGATCAGAGTGCCTTCAGCACCGCCATGGACAATATTAAGCAGGGCGCCAGGCTTGTTCATATTAAATACACGCAATGGCATTTTGTGGTCGCGGCACAGGCAGATAGCCGTCAGGTCCATCACACCCAGTTTGCGATCCAGAACTTCATCGTAAGTCAGATGATCGAACTTCTCGGCATGGGGATCTTTGAATGGATCTGCGGTATACACGCCGTCAACCTTGGTTGCCTTGAGCACCACATCAGCGTCGATTTCAATGGCGCGCAAGCAGGCAGCCGAATCCGTCGTGAAGAATGGATTACCGGTACCCGCAGCGAAAATCACCACATCTTTGGCATTGAGATGACGCATGGCCTTACGACGATCGTAATGATCGGTCACGCCAACCATGGAAATAGCCGACATAACGATGGCAGAGATATTCGCACGTTCCAGCGCATCGCGCATGGCCAGGGCGTTCATCACGGTAGCCAGCATGCCCATATGGTCGCCCGTTACACGGTCCATACCGGCGGCGCTCAATGCGGCACCACGGAACAGGTTGCCACCACCAATTACCAATCCTACCTGAACGCCGATGCCGACCAACTGGCCCACTTCCAGCGCCATGCGGTCGAGTACTTTGGGGTCGATCCCGAACTCTTCAGAGCCCATCAGGGCTTCGCCGCTTAGCTTGAGTAGAATGCGTTTATAGCGAGCTTGATAACCACTGCCCTGCTGAGCCATTGCGAATCTCTCCTGCCGCGTTTTATTAAAAATCTGTGCGAGGCCATTTTGCAGCCTGCGCATACTCTAGCTGTGGTACTGCACAGCAGCACCATCGGAACACGATTTTGCAAACCGGTTCCGTCGAGAAGGGAAAAACCCCTCCCATTTGAAAAGAGGCTGCGCGCGTGAGCGGGCAGCCTCTTCGGGTCGACAGTTGTAAACCGTCTTATTGCTTGCTTGCAGCCACTTGTGCAGCAACTTCTGCAGCGAAGTCATCAACTGGCTTCTCGATGCCATCACCTACTTTGAAGTAAGTGAAGGAAACGATTTCAGCGCCGGCTTTCTTGGCCAGGTCGCCGACTTTGATTTCCGGGTTCTTAACGAAAGCTTGCTCAACCAGGCTGGCTTCGGCCAGGAACTTGCTGATGCGACCGGCAACCATTTTTTCAACGATTTCTGCTGGCTTGCCTTTGATCTTGTCTTCGTTGAGGCTCATGAACACGGTTTTTTCGCGTTCGATAGCATCAGCGGAAACTTGCGATGGCAGCAGGAACTCAGGGTTGCTTGCAGCTACGTGCATGGCGATGTCACGAGCCAGCTCAGCGTTGCCGCCTTTCAGAGCCACTACAACACCGATCTTGTTGCCGTGCAGGTAAGCGTCAACAACGTCACCTTCGATGCGCGCCAGGCGACGAATGTTAACGTTCTCGCCTACTTTACCAACCAGAATCAGACGAGCTTCTTCTTGAGCGGCGATCAGCGGAGCTGCGTCGGTCAGTTTGTCAGCAAACGCTTTTTCAACGCTGGCAGCGACGAAGTTTTTGAAGTCTTCTTGCAGAGCCAGGAAGTCGGTTTGCGAGTTGACTTCAAGAATGACGGCCGACTTGTTGTCGTCCGCAACTTTAACTGCGATAGCGCCTTCAGCAGCAACGTTGCCTGCTTTTTTGGCTGCCTTGATGGCGCCCGAAGCACGCATGTCATCAATGGCTTTTTCGATGTCGCCGCCAGCCTTGGTCAAGGCTTTCTTGCAATCCATCATGCCTTCGCCAGTACGCTCACGCAGTTCTTTAACCAACGCTGCAGTAATCTCTGCCATTTCAAAATTCCTCTTGGATAGGTTTTCAACCATTCCACCCGACCGAACGGGCGTTCAATTCGTTTGAAGCGCACCCCGAATCAACTGTGCAGGTCGCCATCTGATACAGATACGACAAACATGGTTACAACAAATGGATTTCGA
This sequence comes from Pseudomonas sp. MF06569, assembly GCF_059862735.1. NCBI lineage: Bacteria > Pseudomonadati > Pseudomonadota > Gammaproteobacteria > Pseudomonadales > Pseudomonadaceae > Pseudomonas > Pseudomonas sp. MF06569. The sequence goes on along the minus strand of NZ_JCBCUZ010000005.1, from coordinate 54,684 downwards.
GGTGGCAAAAAGGGGGCCAAGCCCCCTTTTTGCGTACTGAGTAAACGCTAGGCGTTAATTACTCAGCCTTCAACTACCGCTGCAGCTGGAGCTTCTTCGACGAAAACGTCGGTGCCGCCAGCAACGTGGTTACGGCCTTTGATCACAGCATCAGCCATCGCACCCATGTACAGCTGGATAGCGCGGATTGCGTCATCGTTACCCGGGATGATGTAGTCAACACCTTCTGGGCTGCTGTTGGTATCGACAACGCCGATTACCGGGATACCCAACTTGTTAGCTTCGGTGATCGCGATACGCTCGTGGTCAACGTCGATAACGAACAGAGCGTCTGGCAGACCGCCCATGTCCTTGATACCACCCAGGCTACGATCCAGCTTCTGCAGATCGCGAGTGCGCATCAGCGCCTCTTTCTTGGTCAGCTTGGCGAAAGTACCGTCTTCTGCCTGGATTTCAAGGTCACGCAGACGCTTGATCGAAGCACGAATGGTTTTGAAGTTGGTGAGCATGCCGCCCAACCAGCGGTGATCCACGTACGGCGAACCGCAACGTGCTGCTTCTTCAGCAACGATCTTGCCAGCGGAACGCTTGGTGCCGACGAACAGAATCTTGTTTTTGCCCTGGGCCAGACGCTCTACGAAAGTCAGAGCTTCGTTGAACATTGGCAGGGTTTTTTCAAGGTTGATGATGTGGATCTTGTTACGCGCGCCAAAGATGTATTTACCCATCTTCGGGTTCCAGTAACGGGTTTGGTGACCGAAGTGCACACCGGCCTTCAGCATATCGCGCATGTTGACTTGGGACATGATAGTTCCTTAATAAGTCGGGTTAGGCCTCCACGTATCCCAACGACCAACCAGCAGCTTCAAAGCTGAAGGCACCCAGGTCATCGTGTCGACACGTGTGTGGGTTTGTGCTCTGCGGGCTATACCCGCAAAGCGGCGCATTTTATACCACAAGATGGTCAATAAACGAAGCACGGATTCTGATTTTATTGCCAAGCCGTTGCATGGCAAGGGTTTACGTCAGATTTTGCGCTTGCCGCTGACCTGACAATGTTACTGCCGCCACTGAAATATTCCAAACACCACTGAGTACATATCCATTCGATGCATCACGGCTTTCTACAGGTTGCGCCCTTACGAAGAGATCAAAAACCAGATCAAAATCTGATTCATTGGACCTGCACCTTTTTTACCCAAGCCCTGAAATAGAACCAGACTGTCCATTCTATTAATAGAAGCGATGGCAACAGGCCCATGATTAACGCCGACCGTCTGTTAGAATCGCGTTTTTATGACGGTGTGCAGCGACAAACAGCACACCCGCAATCCTGATGATGAGCGCCAACGCGCGAAGAGAGCCCGAATGACCGTCACCCTCAAAACCCCCGAGGACATCGCAAAAATGCGTGTCGCCGGCAAACTGGCCGCCGAAGTCCTGGAAATGATCGCCGAGCACGTCAAGCCCGGCGTGACCACCGAAGAGCTGGACCGCATCTGCCACGACTATATTGTCAACGTGCAGCACGCCATCCCTGCTCCGCTCAACTATAAAGGCTTCCCGAAGTCTATCTGCACCTCGATCAACCACGTGGTGTGCCACGGCATCCCTGGCGACAAGGTCCTGAAAGACGGCGACACCCTGAACATCGATGTCACCGTGATCAAGGACGGCTACCACGGCGACACCAGCCGCATGTTCCACGTCGGCAAGGTACCGGTCTGGGCCGAGCGCCTGTCGCAGGTGACTCAGGAATGCATGTACAAGGCCATCGAGATCGTCAAACCGGGCTGCCGCCTGGGCGATATCGGCGAAGTGATCCAGAAGCACGCTGAAAAGAACGGCTTCTCGGTGGTTCGCGAGTTCTGCGGCCACGGTATCGGCAAGGTCTTCCACGAAGAACCGCAAATCCTGCACTACGGTCGCGCTGGCACCGGTATGGAGCTCAAGGCAGGCATGACCTTCACCATCGAGCCGATGATCAACCAGGGCAAGGCCGACACCAAGGTGCTGGGCGATGGCTGGACCGCCATCACCAAGGACCGCAAGCTGTCCGCACAGTGGGAGCACACCCTGCTGGTGACCGAGACCGGCTACGAGATCTTCACCCTGCGCAGCGATGACACCATCCCGCGCGTTTCGGCCTGATACTTGCATGTTGCCACCGTTTAAACAGAAAAAACCACGATAGGAATGCCAATCGATGCCGCAGGTGGATCCAGAACTTTTTGACCGCGGCCAGTTCCAGGCCGAGCTGGCATTAAAGGCAAGCCCCATTGCCGCTTTCAAAAAGGCGATCCGCCAGGCACGCGAGGTGCTCGACGAACGCTTCAAAAAAGGGCGCGATATTCGCCGCCTGATCGAAGATCGTGCATGGTTCGTCGACAACATCCTGCAACAGGCGTGGGATCAGTTCACCTGGAGCGACCAGGCGGACATCGCTCTGGTCGCAGTCGGCGGTTATGGCCGCGGCGAACTGCACCCCTACTCCGACATCGACCTGCTGATCCTGCTGGACAACGCCGACCACGAAATTTTCCGCGATTCCATTGAGCGTTTTCTGACGCTTCTCTGGGACATTGGCCTGGAAGTCGGCCAGAGCGTGCGGTCGGTGGCCGAGTGCGCAGAGCAAGCCCGTGCCGACCTGACCATCATCACCAACCTGATGGAAAGCCGCACCGTTGCTGGTCCCGAGCATCTGCGCCAGCGCATGCTGGACGTCACCAGCACCGAGCACATGTGGCCCAGCAAAGACTTTTTCCTGGCCAAGCGCGCCGAGCAGAAGGCTCGCCACCACAAGTACAACGACACCGAATACAACCTGGAACCCAACGTCAAAGGCTCCCCTGGCGGCCTGCGCGATATCCAGACCCTGTTGTGGGTAGCCCGCCGCCAGTACGGGACCCTGAACCTGCGCGCCCTGGCCGGCGAAGGCTTTCTGGTCGAAAGCGAGCACGCCCTGCTCGCCTCATCCCAGGAGTTTTTGTGGAAGGTGCGCTACGCCCTGCACATGCTCGCAGGCCGCTCCGAAGACCGCCTGCTGTTCGATCATCAGCGCAGCATCGGCGAATTGCTGGGCTTTGCCGGCGAAGATGCCAAGCAAACCATCGAAAACTTCATGCAGCAGTACTACCGGGTGGTCATGAGCATTGCCCAGCTCAGCGACCTGATCATCCAGCACTTCGAAGAGATCATCCTCGCTCCCGAAGACGAAGCGCCGCCAACGCCCTTGAACTCACGCTTCCAGTTGCACGATGGCTATATCGAAGCCACCAGCGACTACGTGTTCAAGCGTACGCCCTTCGCCATGCTCGAAATTTTTCTGCTGATGGCCCAACACCCTGAAATCAAGGGCGTACGGGCCGATACAATCCGCCTGCTGCGCGAACATCGCTACCTGATCGACGACGATTTCCGTAAAGACATTCGCAATACCAGCCTGTTTATCGAGCTGTTCAAGTGCAAGATCGGTATCCACCGCAACCTGCGCCGCATGAACCGCTACGGCATTCTCGGACGCTACCTGCCCGAATTCGGCTTTATCGTCGGGCAGATGCAGCACGACCTGTTCCACATCTATACGGTCGACGCCCATACCCTGAACCTGATCAAGCACCTGCGTAAGCTGCAATACACCCAGGTATCAGAGAAATTCCCGCTGGCCAGCAAGCTGATGGCCAAGCTGCCAAAACCCGAACTGATCTATCTGGCCGGGCTGTACCACGACATCGGCAAAGGCCGACACGGCGACCATTCCGAAATTGGCGCAGTGGATGCCGAGGTGTTCTGCATTCGCCACCAGTTGCCGCTGTGGGACACGCGCCTGATCGTCTGGCTGGTGCAAAACCATCTGGTGATGTCCACCACCGCTCAACGCAAAGACCTGTCAGATCCGCAGGTCATCCATGACTTTGCCCAGATCGTGGTCGACGAAACTCATCTCGACTACCTCTATGTACTGACCGTCGCCGACATCAACGCCACCAACCCGACGCTGTGGAACTCCTGGCGCGCCAGCCTGTTGCGCCAGCTCTACACCGAAACCAAGCGCGCCTTGCGTCGCGGCCTGGAAAACCCGGTAGACCGCGAAGAACAGATTCGCCAGACCCAAAGTGCTGCGCTGGACACCCTGGTACGCAATGGCAACGATCAGGATGATGTGGAGCAGCTCTGGTCACAACTGGGTGATGACTACTTCTTGCGCCACACCTCGGCCGACGTAGCCCTGCACACCGAAGCCATCCTGCAACAGCCCGCCGATGGCGGGCCGCTGGTGCTGATCAAGGAAACCACCCAGCGCGAGTTCGAGGGCGGCACGCAGATCTTCATCTATGCACCCGATCAGCACGACTTCTTCGCCGTGACCGTGGCGGCCATGGACCAGCTCAACCTGAACATCCATGACGCACGCATCATCACGTCCAGCAGCCAGTTCACCCTCGACACCTATATCGTGCTCGACAACGACGGCGGCTCCATCGGCAACGATCCGGCGCGCATTGAAAAAATCCGCAAGGGCCTGACCGAAGCCCTGCGCAACCCGGACGACTACCCGACCATTATCCAGCGCCGGGTACCGCGCCAACTGAAACACTTTGCCTTCGCGCCCCAAGTGACAATCCACAACGACGCCCAGCGCCCGGTCACCGTACTGGAACTCAGCGCCCCAGACCGCCCGGGCCTGCTGGCCCGGATCGGGATGATCTTTCTGGAGTTCGACCTGTCGTTGCAAAACGCCAAGATCGCCACCCTGGGCGAGCGCGTCGAAGACGTATTTTTCATTACCGATGCACACAACCAACCGTTGTCCGACCCACAGCTGTGCATGCGCCTGCAGGAAGCGATCGTCGAACAACTGACGGTCAACCAGGATTCAACCCCAGAACCGTGGCGCCTTAGCATTTAACCGCCGCCGAGTGAGACCCGCACCCCATGAACAACGCTCTAAACCAGCTTCAGCCTTACCCGTTCGAAAAACTGCGCGCCCTGCTTGGCAGCGTGCAGCCCAATGCCGACAAGCGACCGATTGCGCTGTCGATTGGCGAACCGAAACACCGCTCGCCGGACTTCGTGGCCAAGGCACTGGCTGACAATCTCGACCAGATGGCGGTCTACCCGACCACCCTGGGCATCCCCGCGCTGCGTGAAGCCATCGCTGGCTGGGCCGAGCGTCGCTTCAACGTGCCAAAAGGCTGGCTAGACCCGGCGCGCAATATCCTGCCGGTCAACGGCACCCGTGAAGCCCTGTTCGCCTTCACCCAAACCGTGGTCAACCGTGGCGACGACGCACTGGTCGTCAGCCCGAACCCGTTCTATCAGATCTACGAAGGCGCAGCCTTCCTTGCCGGGGCCCAGCCGCACTACCTGCCATGCCTGGCCGAACATGGCTTCAACCCGGATTTCGACGCGGTATCGGCCGAGACCTGGAAGCGCTGCCAGATTCTGTTCCTGTGCTCACCGGGCAACCCGACCGGCGCACTGATCCCCCTCGACACCTTGAAAAAACTCATCGCCCTGGCCGACGAACACGATTTCGTGATCGCCGCCGACGAGTGTTACAGCGAGCTGTACTTCGACGAGCAAACGCCGCCAGTGGGCCTGCTCAGCGCTTGCGTGGCACTGGGCCGTGAAGACTTCAAGCGTTGCGTGGTGTTCCACAGCCTGTCCAAGCGCTCGAACCTGCCAGGCCTGCGCTCAGGCTTCGTGGCGGGCGACGCCGAGATCCTCAAGGCATTTTTGCTGTATCGCACCTACCACGGCTGCGCCATGCCGGTACAAACCCAGCTGGCCAGCATTGCCGCCTGGAATGACGAGGCTCACGTACGCACCAACCGCGATTTGTATCGCGAGAAATTCGATGCGGTGCTGGCGATCCTGGCCCCGGTACTGGACGTACAGCGCCCGGATGGCGGGTTTTACCTGTGGCCAAGGGTTGAGGGCGACGACGCCGAGTTCTGCCGCGACCTGTTTGCGCAAGAGCACGTGACCGTGGTGCCGGGCTCTTACCTGTCCCGTGAAGTCGACGGTTTCAACCCTGGAGCAGGACGGGTACGCATGGCACTGGTCGCGCCACTGGCTGAGTGCGTAGAAGCCGCCGAGCGCATTCGCGACTTTATCCAGCGCCGGGGCTGAACCCCTCGACACTGACCCGCTCCCACACAATGGCACTGCAAGGCGCTATAAAACCGGTGGGAGCGGGCTTGCCTGCGATGCCATCAACTCGGTCTGACTGACAAACCGCGGCGATACAATCGCGAGCAAGCCCGCTCCCACACAAGGCTGGTGTATCACTTCACCGACCCCAGATTGGCCTCGCTCAAGTCCAGATCCTTGAGAATCTCGCTCAATGCGTCATCCCCGATTTCGTGATGACGTCTCAAGCTGTAAAGCTCCAGCCGTTGCGCCCTGAGCGCCTTGAGTCGCAGCCGGCTTTCCAGCTGGTCCATCTGGGTCGCCAGTTCCTGCGCCTGCGCCGTGTCGTTATACACCTCAAGTTGATGACGATATTCGGACATGATCCGCGCCTTCAACTCAGCCGCCAACGCTGCCTGAGCGGCATCCTGCTGCCCAACTGCCTCGACCACGTCTTCAGCTTCCAGCGCGTGGATCGCCGCCTCGGCAGTGCGTCGCCAGGCTTCTCGCACTTCATTGCGCATGGCATCGTCCGGGCTTTTTTCAATCCCGCGCAACAACAAGGGCAGCGCAATGCAAGCCGCCACCAGAGACAGCAGGATCACCCCCGCAGCAATAAAGATCAGCAGGTCACGCTCGGGAAAATCCAGCCCCTCGTTCAGTAACAGCGGTATGGACATCACACCCGCCAGCGTCACTGCGCCGCGCACACCCCCAACGGTCAAGAGCCAGCAGGAGCGTGCAGTCGGCACCATTGTCAGCTCACCCTTGCCGCGCAGGCGGCGCAACAGGCCAGACAAACGCCAGATGCTCTGTACCCAGATAAATCGCAGCGCCAGCAACACCAGAAAAATCGCCACGACATCCAGGCAGCGATACATCAAGGCGGGCCACAGTGTTGGCTCCAGGTGGACCACAGCCTTGATGATGTCCGGCAGTTGCAGGCCCAACAGCAAAAAGATCAAACCGTTGAACGCAAACTCCAGCAGCGACCACACACTGCGGTTAAGCATCCGGGTGCTGGTCTGGCGCGGCAACAGGTCCAGCCAGCTCTGCATCATCCCTGCGGCAACGGCTGACAAGATACCCGACGCGCCCAGGCGCTCGGCCAGTACATAGGCCGCAAAAGGCAGCAGCAACATAAACACCACGTGGGTTGCCGGGTCATCCCAGCCACGGGCGATCATCCACGAGCGCAGGCGCCCCACCAGCCAGCTCAGGGCCACACCGATGGCCAAACCGCCGCACGCCACCAACACAAACGCCAGGCTGGCATTGGTCAGGTAAAACACCCCGGTAATGGCGGCCACCAGTGCAAACTTGAATGTCACCAGGCCCGTCGCATCATTCATCAATGCCTCGCCTTGAAGCATGTGCATCAAGGGTGCGGGCAAACGATTTTGCGCGATGGCCGATACCGCCACGGCATCGGTGGGTGACAGCACCGCCGCCAGCGCAAACGCCACCGGCAAGGGGATGGTCGGCAATAGCCAGTGAATGAAATAACCTGCACCCACCACCGTGAACAGCACCAACCCGACCGCCAGCGTCAGGATCGGCCCGCGCAGGCGCCAGAACTCGCGTTTGGGCATGCGCCAGCCATCCGAGAACAGCAGCGGCGGCAGGAACAGAAACAGGAACAATTCTGGCTCCAGGGCCACGTGCAGGCCCAGGGTCGGCCAGGCCAGTACAGCGCCAGCAGCAATCTGCACCAATGGCAAAGGCAAGGGAATCAAACGCCCCAATAGACGCGAGACTCCCACCAGCATCAGCAGGATGAGGACGGTATAGGCGGTTTGCATATCGACAAGGTTCCCAAACAATCAGCTTCTACTAGACACAGCTAGCAACATTTTTGCATTGCAGGTCATAGTAGCCGCTGGCGATACATCTGGAGCCTGAACATAAGTCGCAGTGCGACGACATGTCACAAGAACATGAGATGCTCAAGCCATCCACGCCCAAGCACGCTGCCCATGGCATAATCCGCGGCTGATCATTTTCACGCATCTCCAAGGGGGGCAATTTCCGTGACCGATTCAAGCAAGACGTTGCACCTTTTCGGCATCAAAGCCTGCGACACCATGAAAAAGGCTCGCACCTGGCTGGATGAACATGCTGTGCGCTACGACTTCCATGACTACAAAAGCAGCGGCATTGACCGTGAACACCTGACCCAGTGGTGCAACGAGCACGGCTGGCAAGTGGTGCTCAATCGCGCAGGTACAACCTTTCGCAAGCTCGACGACGAACGCAAAGCCGATCTCGACCAAGCCAAAGCCATTGAACTGATGCTCGCCCAACCCTCGATGATCAAGCGCCCTGTGCTCGATCTCGGTGACAAAACCCTGATTGGCTTCAAGCCAGATCTTTATGCGGCGGCCCTTCTTTAAGCGACCGCCCATTTATTTTTGTAAGAGGTAATTGCATGTCTACTACCCTGTTCAGCGCAGCCTTCGGCGTCGGCACCCAAAACCGTCAAGGCGCATGGCTGGAAGTGTTCTACGCACAACCCCTGATCAATCCATCGGCCGAGCTGATCGCAGCCGTAGCCCCAATCCTGGGCTACACCGGCGGCAATCAGGCAATCACCTTTACCACCGCGCAAGCAGCACAAATGGCTGAAGCCGTTAAACCGGTCGATGCAGCTCAAGCAGCCCTGCTGACCCGTCTGGCCGAAAGCCACAAGCCGCTGGTCGCCACTTTGCTGGCCGAAGATGCCGCGCTGACCTCAACGCCAGAGGCCTACCTCAAGCTGCACCTGCTGTCCCATCGCCTGGTCAAGCCCCACGGCCTGAACCTGGCCGGTGTGTTCCCGCTGCTGCCGAACGTGGCCTGGACCAGCCAGGGCGCCATCGACCTGAGCGAGCTGGCCGAGCGTCAACTCGAAGCGCGCCTGCGTGGCGAACTGCTGGAAGTGTTCTCGGTCGACAAGTTCCCGAAAATGACCGACTACGTGGTGCCTGCTGGCGTGCGTATCGCTGACGCGGCCCGTCTTCGCCTGGGTGCTTACATCGGCGAAGGCACCACCGTGATGCACGAAGGTTTCGTCAACTTCAACGCTGGCACCGAAGGCCCGGGCATGATCGAAGGCCGCGTCTCGGCTGGCGTATTCGTCGGCAAGGGTTCGGACCTGGGCGGCGGTTGCTCCACCATGGGCACCCTGTCGGGTGGTGGCAACATCGTGATCAAGGTGGGCGAAGGCTGCCTGATCGGCGCTAACGCCGGTATCGGCATCCCGCTGGGCGACCGCAACACGGTTGAATCCGGCCTGTACCTGACGGCTGGCACCAAAGTGGCGCTGCTGGACGAAAACAACCAGCTGGTTAAAGTACTTAAAGCCCGTGACCTTGCAGGCCAACCTGACCTGCTGTTCCGTCGCAACTCGCAAACCGGCGCTGTGGAATGCAAAACCCACAAGTCGGCCATCGAGCTGAACGAAGCACTGCACGCTCACAACTAAGCGTTTATCTGCCACTGACGTGGCTGGTTTCCAGCCTCGTCAACAGAGCCCGAACACCATGCTTTTGCCTTCTCCCTGGCGCGCTGACTTCCCAGCCATCGCCGCCTTGCAACGTCAGGACCAGACCTATCTGGACAACGCTGCAACCACGCAAAAACCCCAAGCCCTGCTCGACGCACTGACGCACTACTACGCCAACGGCGCAGCCAACGTGCACAGGGCCCAACACCTGCCGGGCGCTCACGCGACCCAGGCATTCGAAAACACCCGCCACAAAGTGACGCAATGGCTCAATGCCGGCGAATGCGGGCAAATCGTTTTCACCCACGGCGCCACCTCGGCCCTGAACCTTCTGGCCTATGGCCTGGAGCACCAATTCAATGCGGGCGATGACATTGTTATCAGCGCCCTGGAACACCACGCCAACCTGCTGCCGTGGCAACAGCTTGCCCAGCGTAAACAACTGAATCTGGTGGTATTGCCACTGGATGCCGATGGCGTCATCGACCTCGATGCGGCCGCTCGCCTGATCACCCCGCGCACCCGCCTGCTGGCCGTGAGCCAACTGTCCAACGTACTCGGCGTGTGGCAGCCCTTGCCCGCGCTGTTGGCCCTGGCCAAGGCACAACATGCACTGACGGTGGTTGATGGCGCACAAGGGGTGGTCCATGGCCGGCATGACGTGCAAGCGCTGGGCTGCGACTTCTACGTATTTTCCAGCCACAAACTCTACGGTCCCGACGGGCTGGGCGTGCTGTTCGGTCGCCACGAAGCACTGGCCCGATTGCAGCACTGGCAGTTTGGCGGCGAGATGGTGCAAGAAGCCGACTACCAGCACGCCACCTTCCGCCCCGCCCCGCTCGGGTTTGAGGCTGGCACTCCGCCGATTGCCAGCGTGATCGGGCTGGGGGCAACCCTAAACTACCTGGCCAACCTCGATCAGGCCGCCGTCCAAGCCCACGAAGCAGCGCTGCACGCGCTACTGGTCGATGGCTTGAAACAGCGCCAAGGCATTCAACTGCTCGGGTCGCCACACTTGGCGCTGGTCAGCTTTGTGGTTGAGGGCGTGCACAACGCCGACCTGGCCCACTTGTTGACCGAACAGGGGATTGCCGTTCGCGCCGGGCATCACTGCGCCATGCCGCTACTGAAAAGCTTTGGGCTGGCCGGTGCCATCCGTGTCTCGCTGGCGCTGTACAACGACTCGGAAGATCTGGAACGCTTCTTCGACGCCCTTGATCAGGCTTTGGAGCTTTTGCAATGACCCTGCCCGCCGACGCCCAGGCCGCACTCGACAGTTTTGAGCACTGCTCGGGCTGGGAGCAGCGCGCACGCCTGCTCATGCAATGGGGCCAGCGCCTGGCGCCATTGAGCGACGCCGACAAAACCGATGCTCATCGCGTGCATGGCTGTGAAAGCCAGGTGTGGCTGGTGGGCGAACGGGTCGATGGCCATTGGCAATTTGCTGCCAGCAGTGATGCGCGACTGATTCGCGGTTTGGTGGCGTTACTGCTGGCGCGAGTCAATGGCTTGAGCACCGAGCAACTGCAACAGGTTGACTTGCCTGACTGGTTCGACCAGCTGGGTCTGAGCCGCCAGCTATCACCGTCGCGCAGCAATGGCTTGAACGCCGTGCTGCAGCGGATGCGGGAATTGGCAGGCTGAACCGCAGCGATACCTGTAGTCGCTGACGAGGAACGAGGCTGCGATTGGCTGCGTAGCAGTCATGAATTAGCCGTTCATGTGTAGCAGGAATCTCGAGGATTCAGACTGTACGGGGTGCTACTCACCCCGATCGCAGCCTCGTTCCTCGTCAGCGACTACAAGGACCGCATCGCACTCATTCAGGCTTGACCCGCTCCGAAGGCCGGCGCACGCCCGCTACGATTTTGTCCACCGCCTTGGTGGCCGCGACCATGCCGAAGGTCGCCGTCACCATCATCACCGCGCCAAAACCACCGGCGCAGTCCAGTTTGACGCCATCACCGACAAAGCTCTTCTGCAGGCAAATACTGCCGTCCGGCTTGGGATAGCGCAGCTGCTCGGTGGAGAACACGCATGGCACGCTGTAATGGCGCGTCATGGTCCGCGAAAAGCCATAGTCGCGGCGCAAGGTCGAACGAACTTTCGAGGCCAGCGGGTCATTGAACGTGCGGTTCAAGTCACAGACCTGAATCAGCGTCGGGTCGATTTGCCCGCCCGCACCACCGGTCGTGATGATCTGGATCTTGCGGCGCTTGCACCAGGCAATCAGTGCCGCCTTGGCATTGACGCTGTCGATGCAGTCGATCACGCAGTCAATATTCGGGGTGATGTACTCGGCCATGGTTTCGCGCGTCACGAAATCCGCGACTTCGTGAACGATGCAGTCCGGGTTGATCTGACGCAGACGCTCGGCCATCACCTCGACCTTGTCCCGACCAATGGTCGTGCTCAAGGCGTGCAACTGCCGGTTGCTGTTGCTGACGCAAACGTCATCCAGGTCAAACAGCGAAATTTCGCCCACACCGCAGCGCGCAATCGCTTCCGCAGCCCAGGACCCGACACCGCCCACACCGACGATCGCCACATGTGCCGCCTTCAGTCGTTCAAGGCCTTCCAGCCCATATAACCGGGCTACACCGGCAAAACGTGGATCTTCTGTACTCATGACCAACCCCCAAAAACCGGCGCGCATTATAGGGGGATGACATGACATTGAGTATTTTTCCTACAAGCTATCCGACCAAGACTGCTTTAATGGCCTATAGAGTAGGAAGACAAGAGCTACAAGAAATAAATAAAGAACTTAAGTTCGCTGCAACTGCCAAATGCCAGACCCAATTCCATCAGCTATACGATAGGTCTGAGCACAGTGTAGGATGCGCGCCGCTTGGCACCCGCCGACCGATCTTCGTTCCACTCCCTTTGGAACCCGAAATAGTTATGTCATCGCGTAAATTTGGACTCAACCTGGTGGTGGTACTGGCCATTGCCGCACTGTTCACAGGCTTCTGGGCGCTGATCAATCGCCCGGTGTCTGCACCCAACTGGCCCGATCAAATCTCCGGTTTTTCGTATTCGCCGTTCCAACAAGGCCAGTACCCGCAGAAAGACCAGTACCCGACCGACGATGAAATGCGTCGCGACCTGGAGATCCTCAGCAAGCTGACCGACAACATTCGGACCTACTCGGTCGACGGCACCTTGGGTAATATCCCCAAGCTGGCGGAAGAGTTCGGTTTGCGCGTGACCATCGGGATCTGGATCAGCCCTGATCTGGAGCGCAACGAGCGCGAAATCCAGAAAGCCATCGAGCTGGCCAATAACTCGCGCAGCGTCGTGCGGGTTGTGGTGGGTAACGAAGCCCTGTTCCGTGAAGAGATCACGCCAGAAGACCTGATCGTGCTGCTGGATCGTGTCCGGGCCGCGGTCAAGGTGCCTGTCACCACGTCCGAGCAATGGCATATCTGGGAGAAATACCCGCAACTGGCCAAGCACGTTGACCTGATCGCCGCGCACATCCTGCCGTACTGGGAATTTATCCCGGTGGACAAGGCCGGTGAGTTCGTACTGGACCGTGCCCGCGACCTGAAAAAACTGTTCCCGAAAAAGCCCCTGCTGCTGTCGGAGGTTGGCTGGCCGAGCAATGGCCGCATGCGCGGTGGCGCTGATGCCACCCCGGCCGACCAGGCGATTTATCTGCGTACGCTGGTCAACACCCTGAACCGTCGCGGCTACAACTACTTTGTGATCGAAGCCTTCGACCAGCCATGGAAGGCCAGCGATGAAGGCTCCGTAGGCGCGTACTGGGGCGTGTACAACGCTGCACGCCAGCAAAAATTCAACTTTGAAGGCCCGGTGGTCGCCATCCCGCAATGGCGCGTACTGGCCATTGGTTCGGTGGTGATGGGCTTGCTGTCGCTGGCGCTGCTGCTGATCGACGGCTCCGCACTGCGCCAGCGGGGTCGCACCTTCCTGACCTTCACCGCGTTCCTGTGCGGATCGGTGCTGGTGTGGATCGGTTACGACTACAGCCAGCAATACAGCACATGGTTCAGCCTGACCGTCGGCTTCCTGCTCGGACTGGGCGCGCTCGGGGTGTTTATTGTCCTGCTGACCGAGGCCCATGAGCTGGCCGAGGCGGTCTGGACGCATAAGCGGCGACGAGAGTTCCTGCCGGTCGAAAGCGACGACGCCTATCGCCCGAAAGTCTCGATCCATGTGCCCTGCTACAACGAGCCGCCAGAGATGGTCAAACAGACCCTCGATGCCCTGGCGAACCTCGACTACCCCGATTTCGAAGTGTTGATCATCGATAACAACACCAAGGATCCGGCAGTCTGGGAGCCCGTGCGCGACTACTGCGCCACCCTGGGCCCGCGCTTCAAGTTCTTCCACGTGGCACCCCTGGCCGGCTTCAAGGGCGGCGCGCTGAACTACCTGATCCCGCACACCGCGCCGGATGCCGAAGTGATTGCTGTGATCGACTCCGATTACTGTGTGGATCGCAACTGGCTCAAGCACATGGTGCCGCACTTTGCCGATCCGAAAATCGCCATTGTGCAATCGCCCCAGGACTACCGCGACCAGAACGAAAGCACCTTCAAGAAGCTCTGCTACTCGGAATACAAGGGTTTCTTCCACATCGGCATGGTCACCCGCAACGACCGCGACGCGATCATTCAGCACGGCACCATGACCATGACCCGACGCTCCGTGCTCGAAGAGCTCGGCTGGGCGGACTGGTGCATCTGTGAAGACGCCGAGCTGGGCCTGCGCGTATTCGAAAAAGGCTATTCCGCAGCGTATTCCCACAACAGCTACGGCAAGGGCCTGATGCCTGACACCTTTATCGACTTCAAGAAACAGCGATTCCGCTGGGCCTACGGTGCGATTCAGATCATCAAGCGTCACACCTCAAGCCTGTTGCGCGGTAAAGACACTGAACTGACCCGTGGCCAGCGCTATCACTTCCTCGCGGGCTGGCTGCCGTGGGTGGCCGATGGCATGAACATCTTCTTCACCGTGGGCGCCCTGTTGTGGTCGGCGGCGATGATTATCGTGCCGACGCGGGTCGATCCGCCGCTGCTGATTTTCGCCATCCCGCCATTGGCACTGTTCGTGTTCAAGGTCGGCAAGATCATCTTCCTGTACCGCCGTGCCGTGGGGGTTAACCTCAAGGATGCGTTTGCGGCAGCACTGGCCGGGCTGGCGTTGTCCCACACCATCGCGAAAGCGGTGCTGTACGGATTCTTCACCACCAGCATTCCGTTCTTCCGGACACCCAAGAACGCCGATAACCACGGCTTCTGGGTCGCCATTTCGGAAGCCCGTGAAGAAGTGTTCATCATGCTGTTGCTCTGGGGCGCGGCGCTGGGGATCTTCCTGGTCCAGGGTCTGCCAAGCAACGACATGCGCTTCTGGGTGGTGATGTTGCTGGTGCAGTCGCTGCCGTATCTGGCGGCGCTGATCATGGCCTTTATGTCTTCGCTGCCCAAACCGGTGGACGCGGCACAAGAGCAACCGGCTGCATAAATTGACTGCAACCTCCTAAACGGCGGCCTCTGGCCGCCGTTTTGCTTTAAGATAACCGCCCTTTCTCGCCCGCCCCGCACATGCCCTGCTTCGGAGTCCACACCATGACGGCCCACGCCGACCTTTCGCCGACCCTGCAACTTGCCTGCGATCTGATCCGTCGCCCTTCCGTGACCCCGATCGACGCCGACTGCCAGAAGCTGATGATGCAGCGCCTGGGCGATGCCGGCTTCAAGCTTGAGCCGATGCGCATCGAGGACGTAGACAACTTCTGGGCCACCCACGGCAAACACGAAGGCCCGGTACTGTGCTTCGCTGGCCACACTGACGTGGTACCGACCGGCCCGGTGCAAGCCTGGCAAAACGACCCGTTCGACGCGCTGATCGATGAACACGGCATGCTCTGCGGCCGTGGCGCCGCAGACATGAAAGGCAGCCTTGCCGCCATGCTGGTGGCGGCCGAGCGTTTCGTCGCCGACTACCCGGACCACAAGGGCTCGGTCGCATTTCTGATCACCAGTGACGAAGAAGGCCCGGCCCATCACGGCACCAAGGCCGTGATCGAGCGCTTTGCTGCCCGTAACGAGCGTCTGGACTGGTGCATCGTCGGTGAACCGTCAAGCACTTCCCTGGTGGGCGATGTGGTCAAAAACGGCCGTCGCGGCTCCCTGGGCGCCAAGCTCACCGTTCGCGGCGTTCAAGGCCATGTGGCCTACCCGCACCTGGCCAAGAATCCGATTCACCTGGCAGTACCTGCGCTGACCGAACTGGCCGCCGAGCATTGGGATAACGGCAACGCCTTCTTCCCGCCGACCAGCTTCCAGATTTCCAATCTGAACTCCGGCACGGGCGCAACCAACGTGATCCCGGGGGATCTGGTGGCGGTCTTCAACTTCCGCTTCTCCACCGAGTCCACCGTTGAAGGCCTGCAAAAGCGCGTGGCGGACATACTGGACAAGCACGACCTGGACTGGCACATCGACTGGGCGCTGTCCGGCCTGCCGTTCCTGACCGAGCCGGGCGCCCTGCTGGACGCGGTGTCGTCGAGCATCAAGCAGGTCACTGGCCGCGAAACCAAAGCTTCTACCAGCGGCGGGACTTCGGACGGGCGCTTTATCGCGACCCTGGGTACCCAGGTCGTCGAACTGGGACCGGTCAACGCGACCATTCACCAGGTCAACGAGCGGGTTCTGGCCAGCGATCTTGATGTACTGACCGAGATCTACTACCAAACCCTGATCAAGTTGCTCGCCTGATGCTCGCCTGCCCAATTTGCAGTGCACCGCTGAACGCGGTCGACAACGGCGTGGCGTGCCCGGCCGGGCATCGCTTTGACCGCGCCCGCCAGGGTTATTTGAACCTGCTGCCCGTGCAACACAAGAACAGCCGTGACCCTGGCGATAACCAGGCAATGGTTGAAGCCCGCCGCGACTTTCTCAATGCAGGCCATTACGCGCCCGTGGCCAAGCGCCTGGCCGAACTGGCGAGGGAACGAGCGCCGCAACGCTGGCTCGACATCGGTTGTGGCGAGGGTTACTACACCGCGCAAATCGCCGAGGCACTGCCCAACGCCGATGGCTACGCACTGGATATCTCCCGCGAGGCGGTCAAGCGCGCCTGCAAGCGCAGCCCGCAACTGACCTGGTTGATCGCCAGCATGGCCCGCGTGCCACTGGCCGATGCCAGCTGCCAGTTTTTGGCCAGCGTCTTCAGCCCGCTGGACTGGCTTGAAGCAAAACGCCTGCTCAGCCCGGGGGGCGGCCTGATGCGTGTTGGCCCGACTCGCGGGCACTTGATGGAGCTGCGCGAACGGCTGTACGACGAAGTGCGCGACTATTCAGACGACAAGCATTTGGCCCTGGTGCCCGAAGGCATGCAGGTGCAGCACAGCGAGACACTGGAATTCACCCTCAGCCTGAGTGAGCCCCAGGATCGCGCCAATCTGCTGGCCATGACCCCCCATGGCTGGCGCGCCAGTGCCGAGCGTCGCGCCCAGGTCATCGAACACCCCGAGCCTTTAGTGGTGACGGTGTCGATGCGCTACGATTACTTCGTGCTTCAATAACCAACTTTACGGCCAAGGGCACACGCCCTTGGCCCGATTAATCCGCGAGTGGATTTTTCAGACCCGCAGTGAGGACATCCATGCGCCAACCCGATATCGAGATCTACCTGAAAGAAGCGGTCACCTACAAGGACGTCGAAGCCTGGCTGGCCAACGTGCTGGGCCCGTGCACCGAATGGAAAAAGAAAGGCGAAACCTGGAAGTGCACCGCAGGTGACGTACCCGTTACCTGGATGCCAAAAGCCGTCGGCAAATGGAACAGCCTGTACCTGGACAGCGACCAGACACCGTGGGAAGACGACATTGCCTGTGCCAAGGCCGCTTTTGACGCACTGAAGATCGAAGTGCGTTGCGCGCCGGGCAGCTGGGTCGAGGAACAGGGCGAGGCTGATGCTGATCGCTGGATCCGCATCAGTGAAGACGGCCAGGAAGAAATCACCTGGAAAACCGGTTCCTGAGCTGCAAATAACACCCTGTAGCCGCTGCCGCAGGCTGCGACAAGGGCCGAAGGACCTTCAGGGTCGCTTCGCAACCCATCGCAGCCTTCGGCAGCGACTACAGGAACTGCATTACAGCCCCACTACATCTTCAGCCTGCAAACCCTTGTCACCTTTGACCTGGGTGTACTCGACCTGCTGGCCTTCAGCCAGGCTGCGATGGCCTTCACCGCGAATGGCGCGGTAATGCACAAACACATCCGCCCCGTTTTCACACTGAATAAAGCCGTAGCCCTTGGCATCGTTGAACCACTTCACACTGCCTGTTACGCGCGTTGTCATGGATCCTTCCCCCCTTTTTATTATTGATCGGGCTCGTTAATTGGCCCTTTGAGAACTAGTGTTTGAACCTGACGCTTCACTACTGGGTCTTGCGCGGTGTCGCGAAAGACCACCGAGTATAAGTCAGGCAAAAAAACACTCAATCAATATTAGTTCGCCGCTTTTTTGCCGATTTTCGGGAGATACGGCACACTACCCGGCCGAGTAAACGCTCGTTTTATCCACTAACGCAGAAGCCGTATGACCCCCTCCCCATTCCGCCGCCTTGTATTTGGCGCCCTGCGTCGCTTGCTGTACCTGTGGGTGCGCTCGGAGACCATTAATCAGTCTTCCCTGACCCTGAACCTGGATCGCAGCCGACCCGTGTTCTACGTACTGCAATCGCCCTCGCTGACCGAACTGGCCGTGATCGATACCGAGTGTTCCAAGGCCGGCCTGCCGCGCCCGGTATTGCCGGTTGCAGTGGGAGAGATGATCGAGCCTGCCGCCTTTTTCTACCTGACCCCCGAGCCCGACTGGCTGGGGCGACAGGACAAGCGCGGAGCTCCGCCAACCTTGACCCGCCTGGTCGACGGCCTGACCCAAAACCCGGGCGAGGATGCGCAAATCATTCCGGTCAGCGTGTTTTGGGGGCAGTCACCCGACAGCGAGTCCAGCCCCTGGAAACTGCTGTTTGCCGACAGCTGGGCCGTCACCGGGCGCCTGCGCCGCTTGCTGCGCATCCTGATCCTGGGTCGCAAAACCCGCGTGCAATTCTCGGCCCCCATTCACTTGCGCGAACTGGTCGACCTCAACAAGGGTCATGAACGCACCGTGCGCATGGCCCAGCGTATTTTGCGCGTGCACTTTCGCAACCTGAAAACCGCCACCATCGGCCCGGACCTTTCCCACCGTCGCAACCTGGTCAAGGGGCTGGTCAATGAACCCGCCGTGCGCCAGGCCATCCTTGACGAAGCCGAGCGCGAGAACATCTCGCCGGACAAGGCCCGTGCCCAAGCACTGCGCTACGCCAATGAAATCGCCTCGGACTACACCTACACCGCGATCCGTTTTTTTGAAGTGCTCCTGAGCTGGTTCTGGAACAAGATTTACGACGGGGTCAAGGTCAACCATATCGAGAGCGTGCAGAAGGTTGCCCAGGGTCACGAGATCATTTACGTGCCGTGCCACCGCAGCCATATCGACTACCTGCTGCTGTCCTACCTGCTGTTTCGCAACGGCCTGACTCCGCCGCACATTGCCGCCGGGATCAACCTCAACATGCCGGTGCTGGGCCGCCTGCTGCGCCGTGGCGGGGCTTTTTTCATGCGCCGAACGTTCAAGGGCAACCCGCTGTACACCTCAGTGTTCAACGAGTACATGCATACCCTGTTCACCAAGGGCTTCCCGGTGGAGTACTTCGTCGAGGGCGGCCGCTCGCGCACCGGGCGCATGCTGCAACCGAAAACGGGGATGCTGGCCATTACCGTGCGCAGTTTCTTGCGCTCTTCCCGTACGCCAATCGTGTTTGTCCCGGTCTATATCGGTTACGAGCGTGTGCTCGAAGGCCGCACTTACCTGGGCGAACTGCGCGGCGCCAGCAAGAAGAAAGAGTCGATTTTCGACATTTTCAAAGTGATCGGCGCCCTCAAGAAACAGAAGTTCGGTCAGGTCGCAGTCAACTTTGGTGAACCGATCAAACTCGCCGAGTTCCTTGAACAGGAGCAGCCGGGCTGGCGCCAGCAGGAGCTTGCGCCCCTGTATCGTCCTGACTGGCTGAGCCCGACCACCAATCGCCTGGGCGAAAAGGTTGCCCAGCATCTGAATGAAGCGGCAGCCATCAACCCGGTGAACCTGGTGGCACTGGCCCTGCTTTCAACCACCCGGCTGGCACTGGACGAACAGGCCATGGCCCGGGTGCTGGATCTGTATCTGGCCCTGCTGCGCCGTGTCCCCTACTCGTCCTACACCACCTTGCCCGAAGGCGATGGCAAGGCGCTGATCAACCATGTAAAGGACATGAACCTGCTGGCCGAGCAAAGCGATGCGCTGGGCAAGATCCTCTATCTGGATGAGCAGAACGCGGTGCTGATGACGTACTACCGCAACAACGTGCTGCATATTTTTGCATTGCCTTCGTTGCTGGCCAGCTTTTTCCAAAGCGCCTCGCGCATGAGCCGCGAACAGATCCTGCGCTACACCCACGCGCTCTATCCCTACCTGCAATCAGAGCTGTTTATTCGCTGGTCAGCAGAGGAACTGGACGCCGTGGTCGACCAGTGGCTGGAGTCCTTTGTCGAGCAAGGTTTGTTGCGCTTTGAGAACGGCGTGTACCTGCGCCCGGCGCCGAGTTCGCGACACTTTGTATTGCTGACGCTGTTGTCCAGGAGCATTGCGCAAACCCTGCAACGCTTCTACATGGCCATTTCCCTGCTGCTCAACAGCGGGCAAAACACCCTGAGCGCCGAAGAACTGGAAGACCTGTGCACCATGATGGCCCAACGCCTGTCGATTTTGCATGGTCTCAACGCTCCGGAGTTCTTCGACAAGAGCCTGTTCCGCCACTTTATCCAGACATTGCTTGAAGAAGACGTGCTGCGCCGCGATGCCAACGGCAAGTTGAGCTATCACGAACTGCTTGGCGAACTGGCCGAAGGTGCTGCCAAGCGTGTGTTGCCTGCCGAAATTCGCCTGTCGATTCGCCAGGTTGCGTTGCACCGCAGTGAAGACACCCACGAGCAGCCACCGCTCTCGCTCGAAAAAACATCTTGAAGGAGAAATCCATGAAAAAAGTACTTTTACTCAGCCTCACCGCCCTGCTTGGAGCCTGTAGCTCTATGACCTCGACCCCTCAAGCATCCCTCGATGGCGAAGTGTTCTACCTGCAGCGTATTGCCCTGCCGCCTACAGCTACACTGGAAGTTAACTTGCAGGATGTATCGCTGGCCGACGCTCCAGCGGTGACACTTGCCAAGCAAAGTGGCCCAATCAAGGGCCAGGTACCCCTGCCATTTCACTTGACCTATGACCCGGCGCAGATCAAACCCGGCCATACCTACGCGGTGAGTGCGCGGATCGAAGAGAACGGCCAGTTGCTGTTTATCAGCACAGAGCGCAACAGCGTCGATCTGACTGCAAAAACCCAGCAACCTGTCCGCCTGCGTGTCGATCAGGTTCGCTAATCAAGGAGTTTGCCATGCTGCGACTTTCCATACGCTTTGCGGGCCTCTGCGCAGGCCTGTTGATTTCGGCCAATGCCCTGGCGTTATCGCTGAGCGATCTGTCCCAAGGCGACGCCACGGGCGGCCTCAAAGATGCCCTGACCCAAGGTGCGCAAATTGCGGTCAAGCAACTGGGCACCCCCGGGGGCTTCAGCAATAACCCCGAAGTCAAGATCGAGCTGCCGGGCAACCTTGGCAAAGTCGCGAAAAAGATGAAGCAATTCGGCATGGGCGATCAGGTCGATCAACTCGAAACCAGCATGAACAAAGCCGCAGAAGCGGCCGTGCCACAGGCGCAAGCCCTGCTGGTCGATGCGGTGAAGAAAATGACCGTGGCGGATGCCAAGGGCATCCTCAGCGGCGGCCAGGATTCGGCGACCCAATACCTGAGCAAAAGTAGCCGGGACCAGATCCGCGCCAAGTTCCTGCCTATCGTCAAGGCCGCCACGGACAAGGTCGGTCTGGCCCAGCAGTACAACTCATTTGCAGGGCAAGCCGCCACGCTGGGTGTGGTGGACGCCAAAAGCGCCAACATCGAAAGCTACGTGACCGAAAAGGCCCTGGACGGCTTGTTCGAAATGATCGGCAAACAGGAAGAAACCATCCGCCAGAACCCGGCAGCGGCTGCTACCAGTTTGGCGAAAAAAGTCTTCGGAACGCTGTAACCCTTGCGAAGGCGGGCTTGCCCGCCTCCACAACAATGGGTGCCCAGGCCCGGATGATGTGAGCCACACAAACCCTGTGGGAGCAGGGCTTGCCCGCTCCCACAGGGGCTTCAAGCCTCTGCTGGCTTCTTGACCTTGAACCACGCCGCATACAGCGCCGGCAAGAACAGCAAGGTCAGTGCAGTCGCCACAATCAGCCCACCCATGATGGCAACCGCCATCGGGCCGAAGAACACACTGCGTGACAGTGGAATCATCGCCAGTACCGCCGCCAGTGCGGTCAGCACGATCGGGCGGAAACGCCGTACCGTCGCTTCAATGATCGCCCGCCACGGGTCCAGCCCCGCCGCCTTGTCCTGTTCGATCTGATCCACCAGGATCACCGAGTTGCGCATGATCATCCCCGACAACGCAATGGTGCCCAGCATCGCCACAAAGCCGAACGGCTTGCCGAACAACAGCAGAAACAGCGTGACCCCGATCAGCCCCAGCGGCGCCGTCAGGAACACCATCACCATGCGCGAGAAACTGCGCAGCTGCACCATCAACAGGGTCAGCACCACCACGATAAACAACGGCACACCGGCCTTCACCGAGTCCTGGCCACGGGTGGAGTCTTCGACCGTACCGCCCACGTCCAGCAGATAACCATCCGGCAGCTCGGCGCGAACGCCCTCAAGGGTCGGCAGAATCTGCTGCACCAGTGTCGCCGGTTGCTCCTTGCCGTAGATATCCGCACGCACGGTCACGTTCGGCAGGCGGTTACGGTGCCAGATGATGCCCTCTTCGAAGCCATATTCCAGCGTCGCAACTTGCGACAGGGCAACGCTCTGGCCGTTGTCGGTCGGTACCGCCAGGCTAGGCAGCAACGCCAGCTCGGTGCGTTCCTGAGGCGTGCCGCGCAACAGGATTTCGATCAACTCGTTGTCTTCGCGGTACTGGCTGACGGTGGATCCCAGCAACGTGCTTTGCAAAAAGCGCGACAGGTTGGCCGTGCTCACACCCAGGGCCCGCGCACGGTCCTGATCGATGTTGAGATACACCACCTTGCTCGGTTCTTCCCAGTCCAGGTGCACGTTCACCACATGAGGGTTGTCGCGAACCTTGGCCGCCACCTTGCGCGCCAGTGCCCGTACCTCTTCGATATGTTCGCCCGTCACCCGGAACTGCACCGGATAGCCCACAGGCGGACCGTTTTCCAGACGCGTGACCCGCGAGCGTACGGTCGGGAATTGTTCGTTAAGGGTGTCAATCAACCAGGTGCGCAGTTCTTCCCTGTCCTCAATGGTCTTGGCCAGTACCACAAACTGGGCAAAGCTGGCCGCTGGCAACTGCTGATCCAGTGGCAGGTAATAGCGTGGCGAGCCGGTCCCGGCATACGCCACATAATTGGCAATACCCGGATGGTCCTTGAGCAGTGCTTCGAGTTGCTTGACCTGATCGGTGGTATTGCTCAACGAAGCGCCTTCGGCCAGTTTCAAGTCGACCATCAATTCCAGTCGGCTGGACGCGGGAAAGAACTGCTGCGGAACAAACTTGAAGAGCACGACCGACCCCAGGAACAGCAGCACCGTCAATGCAATCACGGTCTTGCGCCGGGTGACGCACCACTCCACCAACCGTCGGACCCGCTGGTAAAACGGTGTGGCGTAAGGGTCGGGAGCACCTGCGCCCGAACCGTGTTTGGCGGCATGAATTTTCGCCAGGTCCGGCAACAACAGCGCCCCCAGATACGGCACAAACACCACCGCCGCAATCCACGACGCCAACAGGGCAATGGTCACCACCTGGAAAATCGAGCGGGTGTACTCACCCGTGCTCGACTGCGCCATGGCAATCGGCAAAAAGCCTGCTGCCGTGATCAGCGTACCGGTGAGCATGGGGAACGCGGTACTGGTCCAGGCGAAGCTCGCCGCCTTCATCCGGTCGTAACCCTGCTCCATCTTGATCGCCATCATTTCCACGGCAATGATCGCGTCGTCCACCAACAAGCCCAGGGCCAGCACCAACGCCCCCAGTGAAATCTTGTGCAGGCCGATCCCGAAGTAATGCATGGCGGCAAACGTCATTGCCAGCACCAGCGGGATGGTCAGTGCCACCACCATGCCGGTGCGCGCACCCAGGGAGAAGAAGCTGACCAGCAGCACGATCACCAGGGCTTCCACCAACACTTGAACGAACTCGCCGACACTGGTTTTCACAGCCGCTGGCTGGTCAGAGACCTTGCCCAATTGCATCCCGGCCGGAAGGTTCTTCTGGATCCGTTCGAACTCGGTATCCAGCGCCTTGCCCAGCACCAGGATATCGCCACCGTCTTTCATAGCCACGGCCAGACCTATCGCATCCTGGCCCATAAAGCGCATACGCGGTGCCGGTGGATCATTAAAGCCGCGACGCACATCCGCCACGTCGCTGATGCGAAAGGTGCGCTCGCCCACGCGGATCGGGAAACGTTCGATCTCCTCTACCGTCTTGAAATTACCGCTGACGCGCAGTTGCACCCGTTCTGTCGGTGTTTCAAAGAAGCCCGCAGTCGACACTGCGTTTTGCTCCTCAAGGGCTTTTTGCACGGCGGCCAGCGGCAAGCCCAAGGTGGCCAGTTTGAGGTTGGACAGCTCGATCCAGATTTTTTCGTCCTGCAGCCCCAGCAATTCAACCTTGCCTACATCCTTGACCCGTTGTAGCTGGATCTGGATGCGGTCGGCGTAGTCTTTGAGCACCGCGTAGTCGTAACCTTCACCGCTCAAGCTGTAGATATTGCCGAAGGTCGTACCGAATTCATCGTTGAAAAACGGCCCCTGCACATCAGGCGGCAAGGTGTGGCGAATGTCACTGATCTTTTTGCGAACCTGATACCACAGCTCCGGAATCTGATTCGAGTGCATCGAATCGCGGGCCATAAAGGTCACTTGCGACTCGCCAGGGCGCGAGAACGAAACAATGCGCTCGTACTCACCGGTCTCCATCAGCTTTTTTTCAATACGTTCGGTGACCTGCCGAGAGACTTCCTCAGCCGTAGCACCCGGCCACAGGGTGCGAATGACCATGGCCTTGAAGGTGAACGGTGGGTCTTCGCTTTGCCCTAATTTGGTGTACGAAAGCCCGCCGACAATAGCTAGCAACAGCATCAGGAACAGGACGATCTGGCGATTGCGCAACGCCCAGGCAGAAAGGTTAAAGCCCATGGGGGTTACTCCTTGGCCGAAACATTGATTGCCCGGTTGGAGCGATCAATCGGCCGCACCTCTTGCCCGGGATGCAGCACATGCACGCCGGCAGCGACGATCCAGTCATCGGCCTTGAGGCCTTCGAGAACCGGCACGCTTTTTTCGCCAAAAGGCCCCACACGCACCGGCACTTGCTCAAGCTTGTTGCCTTGGCCGACTCGCCACACGTAGGCCGCGCCGTTCTCGGCGGTCAAGGCTGACAGCGGCACCGACAGCGAACTGTCGCCTTCGCCCTGAATGAAAACCCTGGCACTTTGGCCCAGTTCGGCAGGCACCTTGCCAGAGGTGAACGTGATACGGGCAGCAAAGGTACGTGACTTTGGATCTGCCGATGGCGACAGCTCGCGGATACGGCCGCTGAAACGCTGGCCGGGCTGCGACCACAACTCAACCGCCACCGGCATACCGATCTTGAAGCGGCTGAAATCCTGCTCCGGCAGGCTGATCAGCACTTCACGCTCACCATCGGCTGCCAGGGTGAACACGGTTTGCCCGGCATTGACCACTTGCCCCACTTCAACCTGGCGCTGGGCGATCACGCCATCTTGTGGGGCGCGCAACACGGCATAGCTGGCCTGATTGCTGGCCACATCCTGCTCGGCCTTGAGCTGCTGGAGCTTGGCAACGCCAGAGCGGTAGAGGTTTTCGGCGTTGTCGAACTGTGAGCGGCTGACCATCTGCCGATCCAGCAGGGTCTTGTAGCGATCGCGCTCAGCACGCACCAGGTTCAGATTGGCCTGCCCTGCCGCCACTTGAGCACGGGTAGCGTCCAGTTGCAGGCGCACGTCTTGCGGGTCCAGCTCTGCCAGGGGCTGATTGGCCTTGACCCGCTCACCTTCATCGACCAGGCGCCTGGTGACTTTGCCTGCGATACGAAACGCCAGTTGCGGATCGAAACGCGCGCGCACTTCGCCGGGATAGCTCTGACTTGCCAGCGCTGAAGGCTGCGGATGCACCACCATCGCCGGGCTGATGCTGATTTTTGCAGGCTCTTGCTGCCCGCATCCAGACAATAAAAACACCAGACAGACAGGCACAGCGCGGGACAAGGCATGGCGCAACATGTTGACGACCTTTCGCTAAAGGGGCTTGGAATATTTATACTGGCAGCATGTTATTAATACTAAACTCACCAGTCCAGTAATAAACGGCTATGTCTGACCATCCTTTACCCCCTAACGCTCTCGGCCGCCCCAAGGACCTGGCAAAACGCCAGTCCATCCTCGACGCCGCCAAAACCCTGTTTTTGACCAAGGGCTATGCCAACACCAGCATGGATGCCGTTGCGGGCCTGGCGGGCGTGTCAAAACTGACGGTCTACAGTCACTTCACCGACAAGGAGACCCTGTTTTCTTCGGCGATCATGTCCAAATGCACAGAGCAGCTACCGGTACTGTTTTTTGAGCTGCCGGCCGGCAAGCCCATTGAAGGGGTGTTGCTGAACATTGCCCGAGGCTTTCAAGTCCTGATCAACAGTGAAGAATCACTGAATCTGCACCGATTGATGGTCACCCTCGGCAGCCAGGATCCAAAGCTTTCGCAGATCTTCCTTGAGGCCGGACCGGAGCGCGTGGTGCACGAGATGGAGGGGTTGCTGCGCAAGATGGATCAGAGCGGCGCGCTGCGGATCGACGACCCGCATTACGCGGCAGAACACTTCTTCTGCATGCTCAAAGGCGCCCCCAACTTTCGCCTGCTGTTTGGCGGCGGTGAACCGCTGGGGCCGCAGGAAAGCGAAGCCCATGTGCAGGAAGTGGTGGGGATGTTCATGCGGGCTTATCGACCAGAGTGAAACACCCGCTCCCACATGTTCAGGGCTTGAGTGCTTTCTTCGGATAGATATCGTACCGGCTCGATTTGCCATCCAGCGCATGACTTGGCTTGGGCCCCGCAATGCACGGTGCCTTGCGGGGCCGCTTGACCACCACACGGTGGGTCGCCAGCGCCAACGCAGCTTCAAGCAGGGCCGGAGCATCATTGTCATCGCCCACTAACGGGCGAAACAGGCGCATTTCTTTTTTCACCAGCGCGGTTTTCTCACGATGGGGGAACATGGGGTCCAGGTAGATCACCTGCGGTGGCTCCCCCTCCCAATTGCGCATCACTTCAATCGAGTTGCCTTTGAGCAAGTGCATGCGCGACACGATTGGCGCCACTTCAAAGTCATCCAGGCCACGGGCCAGCCCGTCCTCAAGCAAGGCACCGATCAGCGGCTGGCGCTCGATCAGGCTCATCTCACAGCCCAGGCTTGCCAGCACGAACGCGTCCTTGCCCAAGCCCGCCGTGGCATCCAGCACCCGTGGGCGCACGCCTTGCTGAATACCCACCGCCTTGGCAATCATCTGCCCCGTACCGCCGCCAAACAAACGACGATGGGCCGCACCGCCTTCGACAAAGTCGACCCGCACCGGACCTGGCGCATCCGGCCCCAGTTGCTGCAACTGCAAACCCTGGGCGCTCAACTGCAAGGCGAACTCCGCGTCAGGCTCATCCAGAGGCAAACCCAGGCGCTCAGCCCATTGCTCGGCCAAGGCCTGAAAGGCCTCGTCCAGCGCTTCGACTTTGATACGACAGCCCGCTGCTTGCTCAATCATCTAAAAACACGCTCAAAAATTTAATGATCGGCAAAGGCTGCCGATAAATGAAATATCCGCCATTTTGCCAGAGCTGGGCGTCGACCGAGAGCTATGTCAGACATTCATTGCGCACCTATCGGCTTTATTGCGCCAATTGGCGACTTTGGCCGCCACAATTCGCAGATCACAGGCAGCGTCAATCACCTGTGGAAGGACTTCTACGCCCAGGCGTTGGCAGAACAGTCCGGTACCGATGCATTGGCGGCCATGGATGCCGAGCTGCCAGCCAGTACTGAAAACGCCGAGCCCCGTGGTGGCACCCACCTGTTGGGCACTATCGTGATCCAGCGCCACTGCGAGGTTCAGGACACCGAACTGCGCCCGCCTGAAGCCCTGTTCTTGCCCATTGCCGAATTCGAACTGGACCTGCTGCCGCCACCCGCCGTGCCCTACCCGCCTGAAGACATTGTCGAGCAACAGCACCAGCAAGATTTCAACAACACATGGGTGCGCCCGATCGTCATGACCCAGGGTCATCCGCTGCCCGATCCAGGCCCGGGGCCTGAGCCACGACCTTTGCATCTGCCCATAGCCGAGTTTGAACAGGACTTGCTGCCACCCCCCGCCGAGCCATTCGACGCCATTACGCTGATAGAGCAACAACGGGCGATGGACTTCGACCTGGGCTGGGCCCGCCCGATTGTCATCAACAACCTGCGCCTGGCCGCTTAAAGCAGGCCCAGTTGCTCGCGAGCCTGGGATTGATGCAACTCGGGCAGTGGGGGCAGGCCCGGTAAGCGCTCACTCAATTGGCGATGAAAACGCCGCGCCAGCTCAGGAGCGCGGTGATTGTCCGGCGTATGCAAAAACACGTAGGGCGTACGCCCCTCCTCGATCCAGCCCGCGACTTTTTCAATCCAGGGCAACAAATAAGGATCGTTGGCCTCCAGCTCCGGGCGGCCAATAAATCGCACCTGCGGACATTGGGTAAAGGCCGCCGGGCGAGGCGGCACTTTGGGCTTTTTCGATTGAGCGTGGAGCACGGCAGGATCGGTCGAGTGGCAACTGAACAGTGCCCGGGGATCAAGGCAGATACGCTCGACACCGCGATCCATCAGCAAGCGGTTGAGCAGCCGCTCGGCATCGCCCCTGGCAAAGAACTCCGGATGACGAACCTCAATGGCCAGCGGGCGCTGCAAGGTGTCCATGAAGCTCACCAGCTCGCTCAAGCGCTGAGGCCCGAAACTGGCTGGCAGTTGCAGCCAAAACGGCGCTACCCGCCCCCCCAGGGGCCCCATGAGTTGCAAGAAATCTTCAGCGGCTTGCAACTGCTCACGCAAATCGCCGCCGTGGCTGATATCCCGTGGAAACTTGGCGGTGAACCTGAAGTGTTCAGGCAGGCTTTGCGCCCAGCGTTCAACCGTGGCCGGTGCCGGGCGGGCATAGAACGTGGTGTTGCCTTCGACGGCATTGAAGACCTGCGCATACAGGCTCAGGAAATCAGTTGAACGCGCGTTCTGCGGGTACAGGCCTTCGCGCCAGGCGTTTTCACTCCAGGACGGACAACCGAGGTAATAAGGGAGGGACGTGAGGGTCATGGCTCAAATATACAGATCCAGCCCCAGCACTTCTGTTTCCCAATCGACGAAGCCTGCGGTGGTCAGGTAGCTGGCAAGGGCACTGGCTGCGCTTTTGCTCATGGCACGCTGGAAGATCATGTCCTGGGAACGGACCGGCAACTGGCTGATGCGCTCACCGGAAGGTGGGGTACGGGCAGCCTGGGGGGTGTTTTCGAACGAGGCTTCATTGTCGTCAACCGACTCATCGACCAGCGGCTGACCTTTACGCGGCTTGCGCTTGATCGGGTAGGACTGGGAAGAAAAGCCGTCAATGCGCATGGCAACAAGCTCGTTAGCGATAGTTACAATTTAGCGGCGCTGGCAAGACTAAGCAAATGGGCCGGCTATTTTGTAGTCGCTGCCGAAGGAACGAGGCTGCGTTCGTCAGCGGCTACAACAGCGGATCAAACGCCACGTTCAGCTTTTGTAGCTGCCACCTTGTCGCGCAAGTACACCGGCTGTGCATCATCGGCCCGGATGGCCTCGCCACGGGCCCAGGCAAATCGGGCCAGGGTCAGCAGGTCTTCGGCGTGAGGCAACATGCCTGCGTCCATTGCGTACGGCTTGACGTTCAAGCGCTCGGCATACCCCCAGCCAGTCCCGGCGCCAAACCAGTCACCGCTGGCGCCATCCGGCAAGGCAGTTGCTTCCGGTGCGAGCACGGCTTCAGCGCCTTGCAGACGCATCTCCCCCGCCTGCTCGCGATAGCAACCCCAATACACTTCGTCCATTCGCGCATCGATGGCCGACACCACCTGGGTCGCGCCGTGCTCGCGATGGGCTCGCTGGGCCAGTACCGCCAGATTGGAGATCGGCAACACCGGGCGCTCCAGCGCAAAGGCCAGCCCCTGGACCACGCCAATGGCAATGCGCACACCGGTAAAGGCGCCAGGACCGCGGCCAAAAGCAATGGCATCGACCGCCGACAACTCGATCCCGGCCGCAGCCAGCAAGTCTTTGATCATCGGCAACAGCTTTTGCGCGTGCAGGCGCGGGATCACCTCGTAGTGGCTAGTAACCTTGCCATCGTGCAACAAGGCAACTGAGCAAGCTTCAGTCGCGGTATCCAGGGCCAGCAAGGTGCTCATCGGTGTTCCCGTCAGAATCAGAATTGAAAAAAGTGCAGCAGTATAAACAACAACAGCCCGCAAGCGGGCTGTTGTGATGACGCAAAATCGACTTATCAGCTCAGCGCTTCAAGCACCTTGGCCGTGATCGATTCGACCGAGCCAACACCTTCAACGTGGCTGTACTTGGGCTTGCCCTGGGCAGCAGCCAGCTTCTGGTAGAAGTCCACCAGCGGCTTGGTTTGCGAGTGGTAGACCGACAGGCGGTGACGAACGGTTTCTTCGGTGTCGTCCTTGCGCTGTACCAGGTCTTCGCCGGTCACATCGTCCTTGCCTTCCACTTTTGGCGGGTTGTAGACGGTGTGGTAAACGCGGCCCGAAGCTTCGTGTACACGACGGCCGGCAATACGCTGAACGATCTCTTCGTCTTCAACGGCGATTTCCAGCACGTGGTCCAGCTCCACACCGGCTTTTACCAGGGCTTCAGCTTGCGGAATGGTGCGCGGGAAACCGTCGAACAGGAAACCGTTGACGCAGTCTGGCTGAGCAATGCGCTCTTTCACCAGGTTGATGATCAGGTCATCGGATACCAGACCACCGCTGTCCATTACGCCTTTGGCGATCAGGCCCAGCTCGGTGCCGGCTTTAACGGCTGCACGCAACATGTCGCCGGTGGAGATTTGCGGGATGCCAAATTTTTCAGTGATGAACTTTGCCTGAGTACCTTTACCGGCCCCGGGAGCTCCCAGCAGAATTACGCGCATCGATGTGCTCCTCAAATTTTTTATTTAAATGACAACAGACTCGCCTCTTTGGGCCA
Organism: Pseudomonas sp. MF06569; assembly: GCF_059862735.1. Taxonomy (NCBI): domain Bacteria; kingdom Pseudomonadati; phylum Pseudomonadota; class Gammaproteobacteria; order Pseudomonadales; family Pseudomonadaceae; genus Pseudomonas; species Pseudomonas sp. MF06569. Next base: position 23,551 of record NZ_JCBCUZ010000005.1, on the reverse strand, counting down.
GTCTCAAAATCGGATTATGGCCATCAAAACGGCCAAGGGCTGATCAAGATACACAGCAGGCCCGGCCCACACAAGCCGCCCAAAGTAGGAAAAATTACAGGCAAACCGGCCTCTGCGGCCGGGTGTCACAGGTCGCAACCCCACAATAAAGTGTCGCGCCCGCACGGGGGTCGGCATCAATCCGGCCCGGCCCCCCGCCTGCCTTGGCGCGACATTCGCCGCTCTTTTGCTTTAACCGGTGTTACGCAAGCCTGCCGCGATCCCGGCCACAGTCACCAGCAACGCTTGTTCCAGAGGGCTGTCCTGCGCCGCTTGCTGGCGTCGCGAACGTGCCAGAAGCTCGGCCTGCAATAGATGAAGAGGATCGAGGTAAGTGTTGCGCAAGCGGATGAATTCAAGGGTCTCGGGGCTGTGTGCCATCAACTGCGCCTGACCGGTCAAGCCCAGCACCACCGAGCACGCCTGCGACAATAGGTCGCGCAAGTGCGCACCCAATGGCAGCAGTTCCGGGCTCACCAAACGCTCGTCGTAGAGCCGGGCGATATCGGCATCGGCCTTGGCCAGGACCATTTCCAGCATGTCGATGCGGGTACGGAAGAACGGCCACTGCTCGCGCATTTGTGCCAACTGCTCGCCTTCGCCCCGTGCCAGTGCCTGGCTCAGTGCGGTTTCCCAACCCAGCCAGGCGGGCAGCATCAGGCGGGTCTGGGTCCAGCCGAAAATCCACGGGATGGCCCGCAGGCTTTCAATCCCGCCTGCCCGGCGTTTGGCCGGACGACTTCCCAGCGGCAATCGCCCCAGTTCCTGCTCCGGCGTTGACTGGCGGAAGTACTCCACGAACTGTGGATTATCACGCACCACCCCACGGTAGGCCTTGACCCCGTCAGCTGCCAATTCGTCCATCAGTACCCGCCAGCCAGGTTCCGGCAGGGGCGGCGGGAGCAAGGTGGCTTCCAGTACGGCCGCCAGGTAGAGATTGAGATTCTGCTCGGCAATGTCCGGCAGGCCGAACTTGAAACGGATCATTTCGCCCTGTTCCGTGGTACGGAAGCGCCCCGCGACAGAGCCCGGCGGCTGCGACAGGATCGCCGCGTGAGCCGGGCCACCGCCGCGCCCCACGGTGCCGCCACGACCATGGAACAACAACAATTCAACGCCTTGCTCGCGGCAGATATTGACCAGTGACTCCTGCGCCCGGTACTGCGCCCAGGCCGCCGCAGTGGTGCCCGCATCCTTGGCAGAGTCGGAGTAGCCGATCATCACTTCCTGCGGGCCCTTCAGGTGTGCGCGATAACCCGGCAACAGCAACAGCCGCTCGATCACCGGTCCCGCGTTGTCCAGGTCGGCCAGGGTTTCAAACAACGGAACCACACGCATCGGGCGCTCAAGCCCGGCCTCTTTGAGCAGCAGTTGCACGGCCAGAACATCAGAGGCGGCACCGGCCATCGAGATCACATAGGACCCCAGGGAAGCCCCCGGTGCGGCTGCCACTTCGCGACAGGTCGCCAGTACTTCGGCGGTGTCGGCACCGGGCTTGAAGTAGCTGGGCAACAACGGGCGACGGTTGTTCAACTCGCGCATCAGGAAGATCAGGCGCGCATCTTCGTCCCAGTCTTCATAGCGGCCAAGGCCCAGGTAGTCGGTGATTTCGGTCATGGCCGAGGCGTGACGGGCCGCGTCCTGACGCACATCGAGGCGCACCAGAAACAGGCCAAACGTCACGGCTCGGCGAAGGAAATCGAGCAATGGGCCATCAGCGATCACGCCCATGCCGCAGGCATGCAGTGATTGATAGCAAAGCTGCAGCGGCTCCAGCAGCTCGCGATTGTCCTGCAACACATCGCTCGGTGCAGGCTGCGTGCTGTTCAGGGCGCTATGGGCCCAGCTGCGGGTCGCCCGCAGGCGCTCACGCAATTGCTTGAGCACGGCGCGGTACGGCTCGGCACTCTCCCCTGCGACTGCCAACAGCTGCGGGGTGGCCTGTTGCATCGACAGGTCAGCGGCCAGTTTATCGATGTCGCGCAGGTACAAGTCAGCGGCCATCCAGCGCGCCAGCAGCAACACTTCGCGGGTCACGCTGGCGGTGACGTTGGGGTTGCCATCGCGGTCGCCGCCCATCCAGGAAGCAAAGCGAATCGGTGCCGCCTCCAGGGGCAGGTGCAACCCGGTCGCCGCATGCAGCGCCTTGTCAGCCTTTCGCAGCATGTGCGGCACGGCGTGCCACAAGGAGTGTTCGATCACAGCAAACCCCCACTTGGCCTCATCGACAGGTGTGGGGCGGGTGCGACGGATTTCTTCGGTGTGCCAGGCTTCAGCGATCAGCCGCTGCAAGCGCTGTTCGATTTCGGATTTTTCCGCAAGGGTCAGGTCACGATGGTCCTGGGCAGCCAACTGCTCAGCGATTGCGTCGTACTTTTGAATCAGCGTGCGACGAGTCACCTCGGTGGGGTGTGCGGTGAGCACCAGTTCGATGTCAAGACGGCTGACCTGCCGCGCCAGCGACTCGGGGTCATGCCCTTCGGCCAGCAGCCGTTCGAGCAATTGAGGCAGGACCAGCGCCTCGAAAGGCTCGGCCTGACCTTCTTCACGGCGGTGGATCAGCTCGTACTGCTCGGCAATGTTCGCCAGGTTCAAAAACTGGTTGAACGCTCGCGCAACCGGCAGCACTTCATCGTCGCTCAAGGCATCCAGAATCGCACTCAGCTCTTCGCCGGTAGTGCCGCGCCGGTCGGCCTTGGCCCCCTGGCGAATGCGCTCGATCTTGGCGAGAAAAGCTTCGCCATATTGGTCACGAATCGTATTACCCAACAGCTCACCCAGCAGGTGAACATCATCGCGCAAGCGTGCATCAATATCGGTCATCAGCAGTTTCTCCAGCAGTATCCGGGGGACAGCTCGTCCCCAAGAGTGCTTTGCAACGCCTGCTTTTGACAAGTCTTGCACGGGGCAAAACGTAAATAGGCGCCTGACCAATCGGTCAAAAATCTTTTAGGCCATTTGCCATCTTTTTTTGAACTATTCAAAAATCGTTTCGGTCACAGCCATTAACCATCACCGCTGGAACTCGTGTTCCAACACTCCGGGTGACGCCACCAGTCGTGATGGAATTAGCTGTTATTAAGGAGTTTCCCAATGGAGTTGAAGACCATGATGACCCGCACTGTCAAAACCACCTCCCCTCGCCTGCGCGGGCTAAAACTGGCTGCGCTGGCAATCGGCACCAGCTTCGTTTTGGCCGGTTGTGCTGGAAATCCACCGTCAGAGCAGTACGCCGTGACCCAATCGGCCGTGAACAACGCCGTGAGCGCAGGCGCTACTGAATATGCACCGGTAGAAATGAAGTCGGCTCAGGACAAGCTCAAGCAGGCCGAGCTGGCCATGCATGACAAAAAATACGATGAAGCCCGTCGTCTCTCCGAGCAAGCGGAATGGGACGCTCGCGTAGCAGAGCGCAAAGCCCAGGCCGCCAAGGCAGAGAAGGCCGTTCAGGATGCTCAGAATGCCGTTCAGCAACTGCGTCAGGAAGGCATGCGCAGCGTTCAATAAACGCTGCCCCTTTTTGACTGCACCTGGCGACACAGCACTCCTAATCGATAGAAAGGACTAAATATCATGCGCAATACAGTAATGATCCCCGCCCTGTTAGCTCTGAGCGTTGGCCTGGCGGCGTGCTCGCACCAGCCGAACGTCAACCTGGAAAACGCCAAGACCAACTTCTCGGCCCTGCAAACCAACCCTGAGTCGACCAAGGTTGCAGCGCTGGAAACCAAGGACGCCAGCGAATGGCTGGACAAGGCCGAGAAGGCTTACCTGAACAAGGAAGACGAGTCCAAGGTTGATCAACTGGCTTACCTGACCAATCAGCGTGTTGAAGTGGCCAAGCAAACCATCGCGTTGCGCACCGCTGAAAACAACCTGAAGAACGCAGGCGCAGCCCGTAACCAGGCATTGCTTGATGCCCGTGATGCGCAGATCAAGCAACTCAAGGGCATGAGCGCCAAGCAAACCGAGCGCGGCACGCTGGTCACCTTTGGTGATGTGCTGTTCCAGTTCGGCAAGTCCGACCTGCAGCCCAACGGCATGCGCAATATCAATACCCTGGCCGAGTACCTGATCCAGAACCCGGACCGCAAGGTGATTGTCGAGGGTTACACCGACAGTGTCGGTTCGGCAGCTTTCAACCAGACGTTGTCTGAGCGCCGTGCTGAATCGGTGCGTAATGCACTGGTGCGCAAAGGCGTAGACCCGACCCGCATCGTGGCTCAGGGCTATGGCAAGGAATACCCTGTCGCGAGCAACAGCACCGATTCGGGCCGTGCCCAGAACCGTCGCGTTGAAGTGACCATCTCCAATGACAACCAGCCTGTAGCTCCGCGCTCCTCGATGCAGTAACCCCCTGTAAAAAAAGCCCCGCCTGAGTGATCAGGCGGGGCTTTTTTTGGGCGCAGATAAATCCACAACTGTGGCGCTTTACTGCTGCAGCTTCGGTGTTTCCTGGTCCAGGCAACGCACCGCCTGTTTCTTGTTGTTGACCAGTACCCCGGTCAGGCCTTTTTGTTCGGTATCGAACAACACGATGATGCCGTCAATGCACTTCGCCACCTGATTGGCCGGGGTGAGGGAGACTTTATAGTCTTCGCCCGGGATGGTCTTGAGCATGGTGTAGTCACTGAGCAGCAAGGCGTCTTCAGGCTTGGCGAAGTGCAGGTAGCCGTAGTACCACAGGGCCCCCACTGTGCCGATGATGCTGCAGATACCGGTAATGATCAGGGGGATGGCGTTGCGTTCTTCACTCATTGTTGGCTCTCGGGTTCACGTTCGGTGTTCGGTGAGGCGGGGTAATTGGCGATTTCGCCCAGTCGCCGCACGCCATTGAAATGTTGGGGGTCATCCAGGTAACGCAGCATCACCTGACGCCAGGTCGGGTCGGCAAATGTCTGTACGTGACCACCACGGGTCAGTTGCAGCACCTTGGGCAGGGGCGCAGCTTGATACAGGCGCAGGCCATTGGAAAGCGGCACGACCGGATCATCCAGGCTGTGGAAGATCAGCATCGGCACGCCGCCCATGTGCGGCATGGCATAGATGGCACTGTCGGCATCGGGCACCAGCCACGATAACGGCACTTGCAACGGCCAGGTCAGCCAGGACGTACTCAAGGCAAACTGCCCCACTTCGCGGTAACTGGCCGGAACGCCATCGAGCACCATGGCCGTGATTCGCGCCCGCTGCTGCGGGTGCTCGCTCAGGTAGTGAATCCCCATCGCGCCGCCCAGGCTTTGCCCCAGCACAATCAGCGGCAAGCCCTGGGTGTGCGGCTGGTGCTGCAACCACTCGAACGCCGCGTCGATGTCCTGATACACCCCTGGCAAGCCCGGCGAGCCCTGGGACAGGCCGTAGCCGCGATAATCAAGCATCAGCACCTGATAGCCCTGGGCTGGCAGCCACGCAGTAGCGCCAAGGTGATAGGCCAGGTTGCCGCCATTGCCGTGCAGATGCAGCACGGTACCCTTGAGGGGTACACCTTTTTTGGCCGGCAACCACCAGCCACTCAGGCGCGTGCCATCGGCGGCCGTCAAGGTCACGTCACGATATTCAAGGCCTGCCGCCGTCGGGGTGATCGGCAGACCGGGCTCGGGATAGAACAGCAATGAACTGCATCCGCTGAGGCTCAACAGCAGGCAGAGTGCAGCCAGGGTTTTCATCTTACTAGCTACCCTATGTAGTCGCTGCCGAAGGCTGCGATGGGGTTTGTGGGGCCTTCAATAAAAACGGCTTGCTGCGCAACCCTTCGCAGCCTTCGGCAGCGACTACAGGTTTTGTGTTGCTTACAAAATGTTGGAGTAATCCGCTTCGATACGATCAAGGCTCAAATGGTTGAGGAAGTTGGAGAAACACATCCAGGCCGAGAGCGCGTTCATGTCCCTGAACTGATCCGGCAAGTACTTGGGTGCTACCACCAATCCTTCATCCACCAACTGGCGCAAGGTACGCATGTCTTCCAGCGTGGTTTTGCCACAGAACAACAGCGGCACTTGTTCCAGCTTGCCTTTACGCACGGCCAGCTGAATGTAGTTGTAAACCATGATGAAGCCCTTGAGGTAGGACAAGTCTTTGGTGAATGGCAGGCCGTTTGGCACCGACCCACGGAAAACCCGACTCGCATTGCCATAGCTTTCTGGCATCTCAAAGCCTTGCTCACGGAAGAACTCGTACACCTGCATAAAGTCCGCGCCCTCCTCCACCATATGAATGGCACGGGTGCGGTTGGTCAGTTTGCGCAGGCGGCTGGGGTAGGAGGCAAAGGTGATGATCTCCATCAGAATCGCCAGCCCCTCCTGGGTCACGGTGGACGACGGCGGCCCCTTGGACAGGAAGGTGCAGATCGGCTGGTTCAGACCATTGAGCGTGGTGCCCACATGCACCAGCCCTTCGTGAACTTCCAGCGCTCGCACGTCGCGTTCGTTGAACATCGCATCCGTGCGGATCTTGATGTAATCGGCCCCCGCCGCCGCATCCGCGACAATGCCGTCGGACTCGAACACGCGGATGGTCTCTTCGGCCTCGCCAAACACCTTGTTCAGACGGCTTTGCAGCAGGTTCACGGCATCCTTGGCCGTCAGGGTCTTGGCTTCGTCCTTGAGCGCGCCACGCCCGTCGATGTTGTCCAGGTAGTCGGACATCATCAGGCCCAGGTCGGCCAGGGTCGGGTCGCCGGCATGGAACGCGTCGGAGGCCGCGCCATACAGTTCCTGGGAGATCAGACCGAAATCTTCAGTGCCGCGCGCTTCAAGCATGCGCACCACCATCCGGTACTCTTTGCACATACGGCGCATGATCTGCCCGACCGGGTTGAACTGCCCCAGCTGGCGAGTGATATCACGCTCGATGTTCTGAAACTCGGACTTCACCGCCGCCGAATCAAAGGACAGCGGCCGGCCGAGGTAATAGTCGCGATTGACCGCGGGCATTTCCTTGCCCTTGGCCTTTAAAAAGCCTTGGCGGATGCTGTCGTCCCACTTCACCGCATCCAGCACGCGGATCGGTGTTTGTGCCAGCACGATGCGGTCAGACAACGTGCGTATCGTGCGCTGGTAGTCGTCCACCGGAAGCTTCCTTTAATTAAGAGCGTTACTTGGCCACACGTTTATAGCGGGCCGCTTCGACAAATACGTCGGAATTGGCCGGGTCGTCCAGGTAGGCAAAGACTTCAGCCGACGGGCTTTTGATCAAGGTGCCAGGGCCTTCGGCGGTTTCAACCGGGTCGCCGTTCAATACGGACTGGCCGATGGCCTGCTTGACTTGCTCCAGGTCCAGATCGTAGATCACCAGTTCGCCGTTATCGGTCAACTCGAAACCGCTCAGCGTGTGATTGCCCCCCAGTTTGGCCGGTATCGCAGCCGAGGCATACCAGCGACTGCCGTGGCGGGCAACAATGAACACATAACGCTCACGGGCCTTGGGCTCACCTTTGGGATAGACCACCGCCTGGTAACGCGTTTTGTCGACGGCACTGATTTCGAGATTGCGGGCTTGCCCCCAGGCGTCCTTGCTGACCCATTTACCCAGCAGCTGTTTGGGTGCCGGCTGTGCCACAAGCGGCGCCTGACTAAAAGTTACCAGGCATCCGTTCAACATAAAAAACGACAATGCCATGAGCATCACGCGCCAAGCTTTCATGCCTGCATCCTTCTATAGAGCGGCCAGCACCAAGTGCATATAACGCGCAAGAATAGCCAGCCGGTCGTCATCCGCCTCTGGCTGCGCGCCATCAAGTAGGGCCTGATATTCCATCCGACCGATAATCGCCGTCAAGACTTTGGCATCCTGGCGAGGTTGCCTGGAGCCTAGCACCTCGAAGATCTGGCAGGCGCCCTGCAGGAAAATCTGCTGATGGGCACGTACCAGCACCGCCAGCCGGGGGTTGATCAACGCCGCCTGGTGAAAGGCCTGCTCGGCCATCAACTGGTCGCGACGGGTCAGCATCTGGTGATGAAGGTAATGCGCGGTCATCTGTGCGATCTCGTCGGCCAGCATGGCGCGCGACTGCTGGCTGCCATCGCCCTTGGCCACCAGTTCACGCAGCTTGCCTTCAGTACTTTGCCATAGCTTGGCCATATAGGCCGCGCTGCGTTCCACATACTGGGCGAAGGTGTCATTGAGCAAATCGTCAATGTCCTTGAAGTAGTAAGTGGTTGCCGACAGAGGCACCCCGGCTTCAGCCGCCACGGCCCGATGGCGTACACCACGTACGCCGTCGCGCACGACAATGCGCATGGCGGCATCGAGGATCAATTGGCGACGCTGTTCGCTGCCATGGCGGCTGGCCTTGCGGCCCTGATACTCAACACTGTGCGCGAGCGCCACCGCGACATTTGCTGCGCCTTGAGATGACTTGACGAGATTCACGGGAAAATCCTTTTAATGCTGATGGGAACCTTGTAGTCGCTGCCGAAGGCTGCGAGGGGACCGTAGTGTTTTCGAGAAAACGGTTTGCTACGCAACCCTTCGCAGCCTGCGGCAGCGACTACAGGAAACGCCAGACAATAAAAAGCCGCCTTTGACGGCGGCTTTTTATTCTGCATCGTTACGCTTGTGGGCGCATATGCGGGAACAGGATCACGTCACGAATCGACGGCGAGTTGGTCAACAACATCACCAGACGGTCGATACCGATACCTTCACCGGCAGTCGGTGGCATGCCGTATTCCAGGGCACGTACGAAGTCTGCGTCGTAGTGCATGGCTTCGTCGTCGCCTGCATCCTTGTCAGCAACCTGCGCCATGAAGCGCTCGGCCTGATCTTCGGCGTCGTTGAGCTCGGAGTAGGCGTTGGCGATTTCACGGCCACCGATAAACAGCTCGAAGCGGTCAGTGACGTTCGGGTTCTCGTCATTGCGTCGGGCCAGCGGCGACACTTCGAACGGGTACTGGGTGATGAAGTGCGGCTGCTCCAGCTTGTGCTCGACCAGCTCTTCGAAAATCATCACTTGCAGCTTGCCCAGGCCTTCGAAGCCCAGCACCTTGGCGCCGGCTTTCTTGGCAATGGCACGAGCCTTGTCGATGTCGTTCAGGTCGTCAGCGGTCAGCTCAGGGTTGTACTTGAGGATCGAGTCGAATACCGACAGACGCACAAACGGTTCGCCAAAGTGGAATACCTTGTCGCCGTACGGCACGTCGGTCGTGCCCAGAACCAGCTGAGCCAGCTCACGGAACAGCTCTTCGGTCAGGTCCATGTTGTCTTCGTAGTCGGCGTAAGCCTGGTAGAACTCCAACATGGTAAATTCAGGGTTGTGACGAGTCGAAACACCTTCGTTACGGAAGTTGCGGTTGATCTCGAACACTTTCTCAAAACCACCCACTACCAGACGCTTGAGGAACAGTTCCGGCGCGATGCGCAGGTACATGTCCATGTCCAGAGCGTTGTGGTGAGTTTCGAACGGCTTGGCTGCCGCGCCGCCCGGGATGGTTTGCAGCATCGGCGTTTCCACTTCAAGGAAATCACGCGCCATCAGGAAGCTGCGGATGTGGGCGATCACTTGCGAACGCACACGGAACGTGTGGCGCACGTCTTCGTTGACGATCAGGTCAACGTAACGCTGGCGATAGCGCTGCTCGGTGTCGGTCAGGCCGTGGTGCTTGTCCGGCAGCGGGCGCAGGGATTTGGTCAGCAGGCGCACGTTGGTCATTTCAACGTACAGATCGCCTTTGCCGGAGCGGGCCAGGGTGCCTTCGGCGGCGATGATGTCGCCCAGGTCCCAGGTTTTCACTTCGGCCAGGGTTTCTTCCGGCAGGGTCTTGCGGTTGACGTAGACCTGGATGCGACCGGTCATGTCCTGGATCACCATGAACGAGCCACGGTTAAGCATGATGCGACCAGCAACCTTGACCGGGATGGCGGCTTCAGCCAGCTCTTCCTTGGTGGCTTCGGCGTACTTCTTCTGCAGGTCGGCGCAGTAGTTGTCACGGCGGAAGTCATTTGGGAAGGCATTGCCCTTGGTGCGCTCGGCTGCAAGTTTTTCCTTGCGCAGGGCGATCAGGGCGTTTTCTTCCTGTTGCAGGTCTTGCGGGTCGAGTTGTTGGTCGCTCATGTCTTTAAAAATTCCATCACAGGTTCGTTGCCCCCGCCTGGCGGCAGGGGGAAGCGGGCTTTAGCGCGCCTTGTGGGCATCGCACTGGCTTCGCACACGTTTTGTTGCGCGACTTACAGCCCTTGTTTCAGGCTGGCTACCAGGTATTCGTCGATATCGCCGTCGAGCACCTTGTCGCAATCGCTGCGTTCGATGTTGGTACGCAAATCCTTGATACGCGAGGCGTCGAGTACGTACGAGCGGATCTGATGACCCCAGCCGATGTCCGACTTGGTGTCTTCCAGGGCCTGGGAAGCGGCATTGCGCTTCTGGATTTCCTGCTCGTAAAGACGCGCCCGCAGCATTTTCATCGCGGTGTCTTTGTTCGCATGCTGCGAACGTTCGTTCTGGCAGCTCACCACGGTGTTGGTCGGTACGTGAGTGATACGTACGGCCGAGTCGGTGGTGTTTACGTGCTGACCACCCGCACCGGAGGAACGATAGGTGTCGATCCGCAGGTCGGAGGGGTTGATGTCGATTTCGATGTTGTCGTCGATTTCCGGCGAAACGAATACAGCCGAGAACGAGGTGTGACGACGGTTGCCCGAGTCGTACGGGCTTTTGCGAACCAGACGATGGACGCCAATCTCGGTACGCAACCAACCAAACGCGTATTCGCCTTTGATGTGTACGGTTGCGCCTTTGATCCCGGCCACTTCACCGGCAGACAATTCCATGATGGTGGCATCGAAGCCGCGCTTGTCGGCCCAACGCAAATACATCCGCAACAGGATATTGGCCCAGTCTTGCGCTTCGGTGCCACCGGAGCCGGCCTGGATGTCCAGGTAAGCGTTGTTGGCATCCATCTCACCGCTGAACATGCGGCGGAATTCGAGTTTTTCAAGGGCTTCGCGCAGACGTTCCACTTCAGCGGCAACGTCATCTACAGCGGCCTGATCTTCTTCCTCGGCAGACATCAGCAGCAGGTCTTTGGCGTCGGCCAGACCCGTGTGCATCTCATCGAGGGTTTCAACGATCTGCGCCAGCAGGGAGCGCTCGCGCCCCAGTTCCTGGGCGTACGAAGGGTTGTTCCAGACACTCGGATCTTCAAGCTCGCGATTGACTTCAGTCAGACGCTCATGCTTTTGATCGTAGTCAAAGATACCCCCGAATGGTTTCGGAGCGCTCTGACAGGTCCTTGATGCTGTTAAGGATCGGGTTGATTTCCATGGCTGGCGGCACTCGTAGGCGATTTTTACAAAGCCGGGGAGTATACCGTAAACAGAGCGTATCAGCAGCCCGCCTGGCGGGGTTCTGGGCAGGAAAGTGCAGATAAACCGCACCGATCCAATCTCGAACGATCTCGCTCACAGATGATCAGGGGTAATAGCTTATTGACGAATTCCGTCAGAGATTTCCTCTTTCCGGTGAAGGCTAGATCCTGGAAGTTTGTCCCCGGTCCAGATCAGCTTGCACCTTGGAAAAACGGAGGTTTAGTGTGCGCTCTTCGCTGACCTCTCAGCGGACGGAAGTGGAAGTCCGAAGCTAATCAAGCACACGGTAATTAACCAACGGAGCTTTCACCTCTTGAAAAAAAAATCCCCAACTTGCCGACACTTCAAACCCTTAAAACTACCCAAACCCGCGTACTCAAAGCATTTAAAGCCCCTGCCCCCGCGATTGTTTCAACCCTTCCCGCGACCACCGAACGTGCCTTCGGCCCGGTCGACTCGACCTTGCAACCCATGTTCACCTTGCGTGCCGGTATCAGCGCACAGGATGCGCTGGCCCATGTTTCATTGCTTTTGCTCTGCGCGGAACAAACCAGTGATGACATTACCGAGTTGGGCAGCGGTGTTGAACGCGGCCTGATCTGGTCGATGGTGCACTCGGTCGAAATGGCGCGCGCCGTGGTGGACTCATTGCTGGAACGTGCCGGGTAAGTGATGCACCGATTGGGTTTGTACTCGGTGGTTTTCACTGCAATACCGAGTACATATCCAGCATTGCCGTCCAACTGGAAGATGGGTTTCGCTCTTAAAAATGCGTCACAGAAGCCTGCGCAAAATCTGTAGCAGCTGACGAGTAGAACTAGGCTGCGTCCGGTTTGGTGCGCCACTGCGACGTTGCAGTCGTAAAACCGGATACTACGGTCGTTCAGGTAAAACCCGGACTCAGGTTTTACGGTCGCTTCGCAACCGAACGCAGCCTCGCACGGCTCGTCAGCGACTACAAAGATCGGCGTACCTCGCCCCTCTACTCAATCCCCACCCGATTACGCCCATTCTTCTTGGCCAGATAAAGCCCCTTGTCCGCTGCCGAAATCAGCTCGCGGCAGTTGCTGTTCTGCTGCGGGGTCATGGTCGACAGACCAATGCTGATGGTCAGGCTGCTGCCAGCGACCGGCGAAATGTGCGGAATGTTCATGGCTTCAACCGACATCCGCAGTTTTTCAGCCACCAGTCGGGCGCCACCCTGGGACGTATTGGGCAGCACGATGGCAAACTCCTCGCCACCGTAGCGGGCCGGCAAGTCAGACGGTCGGCTGCTGGCATCACGAATGGCCCCTGCTACCTTGCGCAACGCTTCATCACCGTCCAGATGACCAAAGGTGTCGTTGTAGGACTTGAAGTAATCAACATCGATCATCAGCAACGACAACTGGGTTTGCTCGCGCAGGGCTCGGCGCCACTCCAGCTCCAGGTACTCATCGAAGTGCCGACGGTTGGACAGTCCGGTCAGGCCGTCGGAATTCATCAGCCGCTGCAGCACCAGGTTGGTGTCCAGCAACTGCTGCTGGCTGACCCGTAGCGCACGGTAGGCGGCATCCCGCTGCAACAGTGTCATGTAGGACCGCGAGTGATAGCGGATCCGCGCCACCAGTTCGATGTTGTCCGGCAGTTTCACCAGGTAATCATTGGCCCCCGCCGAAAACGCCGCGCTCTTGATCAGCGGGTCTTCTTTGGTGGAAAGCACGATGATCGGGATGTTCTGGGTCGCAGGGTGATTGCGGTACTCGCGCACCAGGCTCAGCCCGTCCAGACCCGGCATCACCAGATCCTGCAAGATCACCGTGGGCTTGATGCGGATGGCCTGAGCAATGGCCTGATGCGGGTCCGCACAAAAGTGAAAATCAATGTTCTGCTCAAGGGCCAACCCACGGCGCACGGCTTCGCCGATCATTGCCTGATCGTCCACCAGCAACACCATGGCCGCGTTTTCGTCAGTTTTAACGTCGTCCAACTGCAAGTCGCTCATGCGCGTTCACCTGAATTACTTCCTTCAAGCCAGACCTGCCGGGTTTTACCAGTCAGTTGGCAAATTTCTCCAGCAAGCGTGGCGCAATCTTGTCCAAGGGGCGGATCTCAACCGCTGCATCGATGGCGGCCGCCGCTTTGGGCATGCCGTACACCGAGCTGCTCTGTTGATCCTGGGCAATGGTGAGAAAACCCTGCTGACGCATGAGTTTGAGACCTTGAGCCCCGTCACGTCCCATGCCGGTCAACAGCACCCCTACCGCATCACCATTCCAGTACTGGGCAACACTTTCAAAAAAAACATCTATCGAAGGTCGGTAGATTTCATTAACCGGCTCGGCGGTATAGGCCAGCGTGCCGTTTTTCAATAACCGTATGTGGTGGTTGGTCCCTGCCAGCAGGACTGTCCCCACCTGAGGGGTTTCGCCGTCACGGGCCAAACGCACGTCAAGCCCGCACGAGCTGCTCAGCCACTCGGCCATCCCGGCAGCAAAGACCTGATCCACATGCTGGACCAGCACGATGGCCGCACCAAAGTTCCTCGGCAGGCCCTTGAGCAATGTTTCAAGCGCTGCCGGACCGCCCGCCGACGAACCGATAGCCACCAGCCCGCCCCGTACACCCGGAACACGTGGCTGAGCAGAAACCGGGGAGACCCGTTTTTCGCTTTGGCCCATCAACCAGCCGACATTGAGGATCTTGCGCAGGAGTGGCGCCGAGGCCTCTTTGGGATTGCTGCCACCCAGCACGGGGGTATCCACCACATCCAGCGCGCCAAAGCCCATGGCCTCGAACACCCGGTGGACATTCTGCTCACGGTCGATGGTCACAATGACGATGGCACACGGGCTTTCGGCCATGATCCGGCGTGTCGCTTCGACCCCGTCCATGACCGGCATGATCAGGTCCATCAAGATCAGGTCTGGCGTGTTTTCGGCACACAGGCGCACGGCCTCTTCGCCATCACTGGCGACCCAGACCACCTGGTGGGCAGGCTCGAATGCAAGGGCTCGACGCAAGGCTTCAACCGCCAAGGGCATATCGTTGACGATGGCTATTCTCATGTCTGGGCTCCTCCAATCAGCTCAACCACTGCATCAAGCAGCGCATCGTCATGGAAACTGGCTTTGGCTAGATAATAGTCGGCTCCTGCATCCAGGCCGCGCCGACGGTCTTCTTCACGATCTTTGTAAGACACCACCATCACCGGCATCGATTGCAATCGACTGTCGCGACGTAACAGCGTAACCAGTTCGATGCCATCCATGCGCGGCATATCGATGTCGGTGATCAACAGATCAAAGTGTTCGGCACGCAAGGCATTCCAGCCATCCATGCCGTCAACCGCCACAGCGACTTCATAGCCACGATTGAGCAGCAACTTGCGTTGCAACTCGCGCACTGTCAGGGAGTCATCCACGACCAGGATACGTTTGCGAGTCAGTTCGGCGGTGTGCCGGTTGCGCCGGTCGATACGTTCCAGACGCCCGGTGTTGAGCAGTTTGTCCACCGATCGCAGCATGTCTTCGACATCCACGATCAGCACCGGCGAGCCATCGTCAAGCAAGGCCCCGGCCGAAATGTCCTGCACCTTGCCCAAACGCGGGTCCAGGGGCAATACCACCAGGGTACGCTCACCCACAAAGCGCTCGACAGCCACGCCGTACACGGCGTCGCGCTCGCGAATCACGACCACCTTGAGGGTTTCGTCATCGCTCTGACTGGGCGGGCGCTGCAGCAATTGACTGGCGGCCACCAGCCCCACATGCCGACCCTCATGCCAGAAATGCTGGCGCCCCTCCAGTTGCACAATGTCATCCGGATGCACATCGCGCATGCGCTCGATATGCGCCAGCGGGAACGCGTAAGCCTCGTCTGCGACCTCCACCACCAGACTGCGCACCACTGACAAGGTCAGCGGTACTTCCAGATGGAAGCGACTGCCATGCTGAGGGGTGTGCTCCAGCACAATGGCACCGCGCAGCAGGCGCACCATGTGCTGAACGGCATCCAGCCCCACGCCGCGCCCCGAGACTTCGGTCACGGTGTCGCGCAGGCTGAAGCCCGGTAAAAACAGAAAGCTCAGCAGTTCCTCTTCGCTCAGTTGCGCCACTGTAAGCTCGGTGGACAGCTGACGCTCAACGATGGTGCGGCGCAAACGTTCCAGGTCGACACCGGCTCCGTCATCGCTCAACTCCAACACCAACAGCCCGGCCTGATGGGAGATGCGCAAGCGAATCAGGCCTTCGGCCGGCTTGCCGGCCAGCAGTCGCTGCTCCGGCGTCTCAATGCCGTGATCGACGGCATTGCGCAGCAAATGGATCAATGGCGCTTCGAGCTTTTCCAGCACATCGCGGTCAACCTGGGTTTTCTCGCCTTCGATTTCCAGGCGAATCTGTTTACCCAGGGCGCGGCCCAAATCACGCACCATGCGCTCCTGCCCCACCAGAACATCGGCAAACGGGCGCATGCGGCAAGCCAGGGCCGTGTCGTAGAGCATTTGCGCACGCTGACCCGCCTGCCAGCAAAACTCGTCGAGCTCGGCGGTCTGCTCGCCAAGCAATTGCTGGGACTCCGCCAGGATCCGCCGGGCGTCTATCAACGCCTCTTCAGCTTCATGGCCAAGCCCCATGACCTTAAGCTGCTCACTGAGGGTGTCCATCGCCCGCAGGTTGGTGCTCTGCATGCGTTTAAGGCGCTGCAATGTCACCAGAAAGGGCTTGAGCCGCTGGGTTTCCACCAGGGATTTACTGGACAGATCCAGCAGGCTGTTCAGGCGCTGCGCCGTGACCCGCAAGACCCGTTCGCCGCTTTCGGTCAGGCGTTGCGGGCGACGCACCGGCTCTGGCGACACCTGGGGCTCGACCTGAGCCTGCGCAGGCACGTCAATCACGGGCTCTGGCGCAACCGGCGTCGGCATCAGCAGCAGTTGCGACACGTCAAAATCGGGGGGCGCTACCTGTACAGACGGAGCCACCGGGGCCGAAGGGTCCAGCAGTTCATTCATGTGCGCCACATAGGCGTCGATGTCTTGCGGGCCCACCGTGTTGCCGGGGGTCGCGATACGCATCAGCAGGTCAGTCCCTTGCAGCAAGGCATCAATATGCTCGCGCTGCAGGTACAAACGGCCTTCCTGGGCACTGACCAGGCAATCTTCCATGACATGGGACACGCTGACCCCGGCGTCCACCCCGACAATCCGTGCCGCACCCTTGAGCGAATGGGCGGCACGCATGCAGGCTTCAAGCTGGTCGGCCTGGGTCGGGTTACGTTCCAGCGCGAGCAAACCGGCATTGAGCACCTGGGTTTGCGCCTCGGCCTCAAGACTGAACAGCTCAAGCAACGAGGCGTCGCGCATTTGCTCAGGGGTCATGTAAGGCTCCGGGTGATTGCACTCAACAGTTGCTCTTCATCCAATAAACGCAGACTGCGGGTTTTCCACTGCAGCACTCCCCGGGTGTATTTGGCGCTGGCATGCCCGCCAGAGACTGACGCTGCGTTGATGTCACCCTCGGCGATATTGTGGATGCCATCCACTTCATCCACCGGCAGCACGACCGCTCCGCCGTGGGCCGCCACAATCAACATGCGCGGCATGACCCGCAGCGATGTTGCACCGGGCACTCCCGGGTCGAGCCCCAACAGCTCAACCAGTGACAGGCACGGCACCAGGGTGCCGCGCACATTCGCCACCCCGCGCAAGGCGCTGGAGCGCTGGTGAGGCAAGGAGTGGATCGACTGCATCGGCGCGACTTCATCCAGACACCGCGTGACCAGCGCCAGCCATTCATCGCCCAAACGAAAAATCACCAGCGAGCAGGTCGCCACTTTCTGCTCATGCCCCTGGGAGGCCTGTATTTCCTGGCTCTCGTGCTCAAAGGCGTAGCGATCCAGCAAACGGGTCGCAGCACTCGAATACACGGCGCAGTTACGGCAATGGATATGCTGGGGCAACACCGTACAGCTCTTGTCACCGTAGATACCAATGCGGTTCCAGCAGTCATCGATAGCCTGCGCTTCGGAGTGGATCAAGCTCTGTGCGGCTAAAGTGCTCATTGTTTACGCTCACTTTGGGCCGAACGCCCGTTACGGGCAGCGCGCTCGTTCAAGCGCTGAGCGCCTGCCGTATCGCCTTGCGAAGCCAGCAGGGCCGCCAGATGGGCCAATGCCTGCGAATGCTGGGGTTCCAGGTACAGCGCCTTGCGATAAAAAACCTGGGCCTCGGCCGTCTGGCCCTGAACATCACTGAGCAGGCCCAGCCAGTAAAAGACTTCTGCCTGCGGGTCATGGCGCTGCAAGAACTGCTCGCAGACCGCACGGGCCTCTGTGCTTTTACCTTCGTTGGCCAGGGTGGCGATCCGCTCCAGCAAAACCATCGGATCTTCAGCCGTCGAAGGGGCTTTTGGCGCCGCATGGGCCTGGGGCCTCGGCGCAAAGGGTCGGTTGGCCGGTGGAGGCAACGGGGTTGGTGGCTGGGGGCGCATCAGCGGTTTGAACTCTGCCAGTACAGGACGAGCCGCAGGAGCAGGTTCGTGGCTGTGGCAAAAGGCAAACGACTGTGGCGCACCGATCGAACGCATGCCCAAGCGGCTGAGCAGGCTGCCCTCGGCCGGGCCAATAAACAAAACGCCGTCCTCACAGGTCAGACGCTTGAGCACATCCAGTGCTTTCTGCTGGGTTTTAAGATCAAAGTAGATCAAGAGGTTGCGGCAGAACACAAAGTCATAAGGCGCATGACTGCCTGCCAGCGCCGGGTCCAGCAAGTTGGCGACAGTGAAGCGGACCTGTTCGCAGACCCGCCCGGACAGTTGATAACCGTCAGTCTCAAGGCTGAAGTAGCGCTCGCGAAAATCAGTTTGCTGACCACGAAAAGAGTTTTTGCCATACAGGGCAGTCTGGGCCCTTTGGACTGAAAGCGGGCTGACATCCAGCGCTTCGACTTTAAATTGATGCGCAGCAAAACCGGCATCGAACAGCGCCATTGCAATCGAATACGGCTCTTCGCCGGTCGAACACGGCACGCTCAGGATTCGCAGGGCGCGCCGATTGCCGATTTGGGCCAGGCGCTGTCTGGCCAGGCGTCCCAGCGTGACAAAGGACTCGGGATAACGAAAAAACCAGGTTTCGGGCACGATCACGGATTCGATCAGGGCCTGCTGTTCATCCTGGGAGCTGAGCAGGTGCTGCCAGTAGCGATCGTTGTCGACCATGTGCAGCGCAATGCAACGCTGGCGAACGGCACGTTCAATAATGGCCGGACCGACCGAAGCCACATCCAGGCCGATTCGCTGCTTCAGAAAATCGAAAAAGCGTTGATCGGTACTCATGGGCTCACCTGCGCGCAGGCATCATCTTCACCTTGGGCAAAAAGCAACGCATACACCGCCGGGCTCAGCAACTCATCGACGCTCAACCACTGCAACAGCCCCGCTTCGTCTTTGCGCACGGGCCCCAGATAAGGCGCATCGCAGTTATCGATGCAATAGGGCTGAAACTCTGCGGGATCACAGCGCAAGGTATCGCTGGCCTGCTCAAGCAGCAGACCGAGCAATTGCCCGCGATAGTTGACCAGCACCAAACGGGTGCTGGTGCGGGCCACGGCGTCGGTGCCAAACGTCATGGCGCTGATATCGATCACCGGAATCATTCGGTCACGGTGAGCGAACACCCCGGCCACCCACGCAGGGGCATGGGCAATGGGCTTGAGCGGCAAGCGCGGCAGCACCTCGACGACATCGGTGGCGGCCAGGGCATAGCGCTCGTTGCCAATGTAAAACACCAGAAACAGGCGTTGCTTGGGCACCTTCGCGCCCGCGTGCTTGGCTAGAGGCTCGCTCATCAGACTTTGAAGCGCGAAACGCCGCTGCGCAGCCCGACGGCAACCTGACTGAGTTCGTCGATCGCAAAGCTGGCCTGGCGCAAGGACTCGACGGTCTGGCTGCTGGCATCACCCAGTTGTACCAGCGCGAGGTTGATCTGCTCGGCACCCGTGGCCTGAGCCTGCATGCCCTCATTGACCATCAGCACACGCGGCGCAAGGGCCTGGACCTGATGGATGATTTGCGACAATTGCTCGCCCACCTGCTGCACCTCGGACATGCCGCGACGCACCTCTTCAGAAAACTTGTCCATGCCCATCACGCCTGCAGAGACCGCCGACTGAATTTCGCGCACCATCTGCTCGATATCGTAAGTGGCCACAGCGGTCTGGTCAGCCAAACGCCGGACTTCCGTGGCGACCACGGCGAAACCACGGCCATATTCACCGGCTTTTTCAGCTTCGATGGCGGCGTTGAGCGACAACAGGTTGGTCTGGTCGGCCACTTTGACGATGGTCACGACCACCTGATTAATGTTGCCGGCCTTCTCGTTGAGGATGGCCAGCTTGGCATTGACCAGATCGGCGGCGCCCATGACCGAGTGCATGGTTTCTTCCATGCGGGCCAGGCCTTGCTGCCCGGAACCGGCCAGTATCGAAGCCTGATCCGCTGCCGAAGTCACTTCGGTCATGGTGCGCACCAGGTCACGGGACGTGGCTGCAATTTCACGGGACGTGGCGCCGATCTCGGTAGTGGTCGCAGCGGTCTCAGTGGCCGTGGCCTGTTGCTGCTTGGAGGTGGCGGCGATTTCAGTGACCGAGGTGGTGACCTGCACCGAAGAGCGCTGGGCTTGGGATACCAGCGAAGTCAGCTCCGCCATCATGTCGTTAAAGCCGGTTTCAACTGCACCGAACTCGTCCTTGCGCTCCAGGTTCAAGCGCGAGCTCAAGTCACCGGAGCGCATGACTTCGAGAATCGAAACGATGCGCTGCATCGGCGACATGATCGCCTGCAGCAACAGGAAGCCACACAGCGCCGCGGCCAGTACGGCAATCACCAGCGAAACAATCATGCTGATCTTGGCAGTCATTACCGCTTGACCAATGTTGTCGGTTGCAAGAACAGCGGACTCGCGATTGCCATCGATAATATCGTTGAGGGCCTTGCGTCCAGCCATCCAGGCCGGGGCAAGTTCCTCGCCAAGCACCTTGTGGGCCTGTGCAAAGTCCTTGTTCTGATACAGGTCCAGAACCTTCGCCAACACCAGGCCGTATTCCTCATGAAGACGTACGAAGCTCTCGTAGTGAGCGTTGTCGTCACCTTCAAAAATGGTGCTGCGATAGTTCTTCAGTTCCCTGTTCAAGCGGTCTTCGTAATTGGCGTACAGCTTTTGGTCTTCGTTGGTCAGATCACGCTGGTTGAGCGAACCCACCAGTTCCAGGGTCAAGACATAGCTGTCGACCCAGGCACTGCGAATCATCGAGCTGTAATAAACCCCGGGGATCGAGTCGGTTTGCACCTTCTCTTCGCTGCTTTGGATTGAGAGCAGGCGCGAGTAAGACGCCACAACCATCAGCAACATAATGGCGATGATTACAGCAAAGCTCGCCAAGATGCGTTGGCGTAACGTCCAGTTCTTCACAGTCGATCCTCGGGAGCCATTCAAATGAAGGCGAGTATAGCCGAGGGTACGCAAGGATTCGTACAGACGTTGAGACAGATCTCACAGCAACAAACAAAAAAGCCTACGCATAAAAACAGACTAAATAAGTAGGAGATCACAAATTGTGCTCAATCTGTGGGAGCGGGCTTGCTCGCGATTCAGGCGACGCGGTGGATCTGGCAAACCGCGTTGCTTTCATCGCGAGCAAGCCCGCTCCCACAGGTCAGGGGTCACTCATACAATCCGGGGGTTGCCAGTCAAAACATCAGGGCATTGGTCAGGTCACCCATCGGCGTCTGTCCGCGCGCTTTCATTGCATCGTCACGCTGTTTGAGCCCATCAAGGACTTCCAGCCCGTGCACGCGGGTGATCAGGCGAAGGATCGAAGCAGTGTCATACACCGTGTGATCCACCGTCCTCTTGCGTGCGAAGGGTGATACCACCAAGGCAGGAATTCGCGTACCCGGCCCCCAACGGTCCCCCTTGGGCGGTGCAACGTGATCCCACCAGCCACCGTTCTCGTCCACCGTGAGCACTACCACCATGTTTTTCCATTGAGGGCTGTTACGCAGCACCTTGAGTGTGCGGTCGAGATGGCGATCACCGGCGGCCACATCGGCATAGCCCGCGTGCAGGTTGAGGTTGCCCTGGGGCTTGTAAAAGCTCACTGCGGGCAGTTTTCCGGCTTCGGCGTCGGCCAGAAAGCGGTTGGTGGTCGCCTCGTCGCCCAGGCCACCGTCGCGCAGCCGCTTGTTGCGCTCTGTCGGGTTGTGCGGGCCTTGTCGCTCGAAGTAGTTGAACGGCTGATGGTGGTACTGGAAGTTAGGGATCCTGGGGAGGCTTTCAGACCCTTTATACTGCTCCAGCGTGGCCTGCCAGGCGCCAGCGTACCAGGCCCAGTCGATGTTCTTTTTACTCAGCTTGTCGCCAATATGCTCGTGGCTTTGTGGCACCAGCACACTGGGCAGGTCGGGCTTGGCGTAGTCCGGTCGTTCAGGGTCGCGAATCCAGGTCGGCCAGTAGGGCGGGGCCATTGTGTTCACCGCGAAGCCGTCCGGCGTCAGGGCGCTGGGGCCGAACTGAGGAGCACCGGTCATGGCGCTGGCCGGGGACTTGCCCAGGGGTTTGAGGCGCGTGCCGGTGGGATCATCACCTTGCAACACCGCGATCTGGGCCTCGGCCACTGAGGTGTTCGCGTTGGGATAGAACGGCACGGTGGCGCTGATCAGGTACTGGTGGTTGAGAAACGAGCCACCAAAGGCGCCCTGGAAGAAGTTGTCACACAGCACGAACTCACGGGCAACGTCCCACAGACGCAGGGAATACTGGGACTGGGCGTAATAGCCCATGGTGAACCCACCGGAGTCTCCCCAGGCAACGAACTGATCATTCTTGCCGTCATTGATCTGCATCTGGTTCTGATAGAACACGTGCCACAAGTCGCGGGTGATCAGGTTGAGCGGCAGGTCTTCCTGATTCGGCCCCTTCAGGGCGAAGGGGGCATTGGGCAGGTTTTCCTGGAACTGCACACCTGGAGCATAGGTCACGCCATCGACCGTCTGCGGCCCCACTTGCACCACCCCGCCCCAGGCTGGCGGCAAGGTCTGCAACAGGCTGCCATCGCGGTCGCGCTGCTGATAGTCGGCGGGCTTGAGTGCCGACAACGGTTTTTCTACACCCGGAAAGTTGGCGAACAGGTTGTTGAAACTGCGGTTCTCGGCATAGATCACCACGATGGTCTTGACCTGTTCGTGGAGCTTTTTGTCCAGCTCGACCGGGGACAATGGCTGCGGATTGGTGGGAGCGTCGTGCTCAAAACCTCCACAAGCGCTCAAGGTGGCCGCTCCTGCGCCCAGTGCCGCAGCACCGGCCAGGAAACGACGGCGGCTGCTATCGACCTGGAGAGCCTTGTCTTTCTCGTCACTCATTACACATTCCTGATCAAGCGTAACAAAATGTTTCTTGCGGGCACGCTATCAGGGGATTATGACGAGGAAGTGGCAACGGTTCGAAGAAAAGAACCACGAATTGGCTCGTGTGGTGTTTTCACACATAAAAAACGCCCCGGACCATTGCGGACCGGGGCGCTGAAAAAAACATGGGGTGAAGCCTGCCCCCATAGGGCTGCAGAAGGACTTTAGCTGCTCGCCTGCTTGACCTGAGCTTCGAGCTCAAGCTTGAGGCCCGGGTCAAGCTTGAGCTGTTTGGCCAGTTCTTCCAGGTAGGCACGCTCCATGAAGTGCTCTTCATCCACCAGGATCAGGCTGGCGATATACATTTCGGCGGCTATTTCCGGGGTGCTGGCAGCACTGGCCACTTCGGCCGGGTCCAGGGGTTTGTTCAGCTCGGCCTGCAGCCATTGCCGCAGTGCAGGGTCGCCGTTGAGTTTGCTGAGTTCGCCCTCGATCAACTGGTGCTCGCGCTCATCCACATGACCATCGGCCTTGGCGGCCGCTACCAGGGCTTTGAGAATCGCCTGGCTGTGTTGCTCAACCTGTGGCGCCGGTACTCGGTCAATGGTTTGCGGCTCGGTTTGCGGTGCAGTGCCCTGGCTGGCCTGCCAGTTGCCGTAGGCCTTGTAGGCCAGCACGCCCAGCGCGGCCAGACCGCCGTAAGTCAGAGCTTGCCCGCCATATTTGCGCGCACTCTTGTTACCCAGCAGCAGGCCCAGTGCACTGGCCGCCAGTGCGCCGCCACCGGCACCTGAAAGCAAGCCGCCCAGCCCACCGCCCCCCCCCAGCAG
>NZ_JCBCUZ010000049.1:0-10032 GCF_059862735.1 Pseudomonas sp. MF06569 | reverse complement strand
GCGCCGCCGCTCCTGGCCCAAAAGCTCCCCACTCTTATCGTTGCTATTAGTCATAAACATAACCGTTTGCCTATCCCTTATCGTAAGGGGGAAACGGTGTCCTGTCTTTCATGGGGCTCGTTCAAGCCCCTCGCTTTGTAATCTCAGCCAAAACTCTTCAAGCCCAGATGACCGCGCAACGTCGGGTGTTCATACGCCGTGCGCAGATAACCGCGACGTTGCAGGATCGGCACCACCGACTCGGTGAATTCCGTGAAGGTGCCTGGCAGGTAGGCAGGCGATACCACATAGCCGTCGCAAGCACCCTGCTCCAACCAGTCAATCAGTTGCTGCGCCACGCTTTCGGCGGTGCCCGCCAATTGCGGTACGCGAATACTGGCGGCCATGATGGCACCGTACTCGCCAAGGGTGATGTCGCGCTCCAGACGCAGTTTTTGCGCAATCACGTCCGGCGTCGCCGAGTGCCTGGCGATGTCCAGCAGGCGGGTGTCCAGCGGGAACCGGGTGAAGTCGAAATTGGACTGGGTCGACAGGGTGATCACCCCCAGTTCAGGGTTGGCCAATGCATTGTGTTCATCGCGCTTTTTGATCGCTTCGGCTTCAGTGCCGCCAATGAATGGCATGACCGCCGTGAGAATTTTGCAGTCATCGGGGTTGCGGCCAATGGCGCGCATTTGCTGGTGGATGTCCTGACGGAATTCGAGCATGCGCTCTACCCGACTGTTGATGCTGAAAATGACCTCTGCCCAGCGCGAACCAAACTGCCGACCACGGCCCGACGCCCCGGCCTGAATCAATACGGGCTGGCCCTGGGGTACACGCGGGATATTCAGCGGCCCCTCACACTCAAAGAAAGTACCGCGGTGCTTGAAGGCATCGATTTTGTCCGGGTCCGCGAGAATGCCGCGAACCTTGTCCAGCACCAGCGCATCAGGCTGCCAGCTGTTCCACAACTTGAGCACCAGTTCGACAAACTCATCGGCACGGGCGTATCGCTGGTCATGGGCCAGATGCTGCGCATGACCAAACAGACGCGCTTCGCTGTCGTTCATGGACGTGACGATGTTCCACGCACTTCGCCCTTTGGAAATGTGATCGAGGGAGGCAATCGCCCGCGCTACATGGGGTGGTTGGTAGTAGGTGGTGGAACGCGTCAGCCCCAGGCCAATATGCCTGGTGTGACCGGCCAGCAGACTAAGAATCGGCAACGGGTCCAGCCGCGCAGCATCCTGGGCACCCAGCTCAAAAGAGCGCGCACGTGATTGCCCGGCCTGATCGCCAACCGCCAGGCGATCGGCAAAAAACAACAGGTCAAAGCAGCCGTCTTCGAGGGTTTTGGCAATTTCGATGTAGTAGTCGGGGTCGAGAAAGTGGCTATGGGTCTGCGGGTGACGCCACACCGCGTGACTATGTACCACGGGGCCCGAAAGCATGAACCCCGCCAATGCCATTTGCTTGGCCATAAGGTTTTCCTCGGTGATCAGAGTGCGCGGTCAAACATGGGAGTGACGTCGTAGGGCTTTTTCAGCAGCTTGGCGTCGTAGAGAAAATCAGAGGTGGCCTGGGCTTCGCTGACGATGGTGGGCGAGATGGGCAATACGGTAATGGCATCACGCTTGAACCAGGCCTTGGCGATTTCCGGGGAAGACTGGTTGGCCTTGGACCAGGCAGCCGCGTATTCGTCGACATGGCTCTGGCTCCATACCCGGGCACGGGTCAGACGCTCAACAAAGTCCTTGATGATCTCGCCCTTTTGCGCCAGCACCGGCTCATACGCAACTACATAGGTCGGTGCGCTCATCAACCCCTTGGCATTGCGGATCAACGTGCTGCCCTCTTTCTCCTGCAAGGAAACATAGGGTTCCCAGGTACCAAAGGCGTCAATGTCACCCTGGCTCAAGGCCATGCTCGCCTCAGCGGGCAACAGGAACTTGTAGTTCACGCTGTCACGCGGGACTCCGGCTTCATCCAGCGCCTTGAACATCATCTGCTGGCTCCACGAGCCGTTCCAGATCGCGACGGTTTTGCCTTTGAGGTCCGCCACCGACTTAATACCCGGGCGGGCCACGATGCCTACGCCGTTGAGGCTGGTCTGGGTACTGGCCACCACTTTGACCGGAGCTCCGTTGGCCGCCAGGCTGATCACCGGGGTGTCGCCCACCACACCAATATCCAGCGCGCCGCTGGCGACTGCCGAAGCCACGGGAGAGCCGGTATTGAAGCGTTTGAAGTCGATGGTGTAAGGCAAGTCTTTGAGCTCACCCGAGAGCTCCAGAACAATGCGATTGGAGAAGAACTGATCCCCCACGACCAGGGTCTGCGGTGCAGCAGCATAAGTGGGTGCGCCCTGCAGCGCCAGCGAGGCCAGACCCAGCAGGGTTAGCAATTTTCGACGTATTGTCATTAAAGATTCCTACAGAGTTAACGGATAACTCAACCATCTGTAGGCATGCAGTCTGGCATTGAGAAAAGAGGCTTTATGGATCGCCAAGCGTGGCGTTTTTAGAAGCTAACGCAATAAAGACATAAACATCTAATACTTTTAAGGCATATACATAGAACCCTGTCCGGGTATTTGGTTAGCTGTTTTTGGTATTAAGCATTTAACCCATCCAGGATTAAGGTGACCTCACCAGACCACTGGGCCCAATCGCATTTACTTCACTCATTCCAGCGCCAGTGCGCCTTTGAGCGCAGGCCCGGCAAGGTCAGATTGCATGCCTAATCCTGAATTGAACCTATGGGGCACCGCCCCGACCGATCGTTACGAACAATTGGCAGCCCCCTTTCGCCCGCTGTTTGAACACATCAGTGCGCAAGCCGCAGAGGCTGACGGGTCACGCAGCAGCCTTGCCACTGTGATCCAGCAATTGAATGCACTGGGCTTGCCGCGCTGGCGCTTGCCCGCCACTTATGGAGGGCAAGACGCCACGCTGGTTGAGCTGCTCACCCTGTTGACCGAACTGTCTGCAGCAGACTCGAACATCACCCAGGCCCTGCGCGGGCATTTTGGTTTTTGCGAGGAAGTGCTGGTTTCAAAGAGTCCCGAGTGGCAGGCAAAGTGGCTCGACACGCTCAGCCAAGGCGCGCTGCTCTCGCCAGGCAGTACCGAAGTGGGCACACAGACCCGTGGCGAGTTTGAAACACGCATCCATCGCTCTGACGACGGCTCGCTGCGTATCAGCGGGAAAAAGTTCTACACCACCGGGGCGCTTTACAGCGACCTGATCAACACGATCGGCACCGGTGACGACGGGACGCTGTACAGCGTAGTGGTCAACCTTAAAGCGCCGGGAGTACAGGTCATTGACGACTGGAACGGTTTTGGCCAACGCCTGACGGCCAGCGGCACCTGCATCTTTGATAACGTGCGACTGGATGATGAACCGCGCCCCACTGACCAGCGTTTTGCCTATGGGCAATCGTTCTTTCAGATTTATCACCTGAGCACCCTCGCCGGCATCGCCCGCCGCGCAACCTTGAGTGGCGCCGATGAGCTGAGCAAACGATCCAGAACCTTTTCCACCGGCAATGCCGATGTCGCCGCGCAAGATGTGCAACTGCTGCAAGTGATCGGCGAAGTGGCAAGCCAGGCCTACGCGGCACATGCCATTACCCGGCAGGCTGCGCAGCGTCTGGAGCAAACCGCGCAGTACACGATAGCCAGTGACCAACCGCTGGCCCACGACGACCCGCAGGTCGCACTGGCCGAGCTTGAAGTGTGCCTGGCAGTCAATCCCGTGGTGGATGCCACGCTCGCAGCGACCACAGCGCTGTTCGATGCCCTGGGTGCCAGCGCTACCGCCAGCAACAAGGCGCTGGATCGACTCTGGCGCAACGCACGCACCCTGGCCAACCACAACCCCCGCGTGTACAAATCGCGCATCGTGGGCAACTACCTGGTCAACGGCCTGGTACCGCCCTCGCAGTGGCGGGTGGGTGTAGCCAAGGGCTGAGTACCCGGCTACCCGCTCAGCCTGCCCTACAGACAGGCTGAGCGGGTAGCCGGTGAAGGTTCAACTGGAAAGATCAAGCATTGGCAATGCTTGCCAGCGCCGCCTTGAGCTCCCTTCCTCCTTTCGCCACAACGATCTGATCATTGCTGGCTACCTGGAACTCCTTAGGGGTCGAGTACACGCAGGTCACAGTGATCGCTGCACTACGCCCATTGGTGAAAACCACTTGCACATCTTCGTAGTTGGCGATGGCACTCTGAACCGAAAATGTCTCCGTGATTATGCTCGGCAGCGTCATGAGCAGGGCCGAAACATCACGGGCCATTTCGTTCAGGAATTTGGCTTCCTGGTGTTCCTGATGTTGTTTCGCCTCTGGGGTTACCCCCCTCGAACCACAGGTACAACTGTAAGAAGCAAACATGCCGCTGGTATGGTCACAATACATTTTGTCACACCAGCAATTCGTAACCGTGCCGAACGCACTGGCCTCATTCCCGCAACTGGGGCACGTGATAGTACTCATCTTTATCCTCTGAACTTATGGAGACCGGTTTGTTGCCATTGCGTACTTGTCGAGTAGCACATAACAAGTACGGTGGCGGCCTGTAAAACTGGCACTGAACACCCCCCTACGCAAATCAGGTAAGCGATACCGAACCAATCAAGACCAAACCTTCTAATTCATACGAAATCTCCTACAGCTTTTCTTCCGTAAACAACAACTTATGACGTGACCTGCTAAAACGCCCCGCGTGCTTTCGCACACAGGGCGGCAAGGCCGGATGACCTGAAACTCAACCTCTCACCCGACCGTACAATCAGGAAATCTTGATCACGACCTTTCCGAAGGCGCCCCTCGCCAAGTGCTCGTAGGCTTGTCGCGCTTCTTCAAACGAATAGACCTTATCGATTACGGGACTGATCTCGTTTTCGTTGAGAAAGGCATTCATTCGATCAAACAAAGAGCGTGGCGCGACCGCGATGCCGCGTATGGTCGTCTGCCAGAAGATCAGCGGCATCAGGCTCAGCG
Source organism: Pseudomonas sp. MF06569 (assembly GCF_059862735.1). Taxonomy (NCBI): domain Bacteria; kingdom Pseudomonadati; phylum Pseudomonadota; class Gammaproteobacteria; order Pseudomonadales; family Pseudomonadaceae; genus Pseudomonas; species Pseudomonas sp. MF06569. The sequence goes on along the minus strand of NZ_JCBCUZ010000049.1, from coordinate 5,046 downwards.
CGGTGGTCTGCCCCGTCAGGAAGCCGATTTGAGCGATCTTGCCTGCGGCTTTGGTTGCAGCAATTGACTGGTTCAGGCCATTGCCACCCGCAACGTCCAAAAGCAGGTCAACGCCTTTGCCGTCCGTGAGGCCCAGAACTTCATTTTCCCACTTGGGATTAGCCCGGTAGTTAACGCCAGCTACTGCGCCAAGCTTGATTGCAGCTTCCAGATTCCGGTCGCTGCTCGACGTCACAATGACTTTTGCACCGAGGGCGGTGGCCAGTTGAATCGAAATGACTTTAGGCGTGACCGACCGAACAGTCGATTTGGTCGCCGAAGGAGTGGATTGCGTACTCAGGATCGGGGAGCTGCCGGACTCCAGCCTGGTGGCCCGACGCATTGGTATGGCCACCATGGTGACGTGCGCTGCGCCTGAATATATTCGGGAGTTCGGCGTACCGGATACGCTGGAAGATCTCAAGGCTCACCGTGGTATCAGTTTTCTGTCCGGGCAAAACCAGCGCCCCCCTCCCCTGGCAATTTTCGCAGGATGGCATCGACAGCAGTTACATCAGTCGCCACGGTATCGTTGTCAATGAGTCCAACGCTTATGTGCAATGTGGCGTTGCTGGCTTTGGCATTCTTCAGGCTCCGGGAATAACCCTGGACCCGTACCTGGCTGATGGATCTTTGGTGCAAGTGCTCGAAAAATATCGGCCACGCCCACGCCCGGTATCCGTGCTGTATCCGAGCAGATTCCACCTCGCTCCGCAGGTTCACGCTTTTGTTGACTGGGTGAATCAGCGGTTTGCCCTCCTTTCTCACTCCTGGCTGGAGTAAAAGAGAGCCAGGATTCAATCCTGATTGTTTGCAGGCTGAGTCTGATTTGCTCGCAGGCTGCGCAGACATCGGCCGGGGGGCCATTTTACAGCCTCAAATCGACTTAAAACTTGTATGAGGCGAACACTGAACTGTTACCACCCGGACCAGCAGGCCACGACAGTTTTTCACCCATTAACACGAAACCCGCCACAACTGATCCAGCCTCGTAGTAAAGCTTTGGCTCATCATCTCCCGACGCATGCTCCAATCCGGCTTGCTCGGCACACTGGCGGCACGTAACGTCCCCCTGCCCCAACGCCCGTTGATCTGATCCAGAACCGCCATCACCCTGGATGCTTCTGCGGGCTGATTCATCGCAAACAGATCATCGGAAAACTCCCCGGGCTGGCGAAGATCCAGCAGCAGCACCTCGGCCTTGCTGTACTTGAAGCCGGGCTGAAAAACATGCTCCAACGCATCAACGGCCGCCTTGGTCAGCAGCCGCACATCATCCGTCGGGTATGGCAGGGTCACGACGACGCCTTTCGCGTATTTCGCTTCATCCGGGTTAAACATGCCTGTGCGGATGCTGACCCGGACTTTCTTGCAGTAAGATTTTTGCGCTCGCAGTTTTTCCGAGGCACGCATCATGTACGTGGCCACGGCCTCTTTGATCGGTGCCAGCTCGGTCAGCCGTTTGCCAAACATTCGACTGCAACAGATCTCCTGCTTCGGTGGATCAGGCTCGTCCAACTCCAGGCATGAGGTGCCCGACAGCTCACGTGCCGTTTTCTCGATCACAACGCTGAACTTTTTACGAAGTGACCAGGGGTCAGCCTTGGCCAGGTCCATCGCAGTCTTGATGCCCATGCTTTCAAGGTGAGCGGTCATGCGGCGCCCTACCCCCCACACTTCAGACACGGCCGTATTACGCAGCACCCAGTCGCGTTCAAGATCACCGCACAGATTCACCACACCACCGGTGCGTGTCTGGAGGCGTTTGGCCGTATGGTTGGCGAGCTTGGCCAGGGTTTTGGTGTGGCCAATACCAACACCCACGGGTATGCCGGTGCACTTGAGGATTCTGGCTCGCAACTGCCTGCCCAGGGCGATGACGTCTGCGATACCGGTCAGGTCAGCAAACGACTCATCAATGCTGTAGACCTCCACTGCCGGCACTATGGATTCGATCAGGCTTATGACCCGCTCGCTCATGTCACCGTACAGCGCATAGTTCGATGAGAACGCAACGATCCCCTCCTGCTGGAGGCGCTGCTTGATCTGGAAATAAGGCTCACCCATTTTCACAAAGGGCTTGGCCTCGTAACTGCGAGCGATGACGCAGCCATCATTGTTGCTCAGCACCACAATGGGAACTTTCGCCAGGTCCGGTCGGAATACCCGCTCGCAACTGGCATAAAAGCTGTTGCAGTCAATCAATGCAAAAACCGGCCTGGGCTTAGTGACCATGGCGGCGCACGCTGTGAGTAACCCCCCCCCCATTCGAGCAAGCGTCAGCAGCCGGTAACGGGAAAACTGCAGACATCTTGAACGCGTGAAGGGGTAAACGGACGCCGCCTTCAGCCTGAAGACCCAAGAGTGTAAAGCTCATGACGCACGCCTTTAATTAACTGTATGAATATACAGTTAACGCTGTAGGACGTATCTGGTCAATATTTCTGTCAGGGTTTTCTGACGGGAGGAGCCCGGGGTTTGTCGCAGGTGAGCACTCTCAATCTTCGCCACAGATAAGTGCCGAGGATATCCAGGCCCGAGTTGACGCTCATGTCACCGGCCCGGTGACAGCGTCTACAGGGGCCAGCAAATCAAGCATCGGCTCACCGCAATCGATGGTGGCCGATTAATCTTCTGCGCCACGAAACGTGACAGCGCGGTTGGTAAAAAACGTCTGCAAACTGGCTGGCTCATTACCTGAATCTGTCTTTCGCCTTATCTCTTCAAGCCCTAACTCAATACGGTAATCACAGAGGTGATCGAACAGCTTGTCTTGTGAGACCGTGATGGCCTCGCCTCCACTCTTGGAGCACAAGATATGCAGCACAGCGGCGAACGGGAGAGACAGTGCCTCCTCGACATCGCGCTCAAAGTACGCCTCCAACTGCGCAGCCAACAGCTCCAGCCACTTGTCATTCAAGTTGCAGGGCAAAGTGGACTCAAGTCTTTTGCGAAGCACCTCGTCACGAAACGAAACCATCAAATCCTTAGGGAAGCTCCGATCAACTTGCCGCAACCGCGCAGTAAGTTGAAAATCCCGCTGAATTTGGCGCTATTGACCGCGAAATATCCCGTACGCGCCACCTTGGCGAGCTTGTCAGCCCATTTCTCCGTGTTACGTGCGTAATTAGCCCATGTAGTGGTCAACTCATCCCGGACACGGTTTTGAGTTTTTCTTCCGTTTTCGCTGGGGCCAATCCATCGTTAAATTGATGAGGTCGGATCCAGTTGTAGTGATGCATCAGGTACTGGCTAATATCTCTCTGAGCCTGGTGGCCGGTCATGTAGCCAGTGGTTGGTATCCACTCTGTTTTCAAGCTGCGAAAAACCCGCTCCATCGGCGCATTATCCCAGCAGTTTCCTCGGCGGCTCATACTCTGACGCATGCGATAACGCCACAGCCGCTGGCGAAAGTTGCGGCTGCCATATTGGGCGAATTCAACCGGTCGTCGCAACACCTTTGACCGAGGTGTTTATGGGACGACCCGCAGGATGGATGCAAAAATTAACGGGCCGGGGAGCGATGCGTTCTCCAGGTGCGCCGTCACTTCGTAATGAGATCGAGCGGCTGTTCTGGGTGCAGATCGCGACCGGCATCACAAGCGAAAAAGCAGCACAAGCCGTTGGCGTATCAACAGCGGTAGGCACACGCTGGTTCCGTCATCGGGGCGGGATGCCATTATTCATGTCGAACCACATTTCAGGACAGTACTTATCGTTCGCAGAGCGAGAAGAGATTGGGCTGCTTCGGGCGCAAAGTGTTGGTGTTCGTGAGATTGCCCGTCGCCTTGGACGAAGCCCATCGACAATTTCACGGGAGCTGACACGTAATGCTGCAACTCGTGGCGGTCGGCTTGAATATCGAGCTTCAGTTGCGCAATGGAAGGCAGAACTAGTTGCCAAGAGACCGAAGCCAGCGAAACTGGTCACTAATCCGCGATTGCATCAATACATACGAGACCGTCTTGAGGGTAAAGTTAAAGACGCTGATGGCCGTGAGATTGCTGGGCCTCGACAAGCACCCTTCAAAGGCCGAAATAAACCACATCGCAGTGACCGTAAATGGGTCAATGGCTGGTCGCCCGAACAGATTACCAACCGACTCAAGATCGATTTTCCGGACGATGAATCCATGCGCATCTCTCACGAAGCCATATATCAGGCGCTCTACATTCAGGGTCGAGGAGCTCTCAAACGCGAACTGGTGAGCTGTCTGCGCTCAGGGCGAGCATTGCGCGTGCCGAGAGCTAGAGCGCAAGCCAAAGCATGGGCACACGTCAGCGAGGATGTCATGATCTCCAGTCGCCCTGCTGAGGTAGAGGACCGGGCTGTACCCGGGCATTGGGAGGGCGACCTGATCATTGGTCTGAACCGTTCTGCGATTGGAACGCTGGTCGAACGCTCAACTCGATTCACCATGCTCGTCCATCTGCCTCGCGAGAAAGGTTATGGGCTAATTCCCCGGACGAAGAACGGCCCGGCGCTGGCTGGATACGGGGCTGTTAGTATGGCCAACGCATTGAAGAAAACAGTGACTGATCTTCCCATCGAGCTGTGGAGATCTTTGACCTGGGATCGTGGGAAGGAGCTGTCGGATCACGCTCGATTTACCATCGAGTCCGGAGTGAAGGTCTTCTTTGCTGACCCTCATAGTCCATGGCAGTGCGGTACAAACGAGAATACGAACGGCCTTCTACGGCAATACTTCCCAAAAGGTACCGATCTGTCTCGCTGGAGTGCGCATGAGATCCAAGCCGTGGCTAATGTGCTGAACACGCGGCCCCGGAAAACACTCGGCTGGAAGACACCTGCCGAAGCACTGAATGAGTATCTAAAATCAGTCCAACAATCCAGTGTTGCGACGACCGGTTGAATTCGCCTTGGGATCCCTGGTCTGAGTGAAATAGCAGGCCTTGCGGCTTGCCACGCTGCTCGTAAGCCACATCCAACGCCTTGATCACCAAGTCTGCATCCGGCTTTTCTGATAACGCCCAGCCCACCACTCGG
>NZ_JCBCUZ010000048.1:0-12667 GCF_059862735.1 Pseudomonas sp. MF06569 | reverse complement strand
AGCACGAGGTCGGCAGCCTCGCGTTTGAATTCAGCGGAAAAGGTACGGCGTTGTTTGGTCATCTGACACCTCGATCTGGCGAGTATTCTCGCCTAAAAGGGTGTCCGGTTTCATTAGACCACTACAGAACCGTGTGCGCGCAGAAGGCAATGTCTCGGTCTGTCTCCATGACATTGGGCAGCCCCACACGGGCTTTGAACCACTGCCTGCGCTCGTCGATCAAACTTATAAGTGAAATGGGTACGCGGCACACAACCGATGCGGCATGCACAATTGCTTCAAACTCCGCTTCAGCAGCCGTATCGAGCACCTCAAGTGCCTCCAGCGCAAGCAGAGTCTGATCCTCGTTTTGCCGGTAGGGTGCTCCGCGCATAGAACAATCCTTCTGAAGGTTGTGTTTCGAATCAAGCTGTCCGTGCAGTGCTGCTTGATAAACATCGGCCCATCAGGTTTTTAGTTAGTTGGGGTTCTTGGGCTCGCGAGCGTTGGAGCTACGCAGGTGTGTGGGCTAGGGTGATATGGTAGGCGTTTACCTAAAGAACCTTATGATCTGGATCCAGGTAAGGATAAATGCCTTGGTTATTAATAGCACAATGGGGACGGCGTCATCATCGATATAGCGTGATAGTGCCGCCCCGCGTCTGAAGCCTTAATCCAGAGCTATTCTGAACGTCGCGCCCTCGTGCACTATCTAGAGCGCAGTGTGCGTGATCGAACTCGGCGCCTTGAAACTCTTCCAAACGCTGGAATGGCCATAACTGGATTCTTTGCAGAGGTGTTGAGTCGCACACTGAACGATCCTTTTCATCGTGGATGTCTGCTGGTGAATTCTGCCCTCGAGGCAAATGCAGAAGACACGGATTTGCAACAGGCCGTCGCAGAAGAATTCGAGGGCATTCGCAGTTTTTTTGAAGGCAGCCTGCAAACCTTCCGCATGCAATCTGTCGATTCTTTGGAGATTGATGTGAAGCTGGGGGCGCATCATTTGCTCAGTGTGTTGCTGGGCATTCGAGTTTTGGCACGGATTAATCTCGATGCTGCGTGTGTAACAGTCGCCATTAGTATTGCAATCAAAAGCCTTGATCTTCCTCCCTTGGCTTTAGCGATGTTCTCTGAAAACCACTGCACGGAATCAATATGATCAAGCTCTACTATCACCCGTCTCCTAACCCCGCCAAGGTTGCGCTTTTCTTGGAGGAGTCAGGCCTTGAGTACGAACTCATCCCTGTTGATACGCGCAAGGGTGAACAGCACGATCCGGCGTTTCTTAAGATCAATCCGAATGCCAAGACACCGGCTCTGGTTGATGGTGACAACGTGGTATTCGACAGCAACGCCATACTGCTCTATCTAGCCGAAAAGACAGGGATGTTCCTGCCTGCTGACAATCTCAAAGCGCGAGGTGAGATGTATTCCTGGCTCATGTTTGTCGCGACCGGTATCGGCCCTTACTCTGGACAGGCTGTTCACTTTAAGCACTTCGCACCCGAGCCAAAAGACTACGCCGTTACCCGCTACACCTTCGAAGCCTGGCGTCACTGGACGATTATCAACGAGCACCTGGCCAAACAGCCTTATATGCTCGGAAGTGAGTACACGCTGGTTGACATGGCCGTATGGGGTTGGGCGCGTGCGGTACCTTTCATCCTAGGTGATTACGCTTGGGTAAAACTTCCAAACGTAAAACGGTTCCTTGATGGCATCAATGCTCGACCGGCAGCACAGCGAACCGAAGAGCTGAAGACCCTGCACAGTTACAAGACCGAGATGGATGCTGACGCACGTAAGGAAATGTTCCCTCAGATTACTCAGTAGACGGGCCAGATCATGATCGACTGGCATTGCTGGATTCCTGCCTATGGGTACATGTTTAATTTACTTTTAGGCCTCCGGGCTTTCGCAAGTCATTGCTCCAGTGAGCATTGGTAAAAGTGGAGCAATTTGCTCGGTTCAAGACTGCGGGCCCCTAAAAGGGGCCCGTACCGTGCTGCCTTTACCTATTCACAGTGCTTTACCGAAATCCAGTATTTAGGGCGATGGTCTCCCCGTATTTTTAAGCGGACGCTATCACCCCTTCGCTAGGTTTTTCATGCGCCAACGAAGCTCTGATCTTAAATCGTTCAAAGCTCAGGTCGTCCAGGAGTGCCTGCAGCCAGAGCGACAATTTCCAGCGTAGCTAGGGTAAGCAACGCGAGGAAAGCTGATGCAGTTTAAAATTTGATCCCTGCCTCCGCTAAGCGCGAGTTTGTGCTGAACGTTTGCGTAACAGATAAACGAAGTTTGGAACAGCTCAGGGCTGCAGTCATATAGCCCACCTCGCCATCAATATCTCTCCCAAGCGAGGCTTTTGGGCCTACAGTCTTGAGTGTCGCTCACTGCAAGGAATACAAATGAACGTGTTGCCTTCAACCTCTCCGCCAAAGCACGTCAGCCTGCTGGGTTATGGAGGTCTGTTGCCGTTTATTTTTCTGGCGCTACTGATCCCGTTCTCTCTCGACTATCGGCCGTTGTTTGCGATTGCGCTTGTTAACTATGGCGCAGTCATCCTGAGTTTCGTCGGCGCCTTACACTGGGGCTTCGCTATGACCGTGCAAGATATGAGCGCCGAGCAGGGCAGAGACCGGTTCATCTGGAGTGTCATTCCTGCGCTTATTGCTTGGATTGCTACGTTACTGCCAATGTCATTGGGCTGCTTGCTGTTGGTCATCGGCTTAGTTGTCCACCTTCTGCAGGACAGGAAGCTGTTGCGGGTTATAAGCTTGCCCGGCTGGTACCTACCGATGCGATTACGGCTTACCCTCGTGGCTAGCGTCTGCTTGCTTCTTGCCGCGATGGTTGAGGCGCTTCATTTATGAAGCCTCGTGTGCCCGGCTCGTTGCCCGTGACTTCGCGACGTCTGACCTAGCCGTACGCCTGTGTGATGCCGGCTGGGAACTAGGTGCCGACCGCGACTTCTGGCACACACCACCTGTTGATGTACTGTTTCTGGATCGTAAGGTGGGAGGTTTGTACCTGTTGGCTCCGAAGCTGAAGGCACGGGTGGCAAAGTGTTTTAAAGCTACAGAGGATGAAATCTACATTCATGTTAGCGTGGAGGTGCAGACATCTGCTGCTGGGGGCAAGCGGAGCGCGCAGGCGTGATGGATGGTCGAGACACGAAGTGGGTCGTGCACTATCAGCTGGGGGTACTACTTCAAAATAGGGATAGTGCTGACCTTACCTATCCTCGTCGTCACCCTGTGCGCCCTGGCATTGCGCCTCAGTTTCTGAATCAAGGAATTATTTGATGAAAGTCTTGTTTATGTGCACCCACAACAGCTGCCGAAGCATTCTGTCTGAGGCGTTGTTCAACCACCTAGCACCTGAAGGCGTAGAAGCGGTTAGCTCGGGTAGCTTTCCCAGTGGTCGAGTGAATCAAAGAGCTTTGCAAACGCTGGAGGCGGTCGGTATCTCCACGGTAGGATCGCTACAGCCATGCCTATGAAGCCTATACCTCCGAGCCAATGTAGCATTGAGCGCCAGATCAATAATCCCGGTGAAGCGGTATCCAAACCAGTGAGTACCGTTGACCCTGTAGTTGTGATGCCCGACATTGTTTCAAAGAATGCATCGGTGTAACTGATGTCGCTGATAAACACCATTGGCAGCGATGCGAAGATGCACACCGCAACCCAACTGCCAGTAGTTAGCAGGTACATATCCCTGGGACGAAGCTGGGCGGTATCTGGGCGTCCCCGCGCGATCAACAGAAGGCCGCAGACAGATGTGATTAAGCTTGACCACAGGAATGCCGAAAGATCGCCACCGTCCTGCTCATAGACCATGAGTGTGATTATTGGGATAGCCATGCTTAAAGCTAGCGTGATCAGAAAAATTCCTAAAATGAAGCCGATAAATCTTAGTCCTGCGAGAGACATAAAAAGTAGCCTACTGAATTAGCGCAGTACAGTATCGGATGCTCCACCTTTATGGCTTGTAAATTTTTCGTAAAATCTTTTAATAAATCAGGGACGCAAGAAGCACCAGCTTTTAGCAGACTCTAGTGAGCCGTCATGCGCTCAAAAGACCCTTTCGCACCAAGTAGATCAAAAGTCGACTGAAAAAAATAAGCGACAGTTAGTTGGCACTTTTCTGAGCGTCTCTGCTTTGTAGTTCCCTACTGAGAAGGGTTTAGACCTGATTAGAGGTAACGACAGGTGCTTAAGCATTACGGTTACATCGAGGAGTATCGCTCCTATCGGAAGCCTCAATACGATCTGATGCACATGACATTGCATTTTTATCGTAAGCGGCTGGGGATGTCACCTTCCGAACTCCACCATTAAGGGCGATGGTGTCCGCGTATTTTTAAGCGGACGCGATCGCCCTTAATGTCAGGATCTCCATGCGCCAACGAAGCTCTTACCCGCCCAGGTTGTTCAGGAATGCCTGCAGCCGGGCGCAAACCTATCCAGCATCGCCATCTACACCAACGTGATCACGCAAGTGACTACCACTTTACCGAAATCATTAACCAGGGGCGTTGACAGCTTTCGTTCCGTTGGGAGCTACGCCCAAACGGCAGGCGGAAGCATTGGCGATCATCGAGCTGTTGCTTTGCGAGCAATCGATCAGTTGCTGCCCCATAGGTGGACGTCGAGCTTACCCAGAACGCTCATGAGTGACGGTTAAGGATCTTAAACTTCAAATAGCCGACGCACCTGCACGGAATCGGCGCTTCCGCTTTGTTCAAGAGAAAGGAAGTATCGTAATTGCCATTGTTGTGTCCTAACGGCCTCTTTGGCGACTGGTTTGACCCAGGGTGGATAAACGCGGATAGCGCGCTTACCGCCTTTACCGTTAATCGCCATGATGCCCTTTGATGCCAGTATCTTATGGTCGAAAACAAACTGTCCGCGATGAGTTGCATCGGACACACTCACTACAACAAAAGCTACGCCGTCATCGACATCGAGAGGTGCAATGGTGCTGCCTGACCTCGGGCGCTTCCATATTGTGACGAACTGTCCAATCTTCGTCGGCGTTGTTTTAGCCACGCGGAAGACAATGGTGTGTCCGTCTAGGCCAAAGCGGGAGGCACTATACTCGGGACTCTCAGCCTCGCGTAAAGCCAGATCCGTCAATTGCATTCCCGCCGGCTTGTACACATCTTGGATAGCAGCTACCAGTTCGTTTGGAATATGGCCGAGGGAAGGGTCTGCCACGCCTGAATATTTTGTGCCTAGTTCAGTTAAATCGGATTTCAACGGGAACAACTCCTAAGCGATTCATGACCACACGACCCATTCCAGGGCATATGTTACTCCCTTCGACATGCCGAATCCGACTACTACATCTCGTGAACCCAAGGTGGGGTAGCCAGCCGCTTACTTTTTATCTATGCGAAGTAGCGCCCCAGCTAGAGCCCGTCAGAATGGAAAGTAACGAAATCGCTAATGGAATGTGGCCTGCCTGGATCAATCTGCATCAGGCCATATCGCATAACGAAGCCGTGATGCAGCGTCGGGAGCCATCGATGGGGCAGTGAATTCAGCGTGAAACGTTCATGCTGAAAAAGTCGCGTCCGAGTTGATGCCGCCAATCAGCCGTTGAGACCATATATCGGCAGTTTTTGGTATGGAAAAGGGTAACCACACTTCGTCAGACTATGCGCCGGCCACAGAATTTCTAGCAGTGAGAAACTCTATGGCCGGCTCGCTTACGCTTATTTGGAAAGCGTGGCGGCGGCAATGGCAGGCACAGCGCTGCGGCGCAAAATCATGACACCACCTATTGCAGCCAAGGTGGAACCGATCAACACACCGACTTTTACCTCGTCAATCAGGTGAGCTGATCCAGCAAACGCTAGGTTTCCGATGAACAGGCTCATGGTGAAGCCGATGCCACACAGGAGCGCAACGCCGTAAAGCTGTGCCCAATTGCTGCCTTCCGGTAGTTTGGCCAAGCCCATACGAATGGCCAGAGCAGCCAATAGGAAGATACCAATCTGCTTGCCCACCAACAAGCCGAGCGCAACGCCCAGCGGAACTGGATCAACCAGGTTCTCCATGGAAATACCGGCCAGTGAAACACCCGCATTGGCGAAGCCGAAAATCGGCACCACAGCGAACGCTACCCACATATGCAGCTTTTCCTCTAGGAACAGCAGTGGAGACCGAACTTCCTCTTCAGGCTTGCCCATAGGGACGCACAGTGCAACGGCAACACCCGCAAGGGTGGCATGCACTCCCGACTGCAGCACGAAGAACCACAGCACGCTACCGACCAGCAAATATGGGAGTAATCGTCTGACGCCCAATCGATTCATTGCGATCAGAATGACCAGGGTTGCAAGCGATGCCAGCAACATCGGCATGGAAAGACCAGTGGTATAGAAAAAGGCGATGATGACTACAGCACCTAGGTCGTCAATGATCGCTAGGGCGGCAAGGAAAACCTTCAGCGAAGTAGGGACTCGCTTGCCCAGGAGCGATAGGACGCCCAAAGCGAATGCGATGTCGGTAGCGGCAGGGATGGCCCATCCCTTCAAGGTCTCAGAGTTACCCCAGTTGATGGCGATATAGATCAGCGCAGGCACAACCATGCCGCCTAAAGCACCAAATCCAGGCAAGGCGCGCTGGCTCCAGGTGGAAAGTCCCCCAGCAAGCACTTCTCTTTTAATCTCGAGGCCGACCATGAGGAAGAAGATGGCCATCAGGCCGTCATTGACCCAATGTTCCACAGACATCCCTAGCCATATGCTGTGCAGCGCTGCGAAGTAGCCTTGGGACAGAGGCGAGTTAGCTACAATCAAGGCTGCCAGTGCTGCGCCCATCAGTACTATACCGCCGGCTGACTCCGACGATAGGTAACGAGCTAAAATCGCGGTGGCTCTAGGGAGGGCGGCTGCAGGTTGATGTTTAGTCATCAAAATCCTTAGGGTCACTTATAAAGCAATATATTAACATCTGACTCACTCCAGTGCGTGGTATTAAATAACCTGAAACAGTTGAGTTAAAGGCAAGGTTGCTTGTTGGCTGTCTTTGTATTTAGCCTGAAATTGGTGCTTTGGGTAGTACTGTTGTAATAATTGCGCCGGTCATTTGCTAAATAATAAAAATAATTTTTATGTCTCGAGTGATCTATTGATTATGTAGTGTGATTTGCTAGTTGCGCATGAAGAGTCGCTGTTTGTGAAGTCTGTGTTTTGAACGTGACTCGTAACTGGTTGCAGTTTAGTATATTAACATCGCTGTTTAGAGTGGCTTGGTTTTGCTCGTCCGCTTTACGATTGTGTGTGGTATTGATTTTAGTGTGGGCGTGAATGCCGGCTTGTAAGGTTTGTCATAAAAGCTGGGTGAGGTGCAGTCCGATATTTACACTCAGTAATCTAAGTGTTTGTACGGTTGGGCGATGATTTTAGGTTTGATCAGTGTGAGGTCTAAAGGGGGTGTATAAGTTTTCAGGGGAGGGCATGTTGTACGCTGGTTTTATTATTTTAATAATAGGTTGTTTGTGTTTTTTATTCTGCCTGCCTGCCTGCCTGCCTGCCTGCCGATCGATATGATTACTGCTATTGGCTGTAAGGAGGTTGGTATCCAGATTGCTCAGCAAAATATCTTGTCACACTACAGGTCACCAATAACATGATTTGGGTCAATAATCATCTGACTGTTGGTTGTGTGAGTTTTTGACTTGGTGTCAGCTAGTATGCTGAGAGGCTTTCAAAGCGATAACCGACTTTTTAGCATTTCGATTTATTCACGACCACTCAAGCTCGATTCAGTTGAGCTGCGTACACAGAAGGTACTCATTGATGAAGCCGGTGGTCTACGCAGCAACTGAGCAAACACCAACCCTCACAAACTCTGCGGCTTGGCATGCCTTGCCTGCAGAGCAGGTAATGAACCTCCTTCAGGTTAATGAGCATGTCGGGCTAGAGTCCGCCGAGGTTCAAACTCGGCTTGACCGAACTGGTTTTAATCGCCTGCCAGAAGTAGCACGGCGACCTGCGTGGCTGCGATTTTTGCTGCAATTTCACAACATTCTGATTTATGTGCTTCTAGGTTCTGCAGCGATTACCGCGATGCTTCAACATCTGTGGGATACGGTGGTGATTCTTGCGGTAGTTATTGCAAACGCGATCATTGGCTACGTCCAGGAAGGTAAAGCGGAAAAGGCCATGGAAGCTATCCGGCAGATGCTGGCACCGCACGCCGCCGTGATTCGCGCAGGCCAACGCTTGAGCGTTGTAGGTGAGGAGCTAGTACCGGGCGACATCGTATTGCTGGAAGCCGGAGACAAAGTACCTGCTGATCTACGTCTGCTGCACGTGAACAGACTACAAATTCAAGAAGCAATTCTCACAGGTGAATCCGTACCAGCAGAAAAGCATACCGAACCAGTGGGCCTTAAAGCCGCTCTGGGTGATCGTACCTGCATGGCGTTCAGCGGTACGCTCGTGACATGCGGACAAGCTACAGGGGTTGTAGTTGCTACCGCAGCTGCAGCTGAGATCGGACGCATCAGTACGCTACTTGCTAGAGTAGAAACGCTGACAACTCCGCTGGTGCAGCAAATGAACGTCTTTGCACGTTGGCTGACGATCTTGATCTTGCTAGTCGGTGGCCTTCTGCTCATGTTCGGCCATTATGTCGCGCACTACGAGTTCACAGAGATTTTCATGATCGTAGTCGGGATGTCAGTAGCGGCGATACCTGAAGGATTGCCCGCCGTCCTTACCATCACGTTGGCTGTCGGAGTTCGCGCAATGGCTCGCCGCAACGCTATCGTGCGTCGCCTGCCTGCCATCGAAACACTAGGCTCGGTATCCGTCATCTGCACTGACAAAACTGGAACACTGACCCGCAACGAAATGATGGTCGCATCGGTCGTCACGAACGATCTTCTCTTCACAGTCGATGGCGCAGGTTATCAGCCAGCGGGAGGCTTCAGGATTGCCGATCAGCTGATCGAGATATCGTCTCACCCTGCGCTCTCAGAATTGGGGCGAGCAGCAGGTCTCTGCAACGATGCCGTGCTGCGCCAGAATAAAGACTTATGGACGGTTGAAGGCGATCCGATGGAGGGAGCCTTGCTAGCGTTTTCCGGAAAAACCGGAATAGATAGCGATGAAGATCATCGTACCTGGCCACGAAGCGATGCCATTCCGTTTGACGCGAAACACCGTTTTATGGCGACCCTCCATCACAACCATAATCGCCATGCTTCTATCTATGTAAAAGGTGCACCAGAGCAAATACTGGCCATGAGCACGCGGCAGTTCGTAACCGATGGCGTGACTGAGCCCCTTAACGCGGACTACTGGTACGAACAGGCAAACACCATCGCCGCAAAAGGGCAGCGTGTATTGGCGTTTGCAGCTAGGTCAGTTCAGCCAGAGCACACTGTGTTGGAGTTTGGGGACGTGCAAGGGAAGTTAACCTTGTTGGGCATGGTCGGGCTAATTGATCCGCCTAGACCCGAGACGATAAAGGCAGTTCAACAATGCCAGGCAGCGGGCATTGTTGTAAAAATGATCACTGGCGATCATGGCGGCACCGCCGCCGCAATCGGTCGTCAGATTGGCTTGCATAATCCCGACAAGGTGCTGACTGGTGTAGACCTGGACTCCATGAACGATGCCGCCCTCAAGGAGGCGGTAAAGGAAGTCAATATCTTTGCTCGTACCAGCCCTGAACATAAACTCAGGTTAGTCATGCTGCTGCAGTCGAATGGCATGACAGTGGCAATGACGGGCGATGGCGTTAATGACGCACCAGCGCTAAAGCGTGCCGATGCTGGCATCGCTATGGGGGGAAAAGGTAGTGACGCCGCCAAGGAAGCTGCCGACTTGGTGCTGGCTGATGACAACTTCGCGTCCATCGTTGCTGCAGTGCGCGAGGGGCGTACAGTCTACGACAATATTAAGAAAGTCCTGAGCTGGACGCTTCCCACAAGCGCAGGTGAAGCCATGACCATCATCGTGGCCCTGCTCCTCGGCCTTACACTGCCGGTGACGCCGATACAGATTCTGTGGATTAATCTTATAACCGCAGTAACGCTCGGCATAGCGTTGGCATTCGAGCCCACCGAAGATAACACCATGCGCAGACCGCCTCGTTCGCGCAAAGAGCCATTGATAAGCGGTGCTTTAGTCTGGCATATGGTGCTTGTTTCT
Source organism: Pseudomonas sp. MF06569 (assembly GCF_059862735.1). NCBI lineage: Bacteria > Pseudomonadati > Pseudomonadota > Gammaproteobacteria > Pseudomonadales > Pseudomonadaceae > Pseudomonas > Pseudomonas sp. MF06569. The sequence continues at coordinate 2,508 of NZ_JCBCUZ010000048.1, read as the reverse complement.
ATTCTGTTCCTCTGCGGCGTATACGGTGTTTTTTCTTATGCGCTCGACAGAGGCTACTCAGTGGAGTTGGCCCGAACCATCGCGGTCAACACTTTAGTTGTGATGGAAATATTCCATCTGTTCTTCATTCGTAATCTATACAGCACATCACTTACTTGGAAGGGCATTCGTGGCACCAAGATCGTATGGATAACTGTAGGAGTGGTAACCATCGCTCAGTTCGCCATCACCTACGCGGCACCGCTGCAAAAGGTGTTTGCCACAGAAGCGATCCCCTTTCTTGATGGTCTAATAATCATCGGGGTTGGTGTTGCGCTCTTTGCGATCATCGAGATTGAAAAACAGATTCGAATCCGCTTGTCCGAGTAGAACTGATTGCAAGCTGGCAATCCCCTAACGACAAGCATCTTCATGCCACTGAAAGAGGATATAGAAAATGCATAAAATACTTGTAGCTGTCGATGGTTCCGAGCACTCGGAGCGCGCAGTACGTTACCTTGTTGGGCTAATCCAAGATGGCGGATTACTGGGCGGTAGTGTTGAGGTGCATCTGGTGAATGTACAGCCACTGCTACCAACTCGAATTGCACACGACATGAGAGCGGATGAGATTGATCGTTACTACGGTGATAAAAGTGCTGAGAACTCACAAAAAGCTGGGGTGCTTCTGAAGCAGGAAGGGGTTGCATTTACACTTCATACCTTACAAGGCGATGCAGCAAGCCAAATCGTGGCGTGCTCACGCTCCTTAGGATGTAACAACATAATCCTAGGCTCACATGGCAACGGCTTTCTTGCAGGGATCTTTCTGGGCTCTGTCGCGGCAAAGGTGATTCAGCTTTCAGATATACCAATCACCTTAGTCAAATAGGAGATCGTCAAATGCATGATAGCGCGACCCTATAAGTGGGTTATCAAAGGCCGATATTCTGGAATGACTTTGATTGAGTTGAGTCATGCGCAGCATAAGCCATCCACTTATCTATGCGTGTGGTTCCCTCGACATTTGATGTCCCGAGCGACTGAGAGGCAAATCACTTGCCCCTCAGTTCTGACTCCCGGCTGATGCTTTCAATCTGGAGTGAAACCTACTTGGGAATATACGCAGCTACCGATTTTCGAATCTCTTCCCGCGCCTCGTCCGCGCTCCCCCAGCGGCCCATCTTCACCCACTTACCCGGCTCCAATGCTTTGTAGTTTTCAAAGAAATGCTGGATCTGTGCGAGGAGTAGCGCAGGGAGGTCTGAGCACTCCTTTACGTCGCTGTACATCGAGCTGAGTTTTTCATGAGGCACAGCGATCACCTTGGCATCCGCTCCGGCTTCGTCAGTCATGTACATCACACCCACCGGGCGACTGGGGATGACAACTCCAGGTGAGACGGGATAAGGTCAAACCACCAGGACGTCCAGAGGATCTCCGTCATCGCTCAACGTATTTGGAATGAACCCGTAGTTGGCCGGATAGAACATCGGTGTGCTTAGGAAGCGGTCAACGAAGATCTGTCCGCTCTGCTTGTCGACCTCGTACTTGATCGGCGAGTGGTTTGCAGGGATCTCAATAACTGTGAAGAAGTCATCGGGGATCGCGTTACCAGCAGGAATGTCCGCGTAGCTCATGTTCTTACCTCCGATGTTGTAGAAGTGGTTGCGTCGGACGGATCTATCCCAAGTGGGCTCATTTCTTTTGGCAAATCGACGATCCATTCACCTAACATCTTTCCCTGATAGCGACAGTTTTGTTGAGTAAAGAAAACGACCATAAAGCCTTTCATGTCTATCCCCTCAGCGAGTACCAATCACTTGGTATGAAAGAAGCCCGGCAGTGGTCATCGTCAACGAACCAACCACGTGCAACGAAATTGAGCCAAGCGCCCAGAGCAGTTTTCCTTCCTGAATCAAGGTGACTGTTTCGGCTGAAAATGTAGAAAAAGTGGTAAGACCACCACAAAATCCGGTGATGATCAGGAGGCGCCATTCAGGGCTGAGCGAAGGCGATGCAGCCAAGAAGGCGATGGTCAGCCCTATGAGATAACCCCCGACCATGTTCGCGACTACAGTCCCGGGAGGAATCGTAGGAAATAGAGCGTTCAGCTTTATACCCAAAAGCCAGCGTAACCAAGCACCAACTGAGGCGCCGATGGCAATGACGATCAATGATTTCAGCATGGCGAGCACTCCTTACCAAACCTGGAGGGCCAAGCATGCAGAGGGACAGCGCTGTAAGATGGGCGAAGCACGAATAGTAAGATCATATCCTGTCCTAAATTAGGGACAGGGAGGCACACCTACGCACCCTGTCCAGGGTTCACGTAGGCATCATCAGCACAAGGCGGTTAAAGGAGGAATGCCATCTCCTGATAAGATCCTATAGCATCCGCGCTGGATTAGCCCCTACAAAACCGGACACCAACTCCCCGTTAAATTGATGCCACTGCCAAGCGCCTGAACTCCCTCGGTGAGCGATAGTTCAAAGCGCTGTGCGGATGCTGCTCGTTGTAATGCTCAA
>NZ_JCBCUZ010000047.1:0-21816 GCF_059862735.1 Pseudomonas sp. MF06569 | reverse complement strand
AAGAACGTCGGCGGGCTGTAGTGCAAAGGGAGCAATTGGACGAGGCATGCCTGGAACCATCTCGGGGCGAGGGGTGCACAGTATATCGTGGTACGTTAGAAAATAAACTAACCGCTCACGACACTAGCGGAGGATTAAATGTATGAAAGTGTTGATTGCGGATGATCATTCACTTATTCGGTCAGCCATGAAAGTACTGCTGGAAAGCCAGGGTTATGAAGTCGTGGCTGAGGCGGCCAATGGCACTGACACTGTTCAATTGGCGCGTTTGCATCATGTTGACCTGATTGTCCTGGATATCACCATGCCCGGCCTTGATGGCCTGGAGGTGATCAATCGAATCAGGGTCGCAGGGCTGGACACCCGTATTCTGGTGCTGACGTCTCAGTCCCCCCTGTTTTATTCCCAACGGTGCATGAAAGCCGGGGCGGCAGGGTTCATCAGTAAAAGCCAGGATCTCACCGAGTTGTTGAGGGCCGTGAAAATAATCATGGATGGTTACACGTTTTTTCCGTACCTGGCGGCCAGTTCGGTACGCAACAGTGATGCAAACATGAGCGACGTTGAGTTGATTCAGCACTTGTCGGCCCGGGAGTTGTACATATTGCAACAGCTCGCCCGTGGCTTGAGTAACAAGAAGATTGCTGAAGACATGATATTGAGCAGTAAGACCATCAGTACTTACAAGGCGAGGTTGATTGAGAAGTTGAATATAAAGTCGGTCGTTTATTTGGCAGATTTTGCCAAGCGCAATGATTTGATTTAATTGAAAACTCTTGCATGTCTGGGACTTGCTGGGCTGCTGCTTGTCCTTGGCCAGTACGTCGCAGCCGCTGAAACATCGGTGCAGACATTGCGCCTGTTGGGACGTTCGAGTGTTGAAGAGTACAGCGTGGTACTTGAGCCTTCCGAAGTGCAATGGCTCAAACAACAGGGCCCCTTGCGTCTTGGCATCTCGGCCCCCGATTACGGTCCGTTTGACCTGGCCGTCAATGGCCAGGACTTCGAAGGCTTGACCGCCGATTATGCGCAGTTGCTGTCACAGTTGCTGTCACAGTTGCTGCACATCGATATTGAGGTCAAACGGTATCCCTCGAGGCCGTTGGCGATAGAAGCACTCAAGCAGGGCGAGCTGGACTTATTAAGCAGCTCCAATGGTTTCGAGGCACAAGATCCCCAGTTGGTGCTAAGCCTTGCCTACGCAGACGATTCGCCTGCGCTGGTGACGCGCATCAGTAATCGTGAGCGTCCACCTGTCGATCTGGCAGGGTTGCGTGTGGCCATGCTTGATCACTATTTACCGCCCCAAAAGGTCAAGGATTTTTACCCCAAGGCTACCTTGCAGTTGTATCCCTCAACCCTGACGGCGATCGGCGCCGTAGCGTTTGGCCAGGCCGACGTCTACCTCGGGGATTACATCAGTGCCAATTACCTGATCAACAAAAACTACCTGAACAACGTGCAACTGGCTGACTTTTCCAGGCTGGAAGACAACCCGTTCTCTTTTGCGGTACGCCGCGATAACCCCAGATTGCTGCGCGTTGTTAATGCAGCGCTGGCGGTGATTCCGCCCAGTGCGCGCATGACGATCCTGCGGCGCTGGAGCTCCGACGGGCCTCAAATCACCAACCCCTGGCGCTTTAACCCCAGCCCTGGCGAGCAACGATGGATGGCTATGCACCCCAGGATAAAGGTGGCGATCAATGATCAGTTTGTACCGTTGTCATTCTTTGATGAGCAGGGCACGTTCAAGGGTTTGATTGCTGATCTGTTAACCAAGATCAGTGCACACACAGGACTTGAGTTCGAAGCCGTGCGCGAGAGCACGGTGGCTGAGGGGGTTAAGCTGGTCAGTTCGGGCAAGGCACACATGCTGGGAGGGATCACGAGCGGTACTGCCCGAGAGAATCAACTGCGCTTTACCAGACCTTACCTCACAACGCCTTTTGTGCTGACCACCCGTATTGGTTCTGATGTGCCTGAAACCCTGGATGAAATGTCGGGCCGGCGGGTGGCATTGGTGCGGGGCAACGTGTTGCGCGAGTTTATTGAGCAGAACTACCCCGGCATTCAGGTGGTGGAGGCTGACAACCCTCCTGCGGCCCTGAGCATGGTGGCAGAAGGCGCAGCTGATGCGGCGGTCAGTGCGCTGGTCAGTGCACGCTATCTGGTCTCGAGGCGATTTAGTAAACAGCTGCAAATCACCAGCACGGTAGGCACACAACCCGAGCAGATCGGCTTTGCCACAGCCAGCAATGATCCGCAGCTGAACTCCATTCTGGGCAAGGCGCTCATGAGCATTACCCCAGGAGAAATGAGTGAGCTGACCGGCCGTTGGCGCACTGACATACCCGTCGTTGAAAGCTATTGGCTGCGTAATCGTGCGGCAATTATTCAAGGGTTCGCCATTGCGGCGGCCCTGCTCTTGGTGGCGGTTGCCTGGATTACTTACTTGCAGCGAGTGATTGCCAGGCGCCAGCAGTTAATGAACGAGTTGAACGTCGCCAAACAAAGTGCCGATGAGGCTAATCGGGCGAAGACAACATTCCTGGCGACCATGAGTCATGAAATACGCACACCCATGAATGCGGTAATCGGCATGCTTGAACTGGCCATGAAAAAAGCCGACCAGGGTGTCATGGATCGGTTTGCAATCGAAGTGGCATCCGTCTCGGCCCGCGAGTTACTCGACTTGATTGGCGATATTCTGGATATCGCGCGTATTGAATCCGGTTATTTGTCATTGACCCCCAAGCGCTCCAATCTCAAGTCCCTGGTAGAGGCCGTGGCACGGATGTTCGATGGGCTTGCACGCCAGAAGCACTTGAGCCTGATATGCGAATTGAGCCCTGCGTCGGACACAGATGTCATGATCGATCCGATGCGTTTTAAACAAGTCGTCTCCAACATGTTGAGCAATGCCATCAAGTTCACGAATGTGGGCGCAGTTCGGCTGAAACTGAACGTAGAGCCTGCTCACGATGGGCAGCAGGTGTCGGTGTGTTTGCGCGTTGAGGATACGGGCGTCGGTATTTCTGACGAAGACCAGTCTCGACTGTTCAGTCCATTTGTTCAGGCCAGCAACAACACCCAGTCTGCGCGTAGTGGCTCAGGGTTGGGCTTGGTGATTAGCCGTGAACTCTGCGAAATGATGGGCGGGCAGTTGCACCTCAGTAGCGTGCAGGGGGCCGGAACTCAGGTTGAGATCACGATGGTGGTGCCATTGCTTGAACCTGAAGAAATCGCCGTCGACGAGGCGCAGCAAGAAGTCGGGAGCACACGCTCGCTGAATGTATTGGTGGTGGATGATTATCCGGCGAATCGGATGCTGCTGGCCCAACAACTCAGCTACCTGGGGCACCGCGTGGCCGACGCCGAAAATGGTGCGCTGGGTCTGAAGGCATGGCGGATGGGGCAGTTTGACGTGGTCATCACTGATTGTTCCATGCCGGTCATGGATGGCTATGAGCTGGCACGGGCAGTGCGGTCAGAGGAGGTCGCGTTGGGGCGAGCGCCCTGCCAGATTTTTGGTTTTACGGCCAACGCACAACCAGAGGAAGCTGTGCGTTGCCGGGAAGCTGGAATGGATCAATGCTTGTTCAAGCCCATCAGTTTGAAGGACTTGAGTGCCTGCCTGGCGTCTGGGGTACCGCAGGGGCCATCAGGCAAGAGTGCCGATGAGTCTGACGGGCAGATTGATCTGACTTATCTTAAACAGTTGAGCCAAGGTGATGATGGGGTGGTCCACAAACTGCTCGCTGAACTGGCCATCAGTAATCGCCAGGACCTCGGCGCACTGATCGAGCTGTTTGTGAAAGATGATTATGAGGGATTGAGTGCTCTGGCACATGGTGTCAAAGGAGGAGGCAAGCTCATTCAAGCCAGGAAGCTGATTGAGTGTTGCGAGCAACTGGAAGAGATTTGCAGGATGGCGGAACCACAAGGTCTTGCTGGTGCTGTCGATGCACTGCACTACAGCATGGAGCAACTGGCCGACGAGCTGGACCGTTATGCTCAAGCCGATGAGTCTCATGAATGACGAGGCCAAAATGCCAACAAAAACATTACGAATATTGATTGCCGATGATGATCCAGTACAAGCGCTGAAAATGGAAAGGGCTCTTAACCTTCTGGGCTATTACCGGATCGCGCCTTTGTACAACCCTGAGGCCTTGGTGAGCTTGAGAGCAGCCCGGACCAATGAGTATGACGTGCTGCTGATCAGCCAGAAAATGGCAGGAGGGGGCATTGCGGATGAAGCTCAATTCCACAAGGAAAATTCGCAGTTTCGCCATGTACTGATTTATACGGATGCTGAGAGTTTTTCAAATCAGCTCGCCACCCGGATGTCGATGCTTGATTCCACGCACTTGCCCTGAAACGGATACTTGTGTGCTTCACAGGGGCCGCGCTAAGGTCTGGTGTTCTCATAAACAGAACCAGGATTGGTCGAGGAATGCCCGTAATGTCGGATGTCGTGGTAGTTCAAGCTGATTATACAAACCCGGTTCATGCTCAAGCGCTGAGAGACGTGTTGAACCACTACGCCAAAGACCCCATGGGTGGAGGTGAAGAGTTGTCGCAGGACGTGTTGGCGCAATTGCCGGCAGAGCTTGCCAGACGCCCTCATGCGTTTAGCGTGCTGGCGTTCGTCAACGGCGAGGCGGCAGGTCTGGTGAACTGTTTTGAAGGTTTTTCGACGTTTGCTGGCAAACCGTTAGTCAACGTACATGATGTGTCAGTGGTGGATACGTTTCGCGGTCTGGGCCTGAGTCAGAAAATGTTGCTCAAGGTCGAAGACATTGCCCGTGAGCGAGGCTGCTGCAAGATCACCCTGGAAGTGCTTGAGGGCAACCCCGTGGCTCAAGGTTCCTATCGCAAGTTTGGTTTCAGCGATGGTCAGCTCGACCCTGCTCACGGGCGCATGATGTTCTGGAACAAATATTTGTAAGCGCGGCGGGTTTCACACGTCCTGCGGGAACGGTGCTTGCCCGTCATGCAGGTGGGGCGGTGTTTCAGGCTTGCCGCGGCGATTGCATCGCGAGCAAGCCTGCTCCCGCTGTGCTTGATAAAGCTCCGGTTTAGAGCGTCCACTCCAGGCCAACACTCACCGTTCGCGGTTCGCCCCAGAACACGCCGTTATAGAAGCCGACGTTTTCGTAATACTTCTGATCGAGCAGGTTCTTGACGTTCAATGATGCCGAGACGTGTTCGTCGAATGTGTAGCGGGCCATCAGGTCGACGAGGGTGTAGGACTTTTGGGTGATGTCTTCTTTAAAGGTGATCGGATAACCCGCTGCATTTTTCTGTCCGGTAGGACGGTTGGCAGCGCGATAGATATCGCTTTGCCAGTTGACGGCGGCGCCCACGGTCATGGCATTCCACTCACCTGGCAGGCGGTAGGTGCTCGAAATCTTGACCAGATTCAATGGCGACGCGGTATTCATGCGTTGGCCTGCGGCGTTGCGTGAATGGGTGTAGGTGTAACCGGCGACCATGTTCCAGTCCTGCATGACCTCACCGGCCAGTTCGACCTCAAAGCCATTGATCTTGTTGCCCTTGCCACCGGATTTGTAATATTCCTCGCCCTTGGGGCCGCGAGGCACTGAGTCGTCGATTTCCGGTACGTTGTCCTGCTTGCTCCAGAACACGGCTGTCGACAGGTTGAGGCGTTCTTGCAAGAAGCTGCCCTTCAAGCCCAGTTCATAATTGCTACCCACCACCGGTTCAAGATAAGCATCGCCTACGCCCTTGTTGGTTGTAGGTTTGAAAATATCGGTGTAGCTCGCGTAGACCGTCAACTCCTCGGTGAAGTCATACAGCAAGCCCGCGTAAGGCGTAATGATGTCGTTTTGTGTCTGGCTGACTTTTGTGTGCTTGAGAGGGCCTGAATTGTTCTCAACAAACACGGTGTTGGCGTTGGAGCTTTTCCAGCTGCCATAACGGGTGCCGAGTACGGCATGCCATTCATCCGTCAGGTTGAAGCGTGTAGCCAGGTAACCGGACTTTTGTTTGACGATGTTTTGGCTGCCCTCAATGCCGGTATTAAAGTCCTGATACTTGGGAATCGAACTCATGTCCTGCCAGTTTGGAATGGTGTCGTAGGTCTCTGGGTTGAGGTTAATCATCAAGGGTGACGTGTTGTCGTTTTTGGCCTGGCCGTAACCCACCATCAACTCGTGGTCACGCCCGAACAAGGGGTAAGTGCCTGAGATATTGACGTCGACGGCGGTCATTTTTTCTTCGCCGATAAAATGGCTGTTATAGGCCGACATACCTGTGCCATCGGCATTGGGGAAACCGCCCCCGGCGTAGTAGACCTTGCCTTCGGCGTCACTGGTGCGATGGGTATAGGCCGCTTTGAGGTGCCAGTCATTGGACAGTTGCTGGTCCAGGGTGGCGAAGGCGGTCTTGTCCTTCATCGGCCATGAACTCCAGGAGGTGGCTAGGTTGGTTGAGCGGCCAAATTTGGCTTTCTCGCCCGAACCGGTCCAATAGGGAGTGGTCCCCCAGGACGACCCTTTTACCTGTTTGTCCTGGTAGTCGTAACCCACTGCCAGGAGGGTGGTGTCGGTCAGGTCTGCTTCCAGAATGCCGTAGGCCACTTCACGCTTGAGTGCATAGATATCGCGAAACGACTTGCTGTCGCGATAAGACAACACGGTGCGCCCGCGCAAACGACCGTCGAAAGCCAGCGGGCCGCCCACGTCGACATAGCTGTAATAGTCATCGTAACTGCCGCCTGTTGCCCCGGCCTTGGCCTGCAATTGGTGGGTGGGGCGTTTGCGGATCATGTTGATGGTGCCCGACGGATCGCCCGCGCCGGTTGTGAGGCCGGTGGCGCCGCGCACCACTTCAATTCGGTCGTAGATGATGGTGTCGGCATCAGTCTTCATAAAACTGAACGTATTGAGCATCCCGTCAATCTGGAAATTGGAGATGGTGTAGCCGCGTGACGAATAACTGACCCGGTCGGAGTCGTTGTGCTGCACCACAATCCCCGTGGTATGGCGCATGGCCTCGGTCAGGGTGTTGAGGTTGAAGTCATCCATCTCCTGACGGGTGACGACTGAGATCGACTGCGGAGTTTCGCGAATACTCAGGTTGAGTTTGGTCGCGGTGCTGGTCGAGCCCGTGGTGTAGGAACCGGTATTTTCGGTGCTGGCGCCCAGACCTTGGGCGGTGACACTGGTACTGCCCAGTTCCAGTGAACGGGAGGTTTTCTCTACGTCATCCTGCTCGGTGTCTGCCAACAATTGCGGGCTGACGGTAGTGCCGATAAGCCCGAGTGTCAGGGTCATGGAACGGGTAAATGGCGCGAACATCGCTGCCGACTCCTTGTCGTTGTTATGAAGTTGTCTAGTGCTTCAAACGAATGACAAGGAGAAGGTTTAGGGGTAATGAGAATTATTTGTGATGTGTGTGCCTGAAAACGAGCAGGGCGCCATTGGCGCCCTGCAGGTTATTTATTGCTTGGCTACATTGCCTGCAGCCGGAGGTTTAGGCTTGATCAGGCTGAAATCGATCAAGGCTTTCTGCGGGCGCGAGTACGGGTCGCCAATCAGTTGCGGGCGGGCGACAAACTGATCGCTGACCAGGCTTTTCTTGTCGTCCAGTTCATCGGCACTCAGGCCGGCCAGATCAGTCCAGGTATGGATGAACTGCGAGCTGCTGTAAGGACGGCTGAGGTCACTGGCGAAATTCCAGGTGTGGTTTTCACGCCATTTTGGCGATGCCCAGGCCATGAACGGAATGGTGTACATCGGTGCTGTCGGCTTGGCTTCGTTACGGCCCAGGGTGTTGTGACCGACCGAATCGAATACATCTTCGCCGTGGTCGGACAGATACAACAGGAAGCCGTTGGGGTCGGTCTTGGCGAAGTCCTTGATCAGGCTCGACACCACGAAATCGTTATACAACACGGCATTGTCGTAGCTGTTGTAAGTCGGTACCTGGTCGTCGGTCAGTCCGGCTGGCACACCGGTACGGTCCACGAACTTGTCGAAGGTCGGCGGGTAACGGTACTGGTAGCTCATGTGGGTGCCGAGCAGGTGGATCACGATCAGTTTGCGCGGGGCGCTGTCGGCCAGGATCTTGTTGAACGGCTCAATGACATCGCCGTCGTACTGGCGAGCGTTCTGGTTGCGGTTGTTGTTGAGGTAGACCTGTTCATCAGCCTGCTCGGAGAAGGTGGTGAGCATGGTGTTGCGCTTGGTCATGGTCTGCTGGTTGGTGACCCAGAAAGTCTTGTAGCCCGCTTGCTTCATGACACTGACCAGTGACGGAGTACTGAGATACAGATCCGGGTTTTCTTCGTCAGCGAACGTCAGCACTTGTTGCAGGGCTTCAATGGTGTAGGGCCGTGGAGTGACGACGTTGTCGAAAATCGCCAGTTGATCGCGCAATTTATCGAGGTTTGGCGTTGTCTCGCGCGGGTAGCCATAGAGGCTCATGCGCTGGCGATTGGTCGATTCGCCTATGACCAGCACCAGGGTGGTTGGCTTGCCGGCTTCGTTGTCCTTGAGGTTGGTCAGGGGCGGAATCTTGCTGACGCTGGCCAGCATGCCTTGCATGTTATCCAGTTGCTCCAGATAACGGCGATACGCCACTACCATCTGCCACGGCACTGCAGGTTCGACACGGCTTTCGAAGCTTTCCATGGCGGAGGCCATAGAGTCGTGCTTCATTGTCTGTTTGATCAGCGGGTAACCGATAACCGCCACCAGTATGGCAACCGCTGCAGCCCAGGCCTGCACGCGGGGCAGGTACACCGGGCGCAAGCGTGACCACAGGAACACGGCGAAAGCGGTATGGGCCACGAATGCCAGCACCATCCACCAGGCAAAATACTGGGTCATGTATTCGCCAGCTTCGGAGATGTTCGATTCGAACATGATGAAGATGACGCTTTGCGAGAATTCTTGCTGATAGATAAAGAAGTAGCCCAGGCTTGCCATCGAGCAGGCCCACAGCACGACGCCAATCACGGCAGCCATTACGCGGGTGTGCTTGGGAAACATCAGCATAGGGGCCAACCAGACGGCACTCATCACAAAGGCCTGGCGGAACCCCGAGAAGCCGGAGGTGCCGGTCAGCTGGATCAGTAGCTGGGTGATGCCGGAAAAATACCAGAAGAACAGGAACAGCCAACCCAGGCCGGCCCAGTCAAATCCTTTCGCAGACGTGTTGCTGCGTTTAAACATCCCCATACAGCGCTCCAGCTGATAACTGACTTGAATGGTTGTTGCCTATTAATCAGGCACAACACATGGGGGCTGCCTCACGAAAGAGCAGCCACAAAGTGTTCAAGTATCTCCAAGTGCATGTGAAAACTTTGTCGCCAATAGCTGCGCTTGCGGGGGGTGTGTCGGCGCATTCGGCGACCTTGAGGGGTATTGGTTTTGCAATCTTTGCTGCTTCGTCCGTCTGTTGAGTGTATTGAATCGGGAATCTGCCCTTCACCTTGTGCGAAACTATGCACCATGTGTCAGGACTGATCCTGACCGGGCACCTTGGGCAATGTTGCACTAAGGTGCTGTACACCTATTTATTTGTCGTTGGGAGCAACAGTACATGCAGTTGGGAATTATTGGATTGGGCCGTATGGGCGGGAATATCGCACGGCGTCTGATGCTCAATGGGCATACAACCGTGGTTTTTGACCGCAATACCGACTTTGTCAGCGCTCTGGAACAGGAAGGCGCCACCGGCGTTGCCGATTTGCCAGCGCTGGTCGCAGGCCTGGCCAAACCCCGTGCTGTCTGGGTCATGCTGCCTTCAGGTGCGCCGACCGAAGACACCATCGAGACCCTGAGCCAGCTGCTGGACGCCGATGACATCATCATCGATGGCGGTAACACCTTCTATAAAGATGACATGCGTCGTTCGCAGTCTCTGGCCGAAAAGGGCATCCAGTACGTTGACGTCGGTACCTCGGGCGGCGTGTGGGGCCTGGAGCGCGGTTATTGCATGATGATCGGTGGAGACAGCGCTGTCGTGAAGCACCTGGACCCGCTGTTTGCAGCGCTGGCCCCGGGCATGGGTGACATCCCGCGCACCAAGGACCGTGTATCTGACGACGATCGTGCCGAGCGTGGTTATATCCATGCGGGCCCGGCAGGTGCTGGTCATTTCGTGAAGATGGTGCACAACGGTATTGAATACGGTTTGATGCAGGCTTACGCCGAAGGCTTCAACCTGATGAAGATGAAGGGCGGTGAGAACCTGCCTGAAGAGCAGCGCTTTGACCTGAACCTGGGCGATATTGCCGAAGTATGGCGTCGTGGTAGCGTTGTTTCGTCCTGGCTGCTGGATTTGACTGCCGATGCCCTGGCCACTGATGAGCCGCTGGATGGCTACTCAGGCGCCGTGGCAGATAGCGGTGAAGGCCGCTGGACCATCGAAGCTGCAATGGAGCAGTCGACGCCGGTTCCGGTGTTGTCGCAAGCCCTGTTTGCCCGCTACAGTTCGCGCCAGCAAAGCCTCTATGGCGACAAAATGCTATCGGCCATGCGCTTTGGTTTCGGTGGCCATGTGGAGACGTCTAAAAAATGATTGATCTGTCCAGTAAACCTGACGCCAAGCCCGCGCCGCCCACCACTCTGTTCTTGTTTGGTGCCCACGGTGATCTGGTAAAGCGCTTGCTGATGCCTGCGCTGTACAACTTGAGTCGTGACGGTTTACTGGACGGTGGCCTGCGCATTGTGGGCGTTGACCACAATGGGATCAGTGATGAGGGTTTTGCCAAAAAGCTGGAGGACTTCATTCGCAATGAAGCGTCCAGCAAGGTGGATCATCCTGACGGGCAAGGCTTGAATGCCGATTTGTGGGCCTCGTTGGCGAAGAACATCAGCTACGTGCAGGGCGATTTTCTGGATGACAGCACCTACGGGGCGCTGGAGCAGAAAATCATCGCCAGCGGCACTGGCAATGCGGTGTTCTACCTGGCCACTGCACCACGCTTTTTCAGCGAAGTCGTGCAGCGGCTGGGTGCCAGCGGGTTGCTCAAGGAAACCCCCGATGCATTTCGCCGGGTCGTCATTGAAAAACCTTTTGGCTCTGACGTGCAGACAGCTCAAGCATTGAATGAGTGCCTGCTCAATGTCATGAGCGAGAAGCAGATCTACCGGATTGACCATTACCTGGGCAAGGAAACCGTCCAGAATATTTTGGTCAGCCGTTTCTCCAACGGGCTTTTCGAAGCCTTCTGGAACAATCATTACATTGACCATGTGCAGATCACTGCGGCTGAAACCGTCGGGGTCGAGACACGTGGCAGTTTTTACGAACACACCGGCGCCTTGCGCGACATGTTGCCCAACCATTTGTTTCAACTGCTGGCGATGGTGGCGATGGAGCCCCCCGCAGCCTTTGGGGCCGATGCAGTGCGCGGTGAAAAAGCCAAGGTGATTGGAGCAATCCGCCCCTGGTCGAAAGAAGATGCGTTGAAAAATTCTGTACGCGGGCAGTACACCCAGGGTGAGTCCTGCGGCAAGCCGGTCGTGGGATACCGCGAAGAGAACAACGTGGCTGCTGACAGCAGCACTGAAACCTTTGTGGCGCTCAAGGTGATGATCGACAACTGGCGCTGGGTCGGTGTGCCGTTCTACCTGCGCACCGGCAAACGCATGAGTGCGCGCGACACTGAAATCGCCATCTGTTTCAAGCCTGCGCCTTATGCACAGTTCCGCGACACCGAGGTTGAACGTTTGCAGCCCAATTATTTACGTATCCAGATCCAGCCCAACGAAGGCATGTGGTTTGACCTTCAAGCCAAGCGCCCGGGCCCCGGGCTGAAAATGGCCAATATCGAGTTGGGGTTTGCGTACAAGGACTTCTTCGAAATGCAGCCTTCCACAGGCTACGAGACGTTGATTTACGACTGCCTCACCGGTGACCAGACCTTGTTCCAGCGTGCCGACAATATTGAAAACGGCTGGCGTGGTGTGCAGCCTTTTCTGGATGCGTGGCGTGAACACACTGACGTTCAGCCTTACAAGGCCGGGGAAGACGGCCCGGAGGCGGCCAAAGAGTTGCTGGCTCGCGATGGTCGCGTCTGGCTCAACATAGGATGAGTGACGTGAAGCTGGACTCCGTTGAATTGGTGCTGTGCGACATGGATGGCACCTTGCTGTTGCCCGACCACACCATCAGCCCGCGCAACCTGGCTGCGGTCAAGGCGTTGCAGGCTGCAGGCATTCATTTCACCCTGGCTACCGGCCGCCCGCCCAGGGCCATGCGCGAGTATATCCGGCAGTTGGGTATTGAATTGCCCACTGCAGGATTCAACGGCGGAGTGCTGGTAAACGCCGATGGCAGCTATTTGCAGTCCCATCATGTGCCGTACGAGGCGGTGTTGAAGACGCTGGCCCTGTTGTCCGGTCATGACGTTGAAATCTGGGTGTTTGCTGACGATGAGTGGCTGTTGCGCGATCCGTTGGGCCCGATGGTTGCCCACGAACAACAGGGGCTGGGTTATGCGCCGTTAGTGGTAGAGAGCTTTGAACCTTATTTGCATCGAGTGGACAAGATCGTGGCCACTACCAGCAATGCGCCACTGCTGGTGGAGCTTGAACAGAGTCTGCAGCAGGTGTTGAGCGGGGAGGCATCGGCCAGCCGGTCGCAGGCCCGTTATCTGGACATCACTGCACTCAAGGCCAACAAAGGCGATGCCCTTGCAGCGCTGGCCGAGCATTTGGGTGTGCCCCTTGAGCGTACGGTAGCGATCGGCGACGGCGGCAATGACCCTGCGATGTTCCATCGTGCCGGGCTGTCGATCGCCATGGGGCAGGCCGAAGCGCAGGTTCGCGAGCAGGCGATGCAGGTCACTGGCAGCAATGTCGAAGACGGCGTTGCCCAGGTGATAGAGCGTTTGATCCTGCAGCGTTGAGGGCTATTCAGGCAGGTCATTTTGTCCGTAGTTTGGCGCAATCGCGGCCTGCCTGGGGCCGGTCAGGCTTGTTATAGTCCGCCGCTCATTGAGCGGCGACAGCGCCCCATAAAGGATTCAGGTTATGTCCGACTACCAGGCTTTTCAGGTTGAGTTAAACGGCAACATTGCCCACGTTCAGATCAACCGGCCTGAAAAGGTCAATGCGATGAACGCGGCGTTCTGGACCGAGATCATCGAGATCTTCCAGTGGATTGATGAAACCGATGCCGTACGGGTTGTCGTGCTCAGTGGTGCAGGCAAGCACTTTTCAGCCGGTATCGACTTGATGCTGCTGGCATCGGTAGCCAATGAGATGGGCAAGGATGTGGGCCGTAATGCCCGCATGCTGCGGCGCAAGATTCTGCAAATGCAGGCCTCGTTCAATGCCGTGGATCATTGCTGCAAGCCCGTTTTGGCGGCTGTTCAGGGCTATTGCCTGGGCGGGGCGATTGACCTGATCGCGGCCTGCGATATGCGCTACGCCGCCGAGGATGCGCAGTTCTCGATCAAGGAAATCGACATGGGCATGGCCGCTGACGTGGGGACTTTGCAACGTTTGCCGCGCATCATCGGTGATGGCATGCTCCGTGAACTGGCTTACACCGGGCGGATGGTCGCGGCGGATGAGGCCCGAGCTATCGGCCTGGTCAACCGCGTCTACAGCGATCATCAGGCGTTGCTGGACGGGGTAATGGCAATTGCCCTGGAAATCGCAAGCAAATCCCCCATCGCCATTGCCGGCACCAAGCAGATGATCAGCTATATGCGCGATCACCGTGTGGACGATGGTCTTGAATATGTTGCGACCTGGAACGCGGCGATGCTTCAGTCCAGCGACTTGCGGCTGGCGATGACGGCGCACATGACCAAGCAAAAACCCGAGTTTCTGGATTGACGTCTTTGTAACCTGAACAAGGATCACTTAATGACACCGCGTTGGATCACGGCAGTACTGGATACAGACCTGACTGGAGGCTGGGCCGTGGCGCGCGGCCCCGACGGGTTCTTGATCAGTCACAATGGCCCGCTCTTTTCCCGGGAGTGGCTCAAGCGCCAGGACCTTGCTGTGCTGGCGGAGCATGGCATCGGACACCTGGATGGCGAGCCGGTGTATCTGCTCGAGCTTGCAAGTGCGGCCCAGGTCGAGGGCTGTGATTGGCAGGGCTTGCGTGCCTTCATGCTGGGCGATGACCACACGCTGTACAAGGTGCTGGGTTATGCCGCGCAAATTGGCACCTGGGCTCGTGAGCATCGCTTTTGTGGTAGCTGCGGGCAGGCCATGACGCAGGTGCCGAGGGAGCGTGCGATGTATTGCGCGGCCTGCGATTTGCGCAGTTATCCACGTATCTCGCCCAGCATGATTGTATTGATTACCCGGGGCGATGAAGTGCTTCTGGCCCGTTCACCGCGCTTTGTGCCGGGGGTCTACAGCACTCTGGCGGGGTTCGCCGAGCCGGGGGAGTCGGCCGAGGATTGCCTGATCCGCGAAGTGCGCGAAGAAGTGCAGGTGGAAGTCAGGAACATCCAGTATGTGGGCAGCCAGTGCTGGCCGTTCCCGCACTCCATGATGCTGGGTTTTCACGCCGAGTACGCGGGAGGCGATATCGTGCCTCAGGCCGACGAGATAGAAGATGCGCAGTGGTTCAATGTGCACCGGCTGCCGCCGTTGCCGGCGTCGCGCTCAATTGCGCGTTATCTCATCGACTTGTATGTAGCCCGTCGTTTAGGCCATGCCGAACCAGTGCTGCCAGGCTAGGCGCACGGTCAAACCCAATACCACGGTGATAAACACCGGCCGAATGAATTTGGCCCCGCCGCTGATTGCGCTGCGGGCGCCGAAGAAGGCGCCGACCATGACTGCAAAGCCCATGGTCAGACCGATCACCCAGTCCACATGGCCGGAGAATATGAACACCGACAGCGCTGCAATGTTGCTGACGAAATTCATGCTGCGCGCCACACCGCTGGCCTTCACCAGATCGACCGGGTACATCAGCATGGTGCTGACGGTCCAGAACGCGCCCGTACCCGGCCCGGCTACGCCATCATAAAATCCCAGGCCCAGGCCCTGGGGCAGTTGCCATTTCTTTTTGATCGGCGCGTCGTTGTCGACAGGCGTTTTGGGCGTGCCGCCAAACAGCAGGTAGAGCCCGCAACCGAAAACAATCACCGGCAGCATTTTGTTGAGCCATTCGGCGGGCATGTAGTGGGCGACAACTGCGCCGATCAGTGCACCGGCGAGGGTTCCGAAAATGGCCAGTTTCCATTCGCGAGGATGGAACAGTTTGCGTCGGTAGAAGGTAAGGCTCGCGGTGGCTGCGCCGAATGTCGAACTGAGCTTGTTGGTGCCCAGCACCAGATGTGGCGGCAAGCCTGCGGTGAGCAGGGCAGGGGTGGTGAGCAGCCCCCCGCCCCCGGCAATGGCGTCGATGAATCCGGCAACAAAGGCAACGGCGGCCAGAATGGCGAGGGTGGTCAAATCTACGCTGAGTTCAAAAGGCATGGGATCGACTTAATTCGGCGGGACGTACAGCGCAAACGCGCAGGAAGGACGTCATCTTACCGATAAGCGTGAATAGCGGCGATAGGCCTTTTGTGGTTGATCGGACCCACTGAACCCGCGTGGGTCGCCCAACCCGGTATCGAGCGATGTTGCCAAACGTTCCGAGGTATCGTCAGGCAACTGCGATGGGGGCAGGCTTTCAATAGGCGAGGGCGTCGGGCTCCGTGCGACGAACATTGACTGAAAGTGCTCCGAGCTTGATCAGGCGTGTTCGGGTGACGTTGCGACTCAAACCCAGCAATTTTGCAGTGTGTACCTGATTGTGATGGCAAAACTCATAGGCCGTACGCAGCAGGGTATCTTCAACGGCTTCATGCAGGGCGCCCGGCTCTTCTTCGAACAGTTTCCGAAAGGCGCGTTGTAACAAGTCCCGGGTGGTATGCGTGGCGGGTTGTTGCAGCGCGAAGTCCTGGCGTCTGCTGCGTGATTGGGACAGGCGCAGGTCTTGTACCGTAATGGTCTGATTGCGGCACAGGAGCAGGCTGTGATGCACGACATTTTCAAGCTCGCGAATATTGCCCTGCCAAGGATGGTGGATCAGTACGTGTTCGGCACATTCACTGAGTGCCGTTGGTCCATGAGGCAGCCGTTGGCGATAGGTTTTAAGGAAGTGTCTGGCTAACGGAAGGATATCCCCGGGGCGCTCACGTAACGGGAGCAGCGCAAGGCTGACGACATTGAGGCGGTAGTACAGATCTTCTCGAAAATGCCCGGCGTCTATGGCCTGTTCCAGATTGACGTTTGTGGCAGCCAGTACGCGCACGTTGATCGGTGTGCTTTTGCGCGAGCCCAACCGCACGACCTCCTGCTCTTGCAGGACGCGTAGCAGCTTTACCTGGATGGTCAGCGGCAAGTCGCCGATCTCATCTAGAAATAATGTGCCGCCATCGGCCTCTTCAAACCATCCGGCTTTTGCAGTCAGCGCGCCTGTAAAAGCCCCCTTTTCATGGCCAAACAGTTCAGCTTCCACCAATGACTCGGCAAAGGCGCCGCAATTGACGGCCACAAATGGCTGGTTGTGACGGTGGCTGAGTTGGTGGATATGCCGGGCGACCAGTTCTTTGCCGGTGCCGGTTTCACCAATGATCAGTACGCTGGCGTCACTGGGCGCTATCTGTTGCAAGTGTGCCAACAGGGCTTTGGACGCGGGGTCTTCAAACACTTGTGCCGTGGCGCGTATGGACGTGGCCAGTGCCGGGGTGGCAGGTAATGTTAAAAGCTGCATTGACAGCTCCTTTTAACAGGGGCTCTGCCCACAAAAGGAAAGCCGAAGGCTGCTTTATAAAGTCATTTTGTTATTCCGTAAACTAACCTAATTCCATATTTATATATCGATATTGCATATCTGACTTGCGTGATGACCTGCTTTTAGCGCTTTATAAGCTCCTGCTTTCCAGATAGCCCAGATTTGAGACATATCCTACGGCCTTCCTGTCGAATGCACCTTTTTTCACCTGGCTCAATCGGTTATCTCTAACGGCCGCATTTTCTCGTGGCTTCACTCTCCGGAACCAGGCACTGCCTGTTTCCGGAATGCGCTCAGTGGATTTGAACAATGAACAAGCGACCTATTTATTTCGATTACGCGGCCACCACTCCCGTGGACGCTCGTGTCATTCAGGTGATGGTCGATTGCCTGGGTTTTGAAGGCAACTTTGGCAATCCGGCCTCTGGCTCCCATGTCTTTGGTCAGCAAGCCCGGCAGACGGTAGAACTGGCCCGTGAACAGGTCGCGAAACTGATCAATGCCAGGCCTGAGCAGATTATCTGGACCTCGGGTGCGACCGAGTCCAATAACCTGGCGCTAAAAGGTGTGGCCCAGGCGGGTGGTCAGTCCCGCGGGCATATCATCACCAGTCAGATCGAGCACAAGGCGGTGTTGGACACTGCACGCTTTTTACAAGAGGCGGGTTTTGAGGTGACGTATCTGGCCCCTGATGCCAATGGGCTCGTAAGTGCCGATCAGGTAGATGCTGCTCTGCGCGACGACACACTGCTGGTGTCGTTGATGCTGGTCAACAATGAACTGGGCACGGTCAACGATATTCCGGGTATCGGGCGCCGGGTCCGCGAGCATGGTGCGCTGTTCCACGTCGATGCCGCGCAGGGAGCGGGCAAGGTTGCCATCGACCTGGATGAGTGGGCGGTAGACTTAATGTCGTTCTCGGGGCACAAGATCTATGGTCCCAAAGGTATCGGCGCCTTGTATGTGGGGCCGCGTGCGCAGGATCGGCTACAGGCACAGATTCATGGTGGCGGGCATGAGTCCGGTTTGCGCTCAGGAACCCTGGCGACTCATCAAATTTCAGGCATGGGCGCTGCATTTGCAGTGGCCAGTGAGTCATTTGCTCAGGAGCTGGCTCACATTCGCGGACTTCGCCAGCGCTTGCTTGAGCAGTTGGTCGATGTGCAAGGGCTGCAATGTAATGGCTGTCCGACAGAGCGAATTCCCCATACCTTGAGCCTGACCTTCAGCGAAGGGCACTTCAACAGCGCAATCCTGAGTGCTTCCCTCGCGTACTCGGCAACTTCAGCGTGCAACTCGGCGAGTAATGCACCGTCCCACGTGCTGCTGGCCCTGGGGCATGATGCCGATAAAGCCAGCCGAACAATCCGCCTGAGTCTTGGGCGCTTCACCAGCGAGCAGGATATAGATGCCGCAGTGAAGGCGATTAAAGCTTCTGTCGCCGCGCCGGCACCGTTTTGGGCGGTTGCCCAACGGTAGTGGCTGATCCATGATCACTAGCGACCAATAATAATACCCAGTGATAAGCAGGAGACAGAATGAGTACTCAGTCGTTGAATCCAGTACCGGTTGTGGAGCGTTTGGCGCGTACCCGGGCGTTGATGAGCCAGAACGGTATATATGCGCTGCTGGTGCCCTCGGCTGACCCCCATCTTTCAGAGTACTTGCCTGCGTATTGGCAAGGACGCCAATGGCTGTCGGGTTTTTACGGTTCGGTTGGAACATTGATTGTGACGCCAACCTTTGCCGGAGTGTGGGCTGATAGTCGTTACTGGGAGCAGGCGGCCAAAGAGCTGAAGGGCAGTACCATTGAGCTGGTCAAGCTGTTACCCGGGCAATCGGGGCCTCTGGAGTGGCTGGCCGAGCAGACACCTGAAGGTGCAACGGTTTCCGTTGATGGCGCAGTGCTCGCGCTGGCTTCTGCACGCACACTCGAGAGCAAGCTTAAAGAGCGTGGTGCCGTTTTACGTACGGATATCGATCTGCTTGGCCAGGTTTGGGATGATCGTCCAATACTGCCGGTACAGCCGGTTTATGAGCATCTGCCGCCGCAAGCGACGGTCAGTCGGGCTGTAAAACTGGCGCAGTTGCGAGAAACACTCAAGCAGCGCCAGGCGGATGCACATTTTATTGCGACTCTGGATGACATCGCCTGGTTGTTTAATCTGCGAGGCTCGGATGTCTCCTTCAACCCAGTGTTCGTTTCGTTTGCGTTGGTCGAGGCCTCGCGGGCTACCTTGTTTCTGGACTTGAATAAAATCAGTGTCGAACTGCGCGAGACACTTGAGGCTGATGGCGTTGAGCTGCGTGATTACGTTGAGATCAATGCGGCTCTGGCGTCTTTGCCGGGTTCAACTCGTCTATTGGTGGACCCTGCCCGTGTGACCTGCGGGCTGCTCGGTCATTTACAGGCTGAGGTGAAACTGGTTGAAGGCTTGAATCCAACTACCTTGGCCAAGTCTCAGAAGAGCCTCGAGGACGCGGTCCATATCCGTCAGGCTATGGAGCAGGATGGTGCTGCGCTCTGTGAGTTCTTTGCATGGCTGGAGACAGCCCTTGGGCGTGAGCGCATTACCGAGTTGACTATTGATGAGCAGTTGACCGCTGCTCGTGCCCGCCGCCCCGGCTTTGTATCGTTAAGCTTCAACACCATTGCGGCTTTTAATGCCAATGGCGCAATGCCGCATTACCACGCAACGGAGCAAGAGCATGCTGTGATTGAAGGTGATGGCTTGTTGTTGATCGACTCGGGTGGGCAGTACCTGGGAGGCACAACCGATATCACGCGTATGGTCCCTGTTGGTACGCCAACCCGCGAGCAGAAACACGATTGTACCCGTGTGCTTAAAGGTGTGATCGCCTTGTCCAGGGCTCAATTTCCAAAAGGGATCCTGTCACCTTTGCTGGATTCGATCGCAAGGGCGCCGATTTGGGCTGAGCACGTCGATTACGGGCACGGGACAGGTCATGGGGTCGGCTACTTCCTGAATGTGCATGAAGGGCCTCAAGTTATTGCGTATCAGGCTGCGCCGGCACCACATACTGCGATGCAGCCAGGGATGATTACCTCGATTGAGCCTGGAACATACCGCCCGGGTCGTTGGGGAGTGCGAATCGAGAATCTGGTGTTGAATCGTGAGGCGGGAACTTCGGAGTTTGGGGCATTCTTGAAGTTTGAAACCCTGACGCTGTGCCCAATCGACACGCGCTGTCTGGAGCCATCATTGCTGACCCTGGAAGAGCGCGAATGGTTTGACGCCTATCATGCGCTGGTTCGCGAGCGTTTGAGCCCGCACCTTGTCGGGTCTGCGCTTGAGTGGCTGCTGGAGCGTACGGCACCACTTACGATAACTGCCTGATCTCCTTGCCATGCTGTCGGCTCGCTCGACGGCATGGCTGGGCGGGGCGTTACTTGCAGATAACAATCATGCTGCGGCTGGTATAGCCGGCTGGGTTCAGGCCGAATGGATAGTCCCCTGGTTCTTCTGCGGTATCGCCCGATTTGGCTACCACCCGGTATCCCTTGCTTCCACAGGATTTGACGGCTTCGGCGTAGCACTTGTTCCACGATGAGGACAATCCAGAGCAATTGATATGCAATCCTCGTTTTCCATGCTTGACGGCAGTTTCCGAGGTTGCTGCGCAGCCGGTTACAACGAGTACGGCTAAAGCTACCAAAATTCGTTTCATTCCTGTCCTTAAGCGTTTGCGTCGGATTTACGGGATGCGAGAATCGGCGACCATCTCCCCATGGTTTTAGTGGATATCCTTATCCGGAATCGGTTCATGTGATTCTCAAGGGACAAACATCCCTTAAATGAGAGTTAATTACCAGAGCAGAGTTAAATGGCGTGCTTATTGTCGGTGACGATCGGTTTTGAGTGGTTGCGCATCGTTAAGGTCGCACCGATTGAGGCCATTATGATGCAAGAGATGGCCATCCACTGTGTGAACGACAAGACCTCATTCAGGAATAGGAGCCCTGAAAGCGCCCCAAAGGCAGGCTCTATGCTCATTAAAGTGCCGAATGTTCGGGTGGGCATGCGTGTAAGAGCGATCATCTCAAGCGTGTAAGGCAGTGCTGTCGATAAGAGTGCTACACCAATGGCTATTGGGATCAGACCAGGGTTCAGCAATGCCGCCCCTGCGTGGTAAACCCCGATAGGTGCGAAAAACAGAGCCGCAATAATGACGCCCAATGCTGCGGTCTGAACGCCATTGTCCGCACCGGCCCGCTGTCCATAGAGGATGTACAGCGCCCAGCAGACCCCGGCACTTAGCGCGTAGCCGGCGCCTGTTGGATCAATGCCTTGAACGCTTTCACCAATGGGTATGAGCAGTAGGAGTCCCGTGATGGCCAGGCCGATCCATATAAAGTCGATAGGTCTGCGGGAGCTATAAATAGCCACTGCCAAAGGACCCGTAAACTCCAGAGCAACTGCAATACCCAGCGGAACAGTGCGCAGTGACATATAGAAGAGGAAATTCATTCCTCCCAGGGCAATCCCGTAAACGATCACGGTCTTCAAGGACTTGGTGGTGAACTTGGCTCTCCATGGTCGCAGTATCAGAAGCATGATGAGGCTGGCGAATGTCAGGCGCAGGCTGGTTGTTCCTTGTGCGCCGATAATAGGGAACATGCTTTTTGCCAGCGAGGCGCCGGATTGGATCGAGGCCATGGCAATGAGTAGCAAGCCAACAGGGAATAGCGTTGCTACGAAGCTATGGGGGGGCTTTATCATTGATAGGTGTGCCTGGCAGAAGGTTTAAAGACAGGCATGATGCTTGGGTAATTCTGGATGTGCAATATAGTGCGCATTCAATATGGATTTTCTGCCTATGAAACTTATAAAGTCGATAGTTTGTATTAATGCTTGACTCAGATTTACAGCGGCCTATAATGCGCCCACTTCCGGCGCAGTCGAAACGGAAAACTCCTTGAGTTTCAGTGAGTTGGATTGGTTTTCGGCAGTGTCAGCTTCAAGTCATCGAAGCAGGAAATGAGGTGTTGACAGCAGCGTGTAACGCTGTAGAATTCGCCTCCCGCTAACGAGAGATCGAAAGCGCAAGTGGTTG